>CANPBX010000011.1 GCA_947572385.1 uncultured Clostridia bacterium
AAAAATAGTGCGTCCGAGCTAATTAGCTCTTTCGCACTTAATGATATACCGCGCCCTGCAGGCGGTGGTGAGTAAAGAAATGCAGTTGCTTTTTAGGGTGAATTCGGGTATAATATACATAAAAGAAAGACGTTCTTAAGTACTGTGAGTTTCCCCGCCCGCAAAGCGGCCGTCTTTTATTGTGTAAAAGTGCCGGTAAACCCTGATCGGACTTTATATCTTAAAGGGCGTCTTTTAAGCACGGTAAGACCAAAAGACTTTGGCGCTGCCAGGTCTAAAGTCCATAGAGACTGAAAGGTTTCTGGGGATCTCGATTTTGCCGGACACCCGGGAGAATACACCTGAGTGCCCGGCAAAGCAGTCCAGACGATCATATTTTGGAGGATGGATATCATGAAAGCAATGAATACTATGAAAAAAATCCTTGCAGCACTTTTGGCAGTGCTGCTCACCTTCGCCTTCGCGGCGTGCGGCGGTGACGGCAAGCAGGGCTCCGGCTCTCAGGGCGAAGGTGAAACCGCCATAGGCAGCGCTTTGGAGCTGCTCACCACCGTGTGGGACAGCTATGGGGAAGAGGAGCGCTTTACCGCGGCCGGCGGCGATATGTCCGAGGAAAACATGACTATGGACGGCCCAGGCAAGTTCAGCGTCAGCGATGCCGCCGCGCTGAATACCACTCTGGGGTTCCCGGAGTCTGCTGTGGACAAAATTGACGACGCGGCCTCACTGGTACACATGATGAATGCCAATACCTTTACCTGCGGCGTGTACCATGTCAAGGAGGCCGGGGACCTGCAGGAGGTTTCCGCAGCCCTGAAGGACAACATCCTGCAGCGGCAGTGGATGTGCGGCTTCCCGGACCGGCTGGTGATAATGCAGGCCGGAGGCTATATAGCGGCCTTCTTTGGCGAGAAGGAGATCATAAGCACCTTCCAGGAGAAACTGACAGCCGCGTATCCAGACGCGGAAACTCTATGCGATGAGCCCGTGGTGTAACCGGCGGGGTAAAGGCTGAGCGATGCTATTTTCCAGCATAACCTTCCTGTTTTACTTTCTGCCAGTGGTGGTGGCCCTGTACTTTATTTCGCCCATGCGCCTGAAAAATGTCGTGCTGCTTCTCGCAAGCCTCTTTTTCTATGGCTGGGGCGAGCCCAGATACCTGGCCTTTATGCTCATCTCGATCACCCAGGGGTATATTTTCGGGCTCCTGATCGAAAAAAACCGGGGAAAAGGACGGGCAAAAGCCCTTCTGACGGCTTCTGTTCTTTTCAGCCTGCTGCTGCTGGGGTACTGCAAGTACGCGGACTTCTTCATAGGCAATTTCAACCTGGCAACAGGGCTGTCCATTCCGCTGCTTGAAAATGCGCTGCCGGTGGGCATCAGCTTTTATACCTTTCAGGTGATCAGCTACACGGTGGACGTATACCGGGGCATGGCGCCCGCACAGCGGAACTATGTGGACCTGGCGGCCTATATAGCCATGTTCCCCCAGCTGGTGGCAGGGCCCATCGTCCGGTACGCGGACATAGCCGGTCAGCTGCGGGACAGGACCCACAGCCTCAGCGGGGCCGCAATGGGCGTCTGCCGGTTTATAATCGGCTTATCAAAAAAAGTTCTGATTGCTAACCAGCTGGGGGCTTTGGTGGCTGTCTTTAAGGAGTCAGCGGAGCCCTCTGTCCTGTTCTATTGGCTGTATGCCGCCGCCTATATGCTGCATATTTATTTTGATTTCTCCGGCTACAGCGACATGGCGATTGGCCTGGGGTATGTGTTCGGCTTCCGCTTCCCGGAAAACTTTGACTATCCATATATCTCCCGCAGCATTACGGAATTCTGGCGAAGATGGCATATCTCGCTGGGGGCCTGGTTCAGGGACTATCTCTACATCCCGCTGGGCGGCAACCGGGTGGGAAAGTTCCGCTGGCTGTTCAATATAGCGGTGGTCTGGGCGGCGACAGGGCTATGGCACGGCGCGGCGTGGAATTTTGCCCTTTGGGGCCTGCTGTTTGCGGCCCTGCTGATGGTGGAAAAGCTGTGGCTGTCCGGGTGGCTTAAAAGGCATAGGGTGATAAGCCATCTGTATGTGTTGTTCCTTGTCATGGTCAGCTTTGTTATATTTGACGCGGAAAGTGTGGCGGCAGCATTCTCCCGGATCTCCGCCATGTTCGGGGGACAGGCCCTGCCGGTCCTTACTGTGGAGAGCGTCTATTACCTGAAAAGCTATCTGGTGATTTTGGCCCTGGCCCTGATAGGTGCTACCCCTCTGCCAAAAAAGCTGGCTGCTCTGGCAGGGAAAGGCAGGTATACCCGCGTGGCCTGCCATATAGCGGAGCCGGTGGCCTGCCTGGTACTTTTGACGGTATGCACCGCCTATCTCATAGACGGTTCCTTCGATCCCTTCTTATATTTTAGATTTTAGGAGCGATGGTATGCCGGAAAAACGGAAGAATATGGCCCTTGTGGCTCTCACCTGCGTCTTTTTATATGGCTTTTTGCTGTGGGCAGTTATCAAGCCTGTGGATGCCCAGTCGGTCAGCGAACGCAGGCCTCTGGCAGTCCCGCCGGCTGCCAGCTGGGACGCTGTATTTTCAGGGATGTTTATGACAGATTTTGAGGAATATGCGATGGACCAGTTCCCCCTGCGGGACGGACTTCGCACGGTCAAGGCCCTCACCTCGCTTTATGCCTTCAGGCAGAAGGATAACAACGGAGTCTACCTGCATGACGGCTATATATCCAAGCTGGATCACCCCCTCGATATGCCGTCTGTGGACTATGCGGCGTCTCGCTTCCGGTATGTCTACGAGCAGTATCTGGCAGACAAAGAAATGGCGGTCTACCTGTCCGTTATCCCGGACAAAAACTATTATATGGCGGCGGAACACGGTGCCCCGGCCATTGACTATGCCGGGCTGACAGCCGCCCTGCGGGACCGGATGGATTTTGCCAAGTATATAGATATCTTCCCATTTTTAGAGCTATCGGACTATTACCGTACAGACAGCCACTGGCGGCAGGAAAATATAACGGACGCCGCCCGGTACCTTGCAGGTCAGATGGGGGCCGCCCTGTCAGACGACTACACCCGAAGTCTGGCGAAGGTCCCCTTTTATGGGGTGTACTATGGGCAGGCGGCTCTGCCGCTGCCGGGGGAGGAGCTGTACTTCCTGAGCAGCTCCTCCTTGGAGGACTGCCGTGTCTATGACTATGAAGCAGGTGCGTATATCTCCATTTACGACCCAGGGCAGGCCGAGGGCCGCGACCCCTACGCCTTCTTCCTGGCAGGGCCCAAGTCGCTGCTGAAGATCGAATATCCCCATGCTGCTACCGGGAAGGAGCTGATCCTCTTCCGGGACTCCTTCGGGAGCAGCATAGCCCCTCTGCTGGCAGAGGGCTACGCCTCCGTCACTCTGGTTGATATCCGTTATATCTCTCCCCAGATGCTGGGGCAGTTTATATCCTTTACCGATCAGGATGTGTTGTTCCTCTACAGCACTTCTGTCCTAAATAACAGCGAGGCCATCAAGTGACCGGGCATGGAAAAGGGTGCAGAAAGGATCTGTCATTTACTGACTTTTAAAAAAGGGCAGCGTTTTCCGATCCCTTCGATCTTACCGAGGGCTGTCGAGGTCATCTGATGGGACAGGGCAAATGGCACATTCCATAAGTTCGTCCTGTTCTAAATATTCCAGAATTTCATTGCATATCAGGCATTCCTCTTTTATGCTCATGTGGCTGGACCTCCTGAGAGTTTTAAGATGATTGGCGAAACTGATCCCAGTATAACACAGCAAAACAGCGGAGTCAACGAAGCCAAGGCTGCGGTGATAGTTGAAATGATGTCCTTGGCTCCCACCGCAAAAAATAAAAGCTTGCATATTCCCCCGCTCTTTGCTACAATAGTGGGGAAATATTTTTGTAGGAGGATAAATACTTGAAAAGATCATTATGCTTATTAATGCTGCTGGTCCTGCTGTTGGGCCTTGCCGGGTGCGGGGGCGGCGGGAGCGAAAGCAGCTCGCCTGCAGGGAAGGTGCTGGAGGGCGGAAGCGAGCCGGTGCCTGCGGAGGAGCTCAAGGCCAGCAGCTCCGGGAAAAAGCTGGGCTGGCAGACGGAGGCTCCGGAGAAGGGCGAGGAGATCGCCGTGGTCACCATGAAGAGCGGCGAGGTCTTTAAGATCCGCTTCTTCCCCAACGAGGCGCCGAAGGCTGTCTATAACTTCAAGCACCACGCTGTGAACGGCTATTTCGACGGCATGGCTTTCCATAGGGTGATTGAGAACTTTATGATACAGGGCGGCAGCCCCAACGGTACCGGCACCGACGGCGAGAGCGTCTGGGGCGGGAGCTTTGAGGATGAGTTTGACAAGTCACTGGTGAACATCGACGGCTCGCTGTCCATGGCGAACAGCGGCCCAGATACCAACGGCAGCCAGTTCTTCATCAACTGCACCGGCACACCGGCGTCAAGTGAGATGTGGGCGTATTATGAGGGCCAGTACGAGCAGTTCCAGGAGCTCTATAAGGAGAACAAGGAGGCCTTTGACCAGAATCCCAACGCCAAGACCCTGGACACCAGCAAGATAACCGACGATTACAAGAAGCTCTATGAGGAGCACGGCGGGAATATGCACCTGGACGGGGCCTACTCCACCAATGGCACCGGGCACACGGTATTCGGGCAGGTGTTCGAGGGCATGGATGGGGTGTATGAGCTGTCCAGAGCCGAGACCGACGGCAACGATAAGCCTGTGGAGGATATGGTGATTGAGAGCGTCAAAATAGAGATCTACGAGTAAGAAGCTGGGCGCGTCAAGCGGGCTAAACACCTGAGGGCGTAAGCAGGCAAAGAAAAGCAACCCCTTTCCGGGAAGGAAAGGGGTTGCTTTTCTATACTTACAGCTTACTCTCAAGCCTTTCTTTAATAGCCATCAAAAAGTCCCGGGTATTGACCTTCTTGATCTCAGGCAGCGTAGACATAGCCGCCAGATCACCTGTCATTATCCCGCCCTCGATGGTCTCAACAGTGGCCTCCTCCAGCTTCCCGGCAAAGTCCATGAGCCTTCCGTTGCCGTCAAGCTGACCGCGCTTTCTAAGGGCGCCCGTCCATGCAAACAGCGTCGCTACAGAGTTTGTGGAGGTCTCCTCACCCTTCAGGTGCTTATAATAGTGCCGGGTGACAGTGCCGTGGGCGGCCTCGTACTCGCAGGTGCCGTCGGGGGCCACCAGCACCGAGGTCATCATGCCCAGACTGCCAAAGGCTGTGGCGACCATATCGCTCATCACGTCGCCGTCGTAGTTCTTGCAGGCCCAGATAAACCCGCCCTCGCTGCGGACCACCCGGGCTACAGCGTCGTCGATAAGGGTGTAGAAATACTCGATACCGGCTTCGGCGAATTTCTTCGCGTACTCGCTATCATATATTTCCTGGAAAATATCCTTGAAGCGGTGGTCGTACTTCTTGGAGATGGTGTCCTTACTGGAGAACCAGATATCCTGCCTGGTGTCCAGCGCAAAGTTGAAGCAGGAGCGGGCGAAGCTCTCGATGCTCTCATCCACGTTGAACTGGCCCTGGAACACGCCGCCGCTCTCGCCGAACTGGTGGACGGTCTGACGCTGCTGGGTGCCGTCGGGGAGGGTGACTACTATCTCAGCCTTTGCCCCGGGGGGCACGGTGGTCTCGGTGTTCTTGTAGATGTCCCCGAAGGCGTGGCGGGCGATGGTGATGGGCTTTTTCCAGCTGGGGATGTAGGGGGTGATGCCCTTGGCTAAAATGGGGGCCCGGAATACCGTGCCGTCAAGGATGGCGCGGATGGTGCCGTTAGGAGACTTCCACATCTCATGGAGCTTATACTCCTCCATGCGCTGGGCATTGGGGGTTATAGTGGCGCACTTTACCGCAACGCCGTACTTCTTGGTGGCGTTGGCCGAGTCTACAGTCACCTGGTCGCCGGTCTCGTCCCGGTGGGGGAGGCCCAGGTCGTAATACTCTAGGTTCAGGTCGATGTAGGGGGCAAGCAGCAGGTCCTTTATCATCTGCCAGATGACCCTTGTCATCTCGTCGCCGTCCATCTCCACCAGAGGGGTCTTCATAGGTATCTTTTCAAAGCTCATTATTTTTCTCCCTTCGTGTAGTTTAAGAGGCCGCCAACTAAGACCATATCCCGCTGGCGGGGGGTGAGCACAGCCCGCAGCTTGAACTGCAGGCCGGTGGACTCGTCTGTCATTGTCACGTCATTTCCTGATCCCAGCTCAGTCCTGATATTGGGCAGGGAGAGCATGTCCATCTGGCTGATCTTGTCATAGTCATTTTCGTCTGTAAACTGCAGGGGCAGTATGCCGGTGTTGGCAAGGTTCGCCGCGTGTATCCGGGCGTAGCTCTTGGCGATAACGGCCTTTACGCCCAGGTACAGAGGCACCAGCGCCGCGTGCTCCCGGGAGGAGCCCTGACCGTAGTTATGCCCGGCTATGACAATGCCGCCGCCCTCCTGCTTGCAGCGCTCCGGGAACTCCTTGTCGCAGACGGCGAAACAGAACTGGCTGAGATAGGGCACATTGGAGCGGTAGGGAAGTATCTTCGCCCCGGCGGGCATGATATGGTCGGTGGTGATGTTGTCGCCCACCTTGAGCACCGCCTTCCCGGAGACACTGTCAGCTAAGGCTCCGGCAATGGGCAGGGGTTTGATGTTGGGCCCGCGCTGTACCTCCACGGTCTCCATCAGGGGCTCCTCGATGGGGGGAAGGATAAGGTTGTCGTTTATCAGGAAGCGCTGGGGCATGTCTATCTTCACATATTCCCCAAGGCTCCGGGGGTCTGTGAAGACTCCGGCGATTGCCGAGGCGGCGGCGGTCTCGGGGCTCACAAGGTAGACCTTCGCGTCGGCGGTACCGGTGCGGCCCTCGAAGTTGCGGTTGAAGGTGCGAAGGGACACGCCCGCAGAGCTGGGGGACTGGCCCATGCCGATACAGGGCCCGCAGGCGCACTCCAGTATGCGGGCCCCCGCTGAAATCATGTCGGCCAGGGCGCCGTTTTCAGCCAGCATCTGGTATACCTGCTTGGAGCCGCAGCCGATAGTCAGGCTCACGTCCGGGTGTACGGTTTTCCCCTTGAGTATAGCCGCCACGCGCATCATGTCAAGATAGGAGGAGTTGGTGCAGGAGCCGATACAGCACTGGTCTATCTTCATCCCCTCTAGCTCATCCACAGGCTTCACGGCGTCAGGGCTGTGAGGGCATGCGGCAAGGGGCACAAGGGACGTGAGGTCGATTTCTATGGTCTCGTCGTACTGGGCATCCGGGTCTGAGGAGAGCTCCACCCACTGGTCCCCGCGGCCCTGGGCCTCCATAAACTGCCGGGTGATATGGTCTGAGGGGAACAGGGAGGTGGTGGCCCCCAGCTCAGCGCCCATATTGGTGATGGTGGCCCGCTCGGGGACAGTAAGGGTCTTGACACCCTCCCCGGTGTATTCTATAATCTTGCCAACGCCCCCCTTGACGCTCATTTTGCGCAACACTGCCAGGATAACGTCCTTGGCGCTGACCCAGGGGGAGAGGGAGCCGGTAAGCTCGACCCTTGTCATGGTGGGCATATTTATATGGTACTCGCCGCCGCCCATGGCAACCGCAACGTCCATGCCACCGGCACCGAAGGCCAGCATACCTATGCCGCCGCCGGTGGGGGTGTGGCTGTCCGAGCCTATGAGGGTCTTGCCCGGCGCGCCGAAGCGCTCAAGGTGGAGCTGGTGGCAAATGCCGTTGCCCGGGCGGGAGAAGTAAATGCCGTGCTTCCTGGCGACCGTCTGGATGTACCTGTGGTCGTCGGCATTCTCGAAGCCGCTCTGCAGGGTGTTATGGTCCACATAGGCCACGCTCTTTTCGGTCTTCACCCTTGGCACTCCCATGGCCTCGAACTCAAGGTAGGCCATGGTGCCTGTGGCGTCCTGGGTCAGGGTCTGGTCGATACGCAGGCCGATGTCCTCGCCCGCCCTCATTTCGCCGCTGACAAGGTGTGCCTCGATGATTTTTTGTGCGATAGTCTTGCCCATTGTACTCGCTCCTTTACAGTTAATTTAGCATCAGTATATTGGTAAATTCCTGCCAGCTGCCGACGCAGAGACAGGGAATATCTGCTTTTTCCGGCGGCTCCCCGCCACTTTCGTTGAACCACACCGGGAACATCCCGGCGGCGTGGGCACCCAGCACGTCGGCATACCAGTCGTTGCCGCAGTACCAGACTTTTTCCGCAGGCGGGCAGGTCTTTTTCAGCGCTATACGGAACAGCAGCGGGTCCGGCTTGCGGATGCCGTATTCGCTGGAGGCGATTACAAACTCAAAGCTGTGTGAGGGGAACAGCCTGCCCAAGCGGTTAGCCAGCGCATTGCCAGACCAGCCGATGTTGCTGATGACCCCGGTGGGAATATCCCGGCTGCGCAGGAAGTTTATCATCTCGGAGGCACCGGGCTTCAGGAAGCTGGGGCAGGAATTTTCCATCAGTATCAGCTCGGCTTCCTCCAATGGGACGGAGGTTTTCAGGCCCAGCGCCTCCATAACAGTACGGAGCTGCTGCCATTCATGTATTTCCCAGCCCCCATTGCGGGCAGCGGAGAGGCTTCGTGAGCCGGAAAAGCGCTGCCAGAGTTCGTCGCCGATATTTTTGGCGTCCTCCGGCGCCGCACCGTCGGGATTCTCGGAGACATACCGAAAAACCGCCCGCCAGCCACGGAGAAAGTCCGGCACAGGCTCCCAGGCCAGGGTATCCCCATAGTCGAATATAATAATGTCAGGCCGTACCAGCTGCATAGCGCACCTCATAGGGTCTTCTCCATAAAGTAATTCAATAGCTCGATGCCATGCCGCACCGCCCGGTTTTCCCGCACCACCCGGTAACCGCGCTTCTGGAAGAAGGGCCGGGCGGTAATGGAGGCGTAGGTGGTGATATGCTCATGCCCCATTTCCAGCCGGTTGCACAGGGCTGCTGCTATGCCCATGCCCTGGAAGTCCTTGTGTACGTAGAGCCTGTCCAGGTACCCACGATTATCAATATCCCCAAATCCGGCTATAATGCCGGAAGTCTCGGCTACCAGGGTGAAATGCTCCAAAAGGGAGCGTCCCCACGCCTCAGCGTCCGGGCTGCCGTCAGCCCAGGCGTCAAGCTGCTCCGGGGAGTAGTCCCGGGCATTGACGGTGTGGACTGTGTCAAAAAACAGCCTTAGGAGCTCCGGGCAGTCGGCGGGCCGGTAGGCTCTTATAATAAGCTTAGAAGAATCCAAAATAGTTCAACCCCCATATAGATAAGAACATGGTGCCGACAGAGAGCACCGAGCTGAATACTACCAGCTGTCCGGCAAGCTGGTCGTCCCCGCCCATCTGCTGGGCCATCGTAAAGCTGGACACGGCGACCGGTGAGCCGAATACCGTCAGCAGCACAGCTAGGTCAGCTCCCCTGAAGCCCATGAGGATGGCGGCGCCCACGAAGGCCGCGGGGTAGATGATAAGCTTCATGAAAAGGGTCATGAGCAGGGGGCGCGCGCAGCGCCCGGTCTCGCCAAAGCTCATAGACGCCCCCAGCACCACGAAGGCAAGGGGTGTTGCAATACCGCCAAGGGTCGACATGGTGCTGTGGAGCACCTTGGGCAGGTACCAGTTGAAGCGGGTGAAGAGTATGCCGAGAATGGAGGCGATTATAAGCGGGTTTGTGGCTATCCCAAGGAGCACCCCCCAGAGGTTCGGGCGCTGTCCGTTGAACATCTCCAGGGCCAGCACAGCCAGGGCGTTGAACATGGGTATTATGACGGCTATCAGCAGCGAGGCGGTCCCCGCGGCCCTGTCCCCGAAAAGGGCCATGCTGATGGGTATGCCGAAGAGTACAAAATTGCTGCGGAACATCCCCTGCAGCATTACCCCCCGCCGGGAGTTGTCCTGCTCTGTCAGGAGCACCAGCACCAGGGACACCAGGAACTCTATGAGCACTCCGGCAGCGGCGAAGAACAGCAGATCGTTCTGGAGGCTGACCCCTTCACCGGTATCGTATATGTTTATGAAGATCATCAGCGGCAGGAACACCTTGAATATACACTTATTCACCTGCCGGGCCGAGGCCTCGTTTAAAAGGCCTGTGAGCCGTATAATATAGCCCGCTACCATTATAAGGAATAGGGGGACTACGGCGTTGACGGATATAAAAAGGCTGTCCAACTTTGGGACCCTCCTTGGCTATAGGGGTTATATAGCTTTAATATGGTAATAGTATATCACAAAACTGATCCCTTGGCAAGTTGTCCCTGGGGCTTGTAAACTCTCCCCAAATGCAGTATAATATAGATAATTTGCGAAAAGGAGAGGGAAAATGGACCAGGCAGACGTTAAAAATATACTCGAGCAGGTGAGCTCCGGGGGCTGTACCGTGGACGAGGCCCTGCTGAAGCTCAAAATGGAGCCCTTCCGCGACCTGGGCTTTGCCAAGGTGGACGGTCACAGGGGACTGCGCCAGGGAGCCGCCGAGGTCATCTATGGCGCGGGGAAGACCTCTGAACAGATAAGGGACATTGCCGCCAGCATGAGAAGGGACGGAGAGCAGGCGGTGCTCATAACCCGCATGAGCCCGGAAGCGGCGGGGGTGGTGGGAGAGGCCCTGCCCCTTGAATACCACGAGATGGGCAGGGTCGGCATTGTGGGCCGTATGCCGGAGCCCACCGGAAAGGGGAATATTGTCGTTGCCACCGGCGGCACCAGCGATATGCCTGTGGCTGAGGAAGCGGCCCTCACCGCCCAGGTGCTGGGCAACCGGGTCGTAAGGCTCTATGACGTAGGTGTGGCGGGGCTGCACAGGACCCTTGCCCACCTTGAGGACCTTATGAGCGCCCGGGTGATAGTAGCCATAGCCGGGATGGAGGGGGCGCTTGCCAGCGTTATAGGCGGCCTTGCGGACTGTCCGGTGATAGCCGTGCCCACAAGTGTGGGGTATGGGGCGTCCTTCGGGGGTCTCTCCGCCCTGCTGTCCATGCTGAACTCCTGTGCCAGCGGGGTGAGCGTGGTGAACATTGACAACGGCTTTGGCGCGGGGTACCTTGCAAGCATGATAAACCATATCTAGCAATATACTTATATATTATAGCAGGGGGAACGGCTATGACCGACGAGATAACAGAGCTGAACTGCAACCTGGACGACATGTCCCCCGAGGGCATTGGCTTCGCCATGGAGGCGCTGCTGAACGAGGGGGCGCTGGATGTGTTCACCACGGCTATAGGCATGAAGAAGTCAAGGCCCGGCACGATGCTCACCTGCCTATGCAAGCCCGGTGACAGCGAGAAAATGGCCCGCCTTATCTTTAAGCACACCTCCACCCTGGGGATAAGGGAGAGCCGCTGCAGGCGATATACCCTGGAGCGGAGCTTTACAGAGGCTGAGACTGAGTACGGCCCGGTGCGAATAAAGCACGTCGAGGGCTGGGGGACAGAGAGGGAGAAGGCCGAGTACGAGGACCTTGCGAAAATTGCCCGTGAACAGGGGCTGAGCCTTGAGGAGGCCCGCAGGCTTTTGAAATAAAAATTTCTATTATTATTATATTATATCAGGAGGATCATTATAATGAATGTACTTATGATCAACGGCAGCCCGCATAAAGAGGGGAACACCTATATTGCCCTGCACGAGATGGAGAAGGTCTTACAGGCTGAGGGCTTTGAAACGGAGATCCTGCACATAGGCAATAAGGCTATAAGGGGCTGCGTGGGGTGCAGAAGGTGCGGTGAGCTGGGCCGCTGCGTGTTTGACGACGCTGTAAACGAGGCCGCGGAGAAGTTCGCCCGGTGTGACGGCCTGGTCGTGGGCAGCCCGGTGTACTATGCCTCGGCAAACGCCACGCCGGTTGCATTTCTCACCAGGCTTTTCTATAGCTGCAGCTGTGACAAGACAATGAAGGTGGGCGCGGCTGTGGCGGCGGCCAGAAGGGGCGGGCTCACGGCGACCTATGACGAGCTGAACAAATTTTTTGCCATCTCTGGTATGCCCATTGCCAGCGGGCAGTATTGGAACGGCATACACGGACAGACCCCAGGGCAGGCCATGGAGGATGCAGAGGGCCTGCAGATGATGAGGACCCTTGCCCGAAACATGAGCTTTTTGATGAAGAGCATAGCCCTTGGGCGGGAGAGGTACGGCCTGCCCGAAAAGGAGCCAAAGACGTTTACAAACTTCGTAAGGTAAAATTTAATTGTAAGGGTTGCAAAATTTCGCCTATTCGTGTATGATAGTAGCAGTACGCACTCCGTGGCGGCGGTACCGCCGAAAGCTGACGAAAGAAAGGACAATAAGTATGGGAAAGAGTATCAAACGGTCGATAGCTATAAGGGCAGCGTTAGCGCTGGCGGCAATGCTGCTGTTTAGTTTTATCACCACTGCAAACACCTTCAAAATCGATAACACCCAGGAGCAGGCTAAGCAGGCCAGCGCCCTTCTGGACCGGGCTCAGAAGGCTGAGGCCGCCCACTATAAGTGGTCCCAAAATCTGTCAAACGCTCTGTACGCAGGGACCGAGTTTACCGGCAGCACAGACCCTACCGGCTGTGTTTTAGGCCAGTGGCTCTATGGGGAGGCCGGCACCGATAACGAGACAGTGCTTGGCCTGCGCTCAAAGCTTGAGCCTCTGCATAAGGAGCTGCATGAGTCTGCTACATATGTCCTGGATATTCATAAGAGCGACCCCAAGGCCGCGCAGGAGTATTACCAGCAGACTATAGGCGCAAACCTTTCCACCCTGGTGGGGTATCTGGACCAGGTGGTGGAGGAGGGCACGCTCCTAAGGGACGAGACCCAGAAGACCATGGATGATACAACACTAACCATGCAGGTCACAACAGGCACCTGCCTGCTGCTGGCGCTGGTATGCCTTATGAGCCTTATCTACTATGTGATTACCCGGGCCGTAAACCCGATAGTCGCCATAAGCAAGAGCAGCTCAGTAATGCAGGAGGGGCGGCTCGACCTGGAGCTGGACTATCGGTCGCAGAACGAGCTGGGCAGGCTTGCCGATATCCTCAGGGACAGCCTTGCGACCATAAACGGCTATGTCTCAGACATCAACCGTATTATGGGCGAGATGTCCAACGGCAACTTTGATGTGAGCACATCTGAGGAGTATATCGGAGATTTTGCCAGCATACAGGCCTCTATTGAGAGTCTGACTACCACCCTATCCATGGCTATGGGCCAGATAAACCAGTCGGAGATAAGGATATCCGGCAATGCCGAGCAGCTCTCAAGCAGCGCCCAGTCACTGGCTCAAGGGGCCACCGAGCAGGCCAGCGCCGTACAGGAGCTCTATGCTACGCTGGACGGCGTATCCAGAAGTGCCCAGAGCAATGTGCAGACAGCTACTGAGGCCCAGGAGCGCGCGCGCCTTACCGGGGAGCAGGTCGCCCAGAGCGAGCAGAAGATGGAGCAGATGGTGTCCGCAATGGAGGACGTGAGCACCTCCTCTGAGCAGATCGGACAAATCATCACCACTATCCAGAATATTGCGTTCCAGACCAATATACTTGCCCTGAATGCCGCGGTCGAGGCCGCGAGGGCCGGTGAGGCCGGCAAGGGCTTTGCGGTCGTTGCCGACGAGGTGCGCAGGCTTGCCGCCCAGTCTGATGAGGCCGCCGCCGCTACCACTGAGCTTATAGACAACTGTGTGGCCGCAGCCAGCCGCGGCAGCGGGATAGTGGCGGAAGTCTCCGCCGCCCTGGAGGAGACCATGGAGCTGGTGAGCCGGTCCAATGAGGATATCGGCGTTATCGCGGACGCTGTGCGCGGGGAGGCCGAGTCCATTGCCCAGGTCACCGAGGGCATCGGGCAGATATCCGCGGTGGTGCAGACCAACTCTGCAAGCAGTGAGGAGTCCGCAGCCGTGAGCTCCGAGCTCTTTGCCCAGGCGAAGAACCTGAGGGAGCAGACCAGCCGCTTCAGGCTGAAGGATTAAAAGCTTCGTCCACCCTTTCAAAGGTGGCAGGGCGCGGGGCAGAGCCCATAGCGCAATGCCCGCCAAAGCACCCCATTGACCATAAAGAAAAAGCACCCGCTTTGGCAGGTGCTTTTTTAATGTATACCCCTAAACTCATTTATAAAATCTTTACGACCCGGCAACGATCTCTTAAAATTATTTATAAAAGGGCTGGAAAAACCCGGAGACCTGTGATATAATATGAGCTTGTGATGACAACCTAAAACGGCGAAAAAAGGAGGAAAACAGCGTGATTTTCGGCAGGCATATGAACCGTTACTACCTGAAGTTTGCCCCCATACTGCTAATGGGCCTCGGAGCCCTCATAGCGGTAGACTATTTCCAGCTGGTGATACCAAACCTTTATCAGATGGTGATAAACGGCATCAACCAGGGCTTTGTGGAGGTTGACGGGCAGACAGTGCCATTTGATATGGGCTTCCTGCTTGACAGGATATGTATGCCCATGGTAGTGGTGATCCTGGTAATAGTTGCCGGGCGCTTTTTCTGGAGGCTCTGCTTTATGGGCAGCGCGATCCGGCTTGAAGCGGACCTTCGCAACCGCATGTTTGACAACTGCAAGAATCTCAGCCGGGAGTTCTACCAGGAGAACAAGGTCGGCAACCTGATGAGCCTTTTCACCAACGACCTTGATACCGTGCAGGACTGTTTCGGCTGGGGCGTGCTCATGTTCTTCGACGCGTTCTTTATGGGCGGAATGGCAATAGTAAAGATGTGGAGCATGAACCCGCTGCTCACAGGCCTCTCCATGATACCCATGGCCTTCCTGCTCTGCTGCGCCACCATAATCGGGCGCAAGATGATGAAGCGCTGGGAGATACGCCAGGAGGCCTTCTCCAAGCTCTCGGACTTCTCCCAGGAGAGCTTCTCGGGGATAGCTGTTGTGAAGGCCTTCGTGAAGGAGGCAAAGGAGCTTCTGGCCTTTAAGGAGCTCAATAAGGAGAACGAGGTAGCGAACATAAACCACACTAAAATATCCGTGCTATTCAGGATATTCGTCTCCCTGTTTATCGAGAGCGTGGTCTGCGTTATCCTTGGCTACGGCGGCTTCCTGGTCTATAAGGGCATATTCAACGCCGGTCAGCTTGTGGAGTTCATCGGCTATTTTAACGCGGTGATCTGGCCGATCATGGCTGTGGGCGAGCTTATCGACATGACCTCCAGGGGCCAGGCCAGCATGAACCGGGTCAGTGAATTGCTGGACGCGGCCCCTACCGTAGTGGACAGGCCAGGCGCAAAGCCCCTGGAGCAGGTGAAGGGCGGCATAGAGTTCAGGAATTTGACCTTCAAATATCCCGACGGGGAGTACGATGCCCTGGAGGATATCACCTTCAGGATCGAGCCCGGTGAGAACGTGGGCCTGGTAGGTAAGACCGGCTCCGGCAAGACCACCCTGGTTGACCTGATACTGCGTACATATAACGTGCCCGACGGGACCCTGTTTGTAGACGGCAACGATGTAAACGATATTACGATCCGCTCCCTGAGGGACGGCTGCTCCTATGTGCCCCAGGATAATTTCCTGTTCTCGGACACTATAGAGCATAATATAGCCTTCGGCGTAGAGGACTACGATGACAAGACGATCACCCAGTATGCCAAGCTGGCGGACATTGCAAACGATATAAAGAAGTTCCAGCACGGCTATCATACGGTCCTTGGGGAGCGCGGCGTGACGGTCTCAGGCGGGCAGAAGCAGCGGATCTCCATAGCCAGGGCACTGATGAAGAACGCCCCCATACTGATCCTGGATGACTCAGTCTCGGCTGTGGACACCAAGACCGAGCGCTCCATACTTCAAAACCTTAGGGAGACCCGTGCGGGCAAGACCACCATACTCATCGCCCACCGGATCTCCACCATCGAGCAGATGGACAAGGTGCTCTTTATCGACGAGGGCAAATTGGTGGCTGCGGGCACCCATGAGGAACTCTACAGGACCTGCCCCGAGTACACAAGGATGGTAGATCTGCAGAAGCTTGACGAGGAAGGAGCTGAACATCATAATGCGTGAATATCTTCCTATACTGATAGTGGGCGGCATAATCGGTATGTTCGCCCTGGTGTTCCTTATCGCGTACTTAGTGGCAAGGCGAAAAAACGTCCTTGAGAACCGGGAGCGGAATATGCCCGACTCCGAGATAATCCGACGGCTCCTCCGCTACGCGAAGCCCTATAAGTGGCAGTTTGTACTGGTGTTCTTCGTCATGCTGGCCGCTAACGTCTACAACGTCATATCCCCCCTGATAATCGGCCATATCGAGGAGACCGTTGTGGGGGACTTCGAGATGTCCTACCTTTTAAGCGTTGTGGGCGGATATGTGGCAATACTGCTGGTGTCCCTGGTGTGCACATACATCCAGGCCATGGTCCTGCAGCGGGTGGGGCAGAAGATACTCTCCGCCATGCGCGAGGACGTGTTCACCCACATCGAGAGCCTCTCCCACGAGCAGCTGAACAATATCCCCGTGGGCAAGCTGGTGACAAGGGTCAGCAACGACCCCAACGCCATCTCCTTCATGTTCACCAACATCCTGGTCACCCTGATACAGAACGTGATGGTGGTCTTCGCGGTGCTGGCGGCCATGCTAATGCTCAACTATATGCTGACCCTGATGGTGCTCTGCTTTGTGCCCTTTGTGGTGCTGTTCACCATCATATTCAGAAAGTTCTCCCGCTCGGTGCACCTGCGGGTGAACGACGCCACCACGGACCTGAACACCTACCTTTCGGAAAATCTTTCAGGTATCAAGATAACCCAGATATTTAACCAGGAGGACCGTAAAATGCGGGACTTCCTGGAGCGCTCCAGGACCCTGCAGGGGGCCAAGCGCAGCCGTATGTTTGTCTTTGGCATTTTCCAGCCCATGGTATATATGCTCTACATCTCCTCGGTGCTCTGTCTGCTGTACCTGGGCGGCAAGGGCTATATAGGGGGCTGGAACGTGTTCGGGCAGGTGATGTCCAGCGGAGTTATCGTCTCCTTCTATATGTATATCTCAAAGTTCTTTAACCCAATCCAGCAGCTTGCCGAGCAGTTCGACATGCTGCAGCGCTCCTTCGCAGCCGCTGAGAAGATATTCACTGTCATGGACATGGTGCCCGAGGTCGTGGACACCCCCAATGCCAGGGAGCTCACTGATATTAAGGGTGAGATTGAATTTAAGGACGTATGGTTTGCCTATAACCCAGGCGAGTGGGTCTTAAAGGGAGTTAGCTTCCATATCAGCCCCAGGGAGACCGTGGCCTTTGTGGGCTCCACTGGCTCGGGCAAGTCCACCATACTATCCCTTATCTGCCGCAACTACGACATACAGAAGGGGCAGATACTGATAGACGGCGTGGACATCAAGGATATTAGGATAGCCTCCCTGAGGAAGCATTTTGGACAGATGCTGCAGGACGTGTTCCTGTTCTCGGGGACCATCAGGAGCAATATAGTCCTGAGGGATGAGTTCCCCGAGGAGGATATAAGGCAGGCCTGCGAGTATGTGAACGCCGACAAGTTCATCTACCGTCTTGAGGGCGGCCTTGACGAGGCAGTCCGGGAGCGGGGCAACAATTTCTCGGCAGGGCAGCGGCAGCTACTGAGCTTTGCAAGGACCATACTACATAAGCCCGCCGTGATGATCCTGGACGAGGCCACGGCAAATATCGACACGGAGACTGAGCTGCTTATCCAGGACTCACTTGAAAAGATGAAGAATATCGGCACAATGCTCATTGTGGCCCACAGGCTCTCGACTATTCAGCATGCGGACAATATTATACTGCTGAGCCACGGGGAGATCCTGGAGCAGGGGACCCACCAGGAGCTGCTGCATAAGAAGGGGAGATATTACAATCTCTATACCTTGCAGTATAATAAGGAGCAGCTGCAGAGGGCGGAATAAGCCAAGGTGGGAGTAAAGTGGAGGCAAGGAAAGGAGCGTGACCAAGCAGGTCGTGGGGCGGAGCCCTACGGTCTTAGTGGGTGAGCGAAAGCTCACCCACTTTTTGTATACCTGAAATTGGTGATTTTATATAGAAACACCCGGAAGTTTTTCGGTAAGTTCACATATTGAGATTTTATGTATAATGATATATAATTAACTTCCCTGCCCTCAAAAGACAGAGGCGGGGCCCCGGAGCGGCTGCCGGGGACGTCATCAGGAAAGCTCTTGAAAACCCAGGAAAGGACTGCTTTTGCGATGAAAACTATTTCTGTAGCCGCGGTTACAGCGGGCGGCAAAACAACTGTTGTAGGCGAACTGAAAAAACGGCTCCCAAATTCCCGGTCGCTGCACTTTGACGAGTATAGCTTTGACGGCGGGGTGGAGGATTTCCAGGAGTGGGTGCGAAACGGCGCAGACTATCAGGTCTGGGACCTGGCCCCGTTGGAGGAGGACATTCTCAAGGTCCGGGAGGAGGGGGGCTGTGAATATCTTCTGCTTGACTACCCCTTCGCCTACCGTCATAACGCTGTCAAAAAGTATATTGACGCGGCCTTCTTTATCGATACGCCCTTGGACATCGCACTTGCAAGGCGGGTCCTGAGGGATATGGGTTCCGCCACAGCGGAGGAGATACGCCTTGAGCTTGAGACGTACCTTGAGCACGCACGTCCCGCCTTTGTACAGATGCACAGGGACATACTGCCATCCTCCGACTATGTGATAGACGGCGCTCAGAGCGTGGAAAAAATCACCGTGGATATCCTTGCAAAGCTTACAGAGGGGGGTGTTCTCCATGATTGAAGTAAAAGCCCTTCGCAAGACCTTCAAGGTGGCCCGCAGGGAGGCAGGCTTCAGCGAGGCTGTCAAAGCCCTTTTCCACCGGGAGTATGAGTATATCCACGCTCTCGACGAGGTCAGCTTCTCCATTGGCGGCGGCGAGATGGTGGGCTATATTGGTCCAAACGGCGCGGGCAAGTCCAGCACCATCAAGATCCTAAGCGGTATATTAACTCCGGACAGCGGCGTATGCACCGTAGGGGGGCGCACCCCATGGAAGGAGCGCCGGGCCCATGTGAAGGAGATAGGAGTTGTGTTCGGGCAGCGCTCACAGCTCTGGTGGGATGTGCCGGTGATAGACTCCTTTGAGCTTTTAAAGGAGATCTACAGCATACCGGACAGTGTATACAGTAAAAATCTCAGCGAGCTCACCGAGACACTGGACCTGCCGAAGATCATTAAGACCCCCGCCCGTCAGCTATCCCTGGGCCAGCGTATGCGCTGTGAGATAGCGGCTTCGCTTTTGCACGACCCCAAGGTACTCTTCCTGGACGAGCCTACCATAGGCCTGGACGCCGTGTCGAAGCTTGCGGTGCGGGATTTCATCAAGCGCCGGAACCAGGAACATGGCACTACCGTGATACTCACCACCCACGATATGCAGGACATAGAGGCTCTTGCCAGCCGTATCATACTTATCGGCAAGGGTAAGATCCTCTTGGACGGCACTCTCGACGACATACGCCGGGGCGGGGAGCATATCGATGAGACTGTGGCAGAGCTCTATAAGAAGTTTGACGTGTGAGGGCGGGGCCATGAGAAAATACTTAGCATTCTTCCGGACGCGCTTTAATATGGGGCTCCAGTACCGCGTGGCGGCTATAGCGGGTCTTGCCTGCCAGTTCTTCTGGGGGGCCATGGCTATACTTGCATTCAAGGCCTTCCACGATACGGACCCATCGTCATTCCCAATGTCCATGCCAGCTATGTCCAGCTATATCTGGCTTCAGCAAGCTCTGCTGACCCTTCTAACATTGGGCGGTATGGACAATGAGTTTTTCAGTGTGATAGAGAGCGGCAATGTGGCCTACGAGCTCTGCCGCCCGGTGGACGTGTACGGCATGTGGTATTCCCGCTCGGCGGCTACCAGGGTGTCAAACGCCATGCTGCGGTGCGTGCCGGTTATAATTATTTCAGCGCTGCTGCCCGCCCCCTACGGCCTCTCGGCCCCGCCGGACCTGCTTACCTTCCTCACGTTCCTGCTCTCCCTGATCCTGGCCTTGGCTGTCATAAACGCCATGGGCATGATAGTGTACATGATAACCTTCCATACCATCACCCCCCGGGGTGTGCGGCTGATAGCCATAAATATCTGCGACTTCTTCTCCGGGGACATTATCCCCCTGCCATTCTTCCCGGCGGGCTTCAAGGAGTTTGTGGAGCTGCTGCCCTTCTCTGCCACCGCCAATGTGCCCCTGCGCATCTATTCCGGGGACCTGCACGGCCCGGAGATGGTGAAGCTAATGCTTCTGCAGGCGTTATGGGCGGTGGTGCTGATAGCGGCGGGCAAGCTAATAGAGCGCCGTGAGCTTAGGCGAGTAACAGTACAGGGAGGCTGAGCATTATGAAATTATACTTGAAATATTTTGAGATCCACCTAAAGAGCGCCATGCAGTTCAAGGGCTCATTTTTCGCCACAATGATCTCCCAGTTCCTCACTGCCTTTACCGTGTTCCTGGGCATAACCTTCATGTTCGGGCGCTTCAACAGCGTGGACGGCTTCACCTATGAGGAGGTGCTGCTCTGCTATGCAATTATCCTTATGGGCTTTGGCCTGTCCCAGCTCTTTGCCTCGGGCTTCAAGGTCTTCGACTCAATGATAGGCAACGGCCAGTTCGACCGCATACTCTGCCGCCCCAGAAACGAGATTTTCCAGGTGCTGTCACAGCGTGTAGACTTCGTCCGCCTGGGTATGCTCTTTCAGGCGGTTGTGATGCTTGTCTACAGCCTTGTGACCTGCCCGGTGGACTGGACCTTTACCCGGGTGCTGACAGTGATATTCATGATAGCGGGCGGCTTTGTACTGTTCTCGGCACTGTTCCTTCTGGACGGCTCCATCGCCTTCTTCACAATCCAGGGGCTGGAGGTCATGAACGTCTTCACCTATGGGGCCCTGGAGCACGGCAAGTATCCCCTATCGATATACGGCAGGAAAATGCTCACCTTCTGCACCTTTGTGGTACCCTATGCCCTAATACAGTATTACCCACTGACATACGTGCTGGGCCGCGCTGACAGGCTCTGGTATATGTTCCTGCCAATAATAGCCTGCCTGTTTGTGGTGCCATGCTGGATAGTCTGGCGTATCGGTGTGAGCAGATATAAGTCAACAGGGTCCTGAAAGGAGGATATTATGATAGAGACTAAAGATTTGTTTCTGGACAAGGCAAAGTATGATGACTGGCTTCCCATGTACAAAAACCTGTGGAGCCGTACTGAGAGTTTTCGATATATGGTGATCGAGAACAGCCCTAGCGAAAGGGAGGCCCGCTCCCGCATGGAGCGCACCATTGCCTTTCAGCAGGGCCGGGAGTCCTACCTGGTTTACTTAAGGTCCAGCGGCGAAGCTATCGGATTTACCGGCATAGCTCCCCTGGAGGATGGTATCTGGGAGGAGACCGGCATTGCCATCGGTCCGGACTTCTGGGGACGCGGCTATGGCTGGCAGATACTTACGGCGCTGATGTCCCGCGCAAAGGAGCTGGGGGCTAAGGAGTTCCGCTATTCCTCTTGGGAGGAAAACCTGGCCTCCAGAGCCCTGGCAGCGAAGGCGGGCTTCAGGCAGTATGCTGAGGAGAGGCATATCAGGGAGCACGACGGCAGGGAATACACACTGCTGAAGTACAGGCTTCTCTACTAGCAGCCGGGGTTTTGGCGCATGATACCTGAATAAGAAAACAGTACCCGGGGGAGACCCTCGGGCACTGTTTTCTTATTATCCCCGGCCCTGCTCAGGCACCTGGAAAAAGGAAGCTGTGGAGTCGTCCTTTTTCATAAACAGCAGGCCAAAGGACCCCGGCCCGCAGTTGCTGGCAATAGCTGACGAGGCCTTGTGCAGGTATACCCGCTCGAAGGGGCAGTACTGCTGTACAAGGCTCTGGATGTACTTGAGCTTCTTATCATCCATCCCGCAGTAGGTGATGAACATTATGCGCCGGTCAATGTTCCGGGTCTCCAAAAGCAGCTTGCGCACATAGCTTCTGGCCACCCGGTTAAACCCGCCCATCTTCATGCCGCCGACCACCATCTTGGACTTCCTCAGCACAAGGACCGGGTGCAGCAGCAGCGAGTCGCAGAGGATCTGTATCTTCTTGGATATCCGCCCGGACTGGCGAAGCATATGGGTATCGTTTATAACAAAGGCGGAGGAGATGAAGCGCTTCATCCGCTTTGCGGTGTCCATGATATCCTCCTTTGAGGCGTGGTGCTCAGCCATATATGCCGCGCACAGCACCACCAGGCCCATGCTGCTGGAGAGGTGCCCGGAGTCTATGACCGTGACATTCTCAAAGGACTTTGCCGCTTCGCAGGCATTATGATATCCCGCGCTCACATGCTTTGCCATGGTGATATGTATTATGTTCTGGGCTTCTGTGAGCTTCTGGGCAAAGAAGTGCTCGTAGTCCTCGACCTCAGGGGCCTTGGAATAACCGCTGCGCCCCTCGGAAATATGCATCAGCAGCTCGTCGGCCTTCAGCTCCTCTTCGTCCAGGAAGCGGCCCTCGTCGGTACACACATAGTATGGGCATACATGGATGCTGAATTTTTTCCTGAGGGAGCTGGGAAGGTCGCAGACACTATCAGTGGTGACTAAAATTGAGCGGCGCTGCACCTGCTCGAAGATCAAGATATCCTTCTCGATATCCGACTGGCTGGCCTCATCGTTCAGATGCACCAGCTCCTTGGGCAGGATGCTCAGCACAGCCGCCTCAAGCAATGTGCCGCTGACAGGCTTTGCCAGGTACCCGCTAAAGCCCTCCTTGCGGTAGAGCAGCTGGTTGTCGCTGCCGGCATTGGCGGTGAGGGCCACAACAGGGACGTCCTGGCATAATCCCACAGGCTGGTCCCGCAGGGCGTGCAGGCACTCTATGCCGTCCATCCCGGGCATCATATGGTCCATCAGTATACAGTCATAGCGGTGGTTTTGGGTGAGCTTCAGGCACTCGGCCCCGCTCTTTGCTGTGTCTATCTGTATCTTAGTGTCAGACAGCAGCTTGCTCACCACCATCAGGTTCATGTCGTTATCGTCCACGATGAGGATATGAGCGTCGGGAGCCTCAAAGCTCTGCTTATACTGCTCCCCCTCATGGCTCCTTGCACGTGAGGCCAGAGTAAACGTACCCAGCTCCTTATCGTCTACAATATCCTGGTCCAGCCGGACAATAAAGGTTGAGCCTTTGGTATAGACGCTGTTCACGCTTATCTCGCCGCCCATCATGTCCACCAGCTGCTGTACAATGCTTAGCCCCAGCCCGGTGCCCTCGATATAGCGGTTGCGCTCCTCGTCCACGCGCCTGAAGGCGTTGAAGATATAGGGGATATTCTCTTTCTTGACCCCCTGGCCGGTGTCCTCCACCGAGTACCATACCCGCACCCGGTTCAGCGCCTGGCGCTCACAGCGCACGGAAAGAGTGACCGAGCCCTCGCTGGTATACTTAACGGCATTGTTCAGAAGGTTTATAAGTATCTGCTTAATGCGCACCTCGTCGCCGCATAGCATACTTGGTATGGAGGAGTCCACGTGCAGCTTGAACTCGAGCCCCTTCTCCTTGGCCTTTATCCATATCATATTGACGATCTCCGAGAAGAGCGCCCCTGTCTCATAGGAGACGTTGACGATCTCCATCTTCCCTGATTTTATTTTGGACAGGTCCAGGGTGTCGTTTATCAGGGTGAGCAGCAGCTTGCTGGCCCCCTGGATGTTCCTGGCGTTTTCAGCCACATCCTCGGGGATGTCTCCACGCAGGATTATCTCGTTGAGGCCGATGATCGTGTTGATGGGTGTGCGGATCTCGTGGCTCATGCTGGAAAAGAAGTGGTTTTCCGCCCTGTTGAGCTCCTCGATCTCCTTTCTCTGCTGCTTGGAGAGCTCGTTCTCCTCCTCATACATCCGGTTGAGGAACATGAGCAGGATACTTGTTAAGAGCCCCACCATCACTACTGAAAAGGCGGAATCAAAGAAGGAGGCCTGCTGGGTGCTCTGGGCGGCGAGGTCGGGATAATAGAAGGCGGCGGCGTAACAGAGCAGTGTCTCAGCTATGCAGATGGTGAAAAACACAGCCATACGCCTCCCGCGCAGAGTGAGACAGACATAGATGAAGCAGAAAATAAACCACTCGGGCACCCCGCTGTAAAACCCGCCCGCGGAGAAAAAGCTGATGGGGAAAAGCAGGAGCAGCAGGATCGTGATAGCCGTGGCCCCGGCCTGTATACGCTCCTTCTGAATGCTGACCTTTACGATCATCTCCATGGCCGTAAGGCTTACCACCAATGCCAGGATATTCCATATGCTCCTGCCCATTGGCATGATAAGCAGCAGAGCTAACATACAGGTCAGGGTCACGATGCGGAACATCCGGTCGCGCAGGCTTATCCGGTGGTCGTTGATGAGTTCGAACCATTTTTTAATCACTATGTCTTACATCCCTTCAAACACGATATTTAAAAACAGAGCCGGGAGTCCTTATATCCCGGCGATCTGTCCGCACAGCTCCTTATACGCCTGCAAAAGGGCCGGGTGGCGCTCACGGATAAAGTCTCCGTCGCCCCGCTTACCCGCAAGCTCCAGCTCCTTGGCCTGGGCGGAGAGCTGCTCCGCGCCGATAGTCAAAGAGGTGCTCTTGAGGGCATGGACCTTTACGGCGTACTCGCCCCAGTCCCCGCTGTCAAACAGGGAAGCTATTTCGTCACTCTTAGCCTGGCACTGGTCCCGGAACATGCAGAGCATTTCCCGGTAGAAGTCCTCGTCCCCAGCGCAGTAGTCCAGCCCAAGCTGTACGTTTACACCGACTTCTGCAAGCGGGTCAAAGGGGGAGGAGGCCGCGTCTACTGAAGCTAAAGGCTGGCTCTCCGGGACAGCTGCCTCAGGCGCGGAATTTTCCTCAGGCGCCGGATCCTCGTGCTCAATGCAGGTTTTCTCAGAGCCGTGGTTCTGGCTGTACAGAATAGAGCTCTTTGGCAGCACCTTTCTGAGCACCCGCTCCAATACGGTGCGCTCAATGGGCTTTGGCACAAATTCCGTAAAGCCTTCGCTGCGGAACATCTCCCTGGCGCCGCTGACAGTGTTGGCAGTCAGGGCGATCACCGGCAGGTCCTGATATATGCCGTCCCTCAGCTCGCGGATACACTTTAAGGTCTCCACACCGTCGAAGCCGGGCATCATATGGTCCAGGAAGATGATATCGTATGACTCATTCTCACATTGCTCTATTGCCTCTCTGCCGCTAAGACAGGTCTCCACGTCTATCCCATAGGTCCCAAGGACGCCCTTTGCAACGACCAGGTTCATCTCCTCGTCGTCAACTGCCAAAGCCCTGACGCCAACGCAGGTAAAGGGCTTGCGGCCAGCGGCCTGGTCCTCGGCAAACCCGCGCTCGCCAAGCTCACCGTTGAGGATATTGGCAACAGACAGCGCGGAGAAGGGCTTATGTATCATAAGAAGTCTACTCATGCTGTCCAGGGTGAAGCCGCGCTCGGCAATAACTATCACCCTCTTGGTATTTGCAAGCTCCTCATAGTATTCACGGTTTTCCTCATATTCCGGCTGGGCGATGAACACATGGGTCAGGTCGTGGGCGCGCTGTATCCTGAGCAGCCCCTCAAAGTTATGGGCCTGATAGCCGTTTACGCCAAGGCCCTTTATCAGGCTGAATATCAGACCGTCATAGTAGCCCTTGACCTCGTCGCTGGCATACTTGTCCGGCTTAAAATAGCACCCGATACACAGCTCCTCCGCGTTGGTAAGCATTATACAGGGCCGCTCGTCCACGATCCACTGGGGGATAACTATATGGGCGTGAAGCCCCTGCTGGGTCTTGCTGGAGAAATGTATAAAGCCGCCCATGGCATTTAATAGCCCCCGGGCAATGGGGAGGCCAAGGCCAAGCCCTCCCGCAAGGCGGCTGCTGCCGCTGTCAGCCTGGTAGAAGTCATCGTACATTTTGGTGAGCTGGGCGTCGGTCATGCCGATACCGGTGTCGTGGATATCGATGATCAGGTTGATACCGTACCCTTCACGGCGGTAGCCTATGCGGACGTTTACGCCGCCCTCCTCTGTAAACTTTATGGAGTTCTCCACCAGGATTTTCAGCACATGGGATATCTTTTCCGCGTCCCCGATAAGCACTGCGGGCACCTTCGGGTCGATATCAAAGACCAGCTCAAGGTGCTGGCGGTTGGACTGCAGGGCAGTGGAGGTGATAACGTCGTTTAGCACAGAGGTGATCATATACTCCTCTTTAGCGGGGGTAAGCGTACCGGTCACTATCTCCGTATAGTCCATCATATTGCTTATCTGGCTTGACAGGCGCTTTCCAGCCATATTTATAGACGCTACATCCGAGCGGATATCCGAATTGAGCTCCTTCCCCAGGGCCACCTCGCTGATACCGATCACCATATTGATGGGGGTGCGCAGCTCGTGGGAGACGTTGGAGAGGAAGACGGCATTCTGCCGCTCTACTGTCCGCAGATCCGCGAATATATTCTCGTACCACTTATGCTGGGCAACGCGGCGACTGATCCAGTATCTTGCAAGGGAAGTACCGCCGGTGACCACCACAGCTCCAAGGACCAGCCTCAGGATATCGTAGAAACTAAGGGAAGGGGAGATGGTGTGCAGAACAAAAGCATGGTACAGTATTGCCAGCGCATACAGGGCAACCGTCACATGCAAAATCCATTTTTTGTTCAATATAAACAGGGAAAATACCATGATCCCGGCTATAGCCGGGATATCAAATAGGCTGGCCTCATGCACGCTGAAGAAAAAGAACTCAAACAGCAGCAGGCCCGAGCAGAGGCTCTCATAAAGGGTGTCCGGGCCGATCCTCGCAATATGCAGAAACCATACGCTAAAGCAGCCCGCTACCATCAGGGGGATGATCCAGAGCTCCCAGGCTGTAAGGACTGTGACGATACAAAGGATGCTGCTGAAAACAGTAGTTAGAACAGCCAGCAGCAGATGTTTGCCGGTTTGTTCATCCGCCCTCATTATGCTTTTATCTCCTGCGCGACCCTTTTGAGCAGCTCCTGGGGCTGGAAGGGCTTCTTCAGATAGTTTACCGCACCCATTTTGATAGCGCTTACCACGTCCCCCTCAAGGCCTGAGGCTGTCAAAAATATCACAGGTACGTCCTCCACAAATTCCTTCATGCGCTGGAAGGTCACAAAGCCGTTCATCTTTGGCATCTCAATATCCAGCAGGACCAAGTCCACCTTCTCATGCCTTAGCATATGCAGCGCATCCATGCCGGAGCTTGCAAGAAGCACGTCATAATTTTTCTTTAGTATGATTTTGGTCCTAGTCAAGTTCATTTCGTTGTCATCCACAACTAAAATGCGTTTTTACATATAAGCCACCATGCCGGCCCCTGTACAGTCTGCGCGGATATAAGTGAAAAAGTGCAGACAAAGGGCTCCCTTTCTTTAAAATATAGGCTGCGCTATAGAATAATTTATTAGCACATACACACAGTACATAATAAGTGAAACCTGCAGGAAAATCAAGACATATTTTGCGAATATCACAATAAGATTAGGCCAAATGAAAGCGTCCCCGCCGTATCTGGCAGAGACGCTTTCAAACCTTACCCGCCGGTCAAATATCCTTCTTCCATATCCTGTCCCTGGAGTAGGCGATATTGGCAGTGCCGCCGTCCAGCCGCCGGAAGCGCTCGTCCTTCTTTTTGGCGTACAGGCAGGACCGCCCGCCGAAGCCCATGGCCTCGATACCGTCATCGGTCCCGGCCATGATTTCGCCGCAGAGGGATATGGCATCCTCCACTATGCCCGGGTCCTCCATGCCGCCGCCGTGACCGCCCCAGAGCCCGTCAAAGGCGGGCAGGAAGTCTTTAAGGTGCAGCAGGCTCTCCTTATACCGCTCAATAGAGGTGGACTCCGTGCCGTACAGCAGGGTGTTCCTGTTGCAGGCGTCGCCGGAGTACACTACGCGCAAATCCCGGTCCAGGAATACCACCGTGCCCCATGTGTGCCCCGGCACGGCAATTACCTCCAGCTCCACGCCCCCCCCCAGGTCAAAGATGTCACCATCCTTCAACGGCAGAGTCTTCACAGGCCCCGGCACGGTTACATCCGAGAGCCTGGGCTCAGTGGGCAGCGGGGCAAACATCGCGCCGGTTTTAGCAAATTCAAGGCGCATTTCCCGGCTGCTGTGGGCGTACATCAGCTCTATATCCTCCGGCGCGATACGGACCTCTCCGTATTCAAAATCCGCGCCGATATGGTCCACATGGCCGTGGGTGTTCACAAGGGTCACAGGCAGCTCTGTCAGCTCGCGAACAAAGGCTTTAAGGCTGCCCACGCCGGAGAGCCCGTCTACGAGCAGGGCCCGTTCTCCGCCCTCGATAAGATAGGCCTGCTCCCCGCCAAGGCCGGTGATAAGGGTCACATGCCCGAATATCTTGCGCGTCTTGAAAAATTTTGACTCATACATGGCAATCGTCCTTTCCGGTAGATCTGATTCTTCTTTGATATGAGCCTTAGCTGCTCATGCAGCTTTTTCACTCAGGCTTTTCCCGCAAAGAATCCATCTATCTCTTTTCTGATCTCCTCATGCTTCATATGCTTCAGCAGATACCCCGACGGATTCAAGGGCATTACCTTTATCATGCTTTGAGGGTCCCTGCGCCCTGTGAGGAAGATGACCGGCACCTTCTCAAACTCAGGGACAGTGCGGAGCATTTCCAGAGTCTGGGCTCCGTCGCATACGGGCATTTCATAGTCCAGCAGCACCAGGTCCGGCTGGTCCAGGGAGATGGCTCTGAAGGCGGCCGCTCCGGAGTCCACCAGGGACACCTCGTAGTCCGGCTCCAAAAGGGACTTCATGCCCTGGCGTATGGTAGCGGAGTCGTCCACAACCAGTATCTTTTTCCTGTGGTGCTCCTCCTCATACTGCTCCTTGGCGCTGCGCTCGCTGAGGTATCTTTCGACCTCCTCCATGGCGTTCTCGTTCTCAAGGGGCGTGAGCACCGAGGCCTCCAGCAGGTGGGGGGCTATGGCGCAGTAGGCGAAATACCCCGCGCCGCCGGTGTTGAACAGCAGGCTCACCTGGGGCTTCTCCCGCTCAAATATATCCTGGAACTGCTCGAAGGAGAGAAGGTTTTCCTCCTTGAGCTCGCAGTTTTTGCCGGTCTCGATAAACTCCATGACCTTGCCCACAAACTGCCTGGCTGTGTACCTTGCCGCGTGCACCAGCATACTGTCCATGCGGTTTGACTGTATTCCAAGTATCTTGCCCACGGTGTTCACCAGCAGCTTCTCCTCAAAGACCATCAGCACCTTCTGGCGGGTCTCGGAGTCCTTTGAGCCGTACACAAGCCTGTAGTACACGCCCTTGCCGAACTTCTCGCCTCCATATGTATCGCTGACTACCTTGGACTCCAGGTGGAACAAGTCAAAGACCAGCTGGATTATGACCTTCTTCAGTGCCTCCAGCTCGTTCTCGGGGAGAAGCTCTCCCCATTTGCTCATATTCTTCCCGGCGATGGCCTGGTCCTCAGTGAGGGTATGTCCCACAAGCCACCCGGTGCATACGCCGATAAAATGCTCTATGGCCTCCTGGGAGTAGTTGCTCTGCTCCAGCTCCTGCTCAAGGGCGGGAAGGGTGTCTTCCCTGAAGCCCTTATGTATCTTCTTGTGCCGCTCCAAGCCCTCATAGCCCATAGTGGCCATATAGAGCTCCTCCTCGGCGAAATGCTTCAGGGCGTGCCCGCGGAAGAACTTGATACCCTCCTGGCAGGTGCGCCGGTAATTGTCGCCGTCTTCGGCTGAGGAGAGCAGCTTATTGATGATTTTGAAAAGCCGTTTATGCTCCTTGTCGATCTCCTCGACACCGATTTCATATTCTTCGAGCCACTCAAGTTGACCTTCCATATATATCCTTCTGTGCTGAGTATTTCCCATAAAGTATAGCACAAAAAAGCATAATTGTCCATTCCCAAAATGGAAAATAATGTGCCATTAGAGGCGCCCTTGAAACAGCAAAAGGACCCGCGCAAAAGCGCAGGTCCCAAGGCTTATAAAGGAACTATTTAGCGGGCCAGATAGCGGTCATAAGCGGCCTGAGTGATCTCGATAGCGCGCTGTACGCCGTGCTGCTCCAGCTCGGCAATGTAGGAATCCCAGTTCTCCTCGATGTCCAGAGCGCCGCTGATGAACTTAGCGGTGTTCTCCTTAACGCAGGTGCTCATATCGGCATAGAGGGCCGCACGCTCGGTGGACTCCTCCTGGGTCAGGGAGATGGTGGGCACACGCCAGTCGTCCTTGGCGTTGGTGGTCCAGACGGTGTAGCAGGTCTGGTCCTTCTCGGGCACGCCGCCCAGCTCACGGGTCCAGTCGGACCAGTTGGCAACGCCGGCGGAGGGGCAGAGGTAGCTGTCCATGGTCTGGGCCAGGTTCCAGCCGTTCTCGTTGTTGGTGATCTTCTCGGTGTAAACAGGCTTGTCGCCCTCGAAGGTGAAGGTGTCGCCCTCAACGCCGTAGTTGGCAAGCAGGGCGCCCTCCTCGGTGAACAGGTAGTCCAGCCACTTCATGGCGACCTCCCAGTTCTCGCAGTCTGCGGAGATGGCGGTGTTGCCGGAGGTGTAGGAGTCCCTGAGGCGGATATGCAGCTCGTCGCCTGCATTCTTAACAGGGGGGTTGATGGGAGCCCAGTTCATGTTCTTGTCCTCAGAGGAGCTCTCATACAGGGAGGGCATGGTGTAGACGGCGGGGATAGCGCCGGTCTTGCCGGTGACAACGGTAGCCATGTCGGCGGTACGCTCGTCGGTGGACATGAAGTCGGGGTCGATAAGGCCCTCCGCATACCACTGGCGCATGGTGGTGACGTACTCCTTCCAGGCGTCGTTATAGGGGCCGTAGGTGACCTTGCCCTCGGCGTTCAGCTGCCAGCCGTTGAGCACGCCAAGGCCTGCGGACATCATGCCGAACTCACCGTCGCTGCCGGAGAAGTTCAGGATCAGGGGGGCGGTGGCGCCCTTCTCGTCCTTGAAGGCCTTCAGAACGTCGTGCCACTGCTCATAGGTCTCGGGAGTCTCCAAGCCCAGGTCGTCCAGCCAGTCCTGGCGGATCCACAGGCCAAGCCAGGGGCCCTGCTTTGTCTGGCGCAGCTCGTAAACGGCGCCCAGGCGGCCGGAGTCGGTGGTGGAGAGCAGCTCGTAGTTCCTGTCGGACTTGCGGATCTTCTGATAGTTGGGCATGTACTCGTCAACCTTGTCCGTAAGGTCCATGAAGTAGCCGTCGTCGATGGCCGCGTCAACGCCCTCGGAGTAGTAGGAAGCACCGTAGCAGATAAGGTCGGGCAGGGTGCCGGAGGCTATCATCAGGTTGAAGTTGGTCTGATAGTCGGCGGATGAGACCATCTCGAAGTTCAGATGAACACCGGTGCGGCGCTCCATCTCCTGATAGAACTCGTTGTCGTTGTAGTCGGTGGTGACTATGGCGGCGTTGGTGCTGGCGGACACGAAGTAGCTCAGCTCAACGGGCTCGTCAACGATGGGCAGCTTGAACTCCCCTGTGGCGGTCTCGCCATCGGTGGCTTCGGAGCTCTCCTCGCCGGAGCTCTCGGAATTCTCAGAGCTCTCAGTGCTGCCGGAGCTCTCGGAGCTGCTGGTGCTGGAGCCGGAATTGCCCCCGCAGGCTGCCAGGGACAGCACCAGTGCAAGGCACATCAGCAGTGCAATGGCTTTCTTTAAGCTTTTCATTTTGGTTTCCTCCTAACAGATTTTTGTGGATTTCTCTATGCAAAAGCACCGTTTGAATTAAGCTTCAGGCGCTGTATGCAACTTTTGGAGCTTACCCCTTGATGGCGCCGATCATAACGCCGGACTCGAAGTACTTCTGTACGAAGGGGTAGAAGATGAACATTGGAACGGTGGAGACGATTATCGTGCAGTATTTCACAAGCTGCTTATAGAGTATGGCGTCAGCGGAATCGCCTGAGCCCAGCACGCTTATGTCCACGTTTGTATTGCTGTTGCTGGTGGTGACAAGTATCTCCTTGAGCACCAGCTGCAGGGGGAACTTATCCTTGCTGCGCAGGTAGATCATGGCGCTGAACCAGGAGTTCCAGTTGCCTATGATATAGTAGAGTATAACAGTCGCGAGAGTGGCCTTAATAAGCGGCAGCATTATCTGGAAGAGTATCGTGAACCTTCCGGCGCCGTCCAGCATTGCGGACTCCTCCAGGCTCTCTGGCACGTTCTGCATGGCGGTCCGCACTAGTATCAGGTAGAAGGCGCTCATGCAGTGGGGGAGTATCAGGGCCCAGCGGCTGTCGAACATGTGCAGGTCCTGGGTCACCAGGATGTAGAGGGGCACGATACCGCCGGAAAACAGCATTGTGAAGGATATTAGGAACATAATGGGGCTGGCCCAGAGGAAGTCCTTCCTAGAGAGGGCATAGGCCGCCATTACTGTCAGGAACATTCCAAGGGCGGTGGTGCCGAACACGTATAAGAGGGTGTTCAGGTAACCGCTCCATATCCTGTTGTCGTGGAACACCAGCAGATAGCCGTTGATATTGAAATCCTTTATCCTCCAGATAAGGCCGGTCTGGTTCATGACCCAGCCTGCGTCTGAGAAGGAGGCGCATATCACGTGCCAGACCGGAAGGATGCAGACGACGATGACCAGGGCGAAGAAGACGACGTTTACGCCGTTGAATATCTTGCTTCCCACTGACCTGTTTCTTACCATAGCCATTACAGCATATCTCCTTTCATCGAGAGTTCAGTTTAGAACAGTCCGGACTCCGTGTACTTCTTGCTGAAGGCGTTGGCAAATATCAGCAGGAAGAAGTTCACAACAGAGTTGAACAGCGACACGGCGGTGGAGTAACCGTAGTTTGCCTCCTGCAGGCCCTTGCGGTACACGAAGCTGGAGAGGATGTCGGCGGTTTCATACACCTGGGGGTTATAGAGCAGTATGGTCTTCTCATAGCCCACAGAGAGCATCTGGCCTATACGCAGTATGAGCATTATCATAATGGTGTCGATTATGCCCGGGATAGTTACCCGCATAATGCGCTGCAGGCGGTTGGCCCCGTCTATCTCCGCGGCCTCATAGAGGGTCTGGTCTATGCCGGCAAGGGCGGCTACATATATGATAGAATCAAAGCCGAGGTTTTTCCACAGGTCTGACACAACATATATGGTCCGCCAGTTGTCCGGGTTGCCCAGAAGGTTGTCGTAGTTGCCGGTGGCAGCGCCAACTATAGCTGTAACGGCGCCCTCGGTGGAGCAGAAGTCGATTATGATACCGGCCACCACCACCATGGAGATGAAGTAGGGCATATAGGACACGGTCTGGATGGTTTTGCGGTAGCGCTTGCTTCTGAGCTCGTTGAGCAGCAGTGCGAAGAGTATTGTAAGCGGGAACTCTATGCCGATCTGCAGAAGGCTCAGTATGAGCGTGTTGCGGATGGTCCGCCCGGCAAAGGCGGAGCCGAAGAAGTCCGCAAAGTTCTTCATGCCCACAAAGGGGGAGTTGAAGAATCCAAGCTTCGGCTTGAAATTCTCAAAAGCCATCAAAAGGCCGCCCATAGGTATGTAGTGGAAGATAATGTAGAATGCAATGGCGGGCAGGACCATGATGAACAGGGGCCAGTTCTTCACAAGGTCTTTTTTGATGTTGGACCAGGTGAACTTGCGCGGCCTGCGCGGTTTTGCTTCCAGCGCTGACGTAGAGCTTCGCATAACATCTTTCCTTTCTTGCCTCTTGCCGCCACAGGCCCTATGGACTTGCAATACGGCCGGACGGCTGGGGAATATTTGACTTTATATTAACAAATTGTTTCCAAAGTGTAAAGCGCCAGAATTTTATGGGGAATACGGCGCAAATACTGGTACTAATTCAGCTATAGTCGCAATTTTTGCCGCCTGCTGGCGCAAAAACAGCAAAAAACAGGAACGGCACGCTTCTGTCGCCCCTGTTTCCCCGGTATTCGCTCTGCTGATATGCTATCACAGCGATCTCGATTTTGCATAATTGGTTTAAGAAAATTTCAAAACCGAACCTTCAGGACGCCCCCTTGGCATACTGTCCGGGAGTGATCCCCTCATACCGCTTGAAGGCCCGGATAAGTGCCCGCGGGTCCGCATAGCCTGTGCGCTCGGCGGTCTCCCTGACGCTGGCCCCCTCTGTGAGCAGCTTCTTCGCCGCCTCCAGCCGCACAGCGTGCAGCTCGTCTAAAAGCCCGCAGCCAGTGGCGGCCTTGTACTGGTGGCTAAGGGTCGAGAGGTTCATACCCAAATGATCGGCTATCATGCTGGCGTTCAGGGCCTGGTCCTGGTAGTTTGCGCGGATAAACTCCCGGACGCTGCCGGTAAGCTCCCGCTTCAGCTCCGAGAGTTCGGACTTGGGCTCCCAGGAGATGCCGTCAAAGAGCTCCCTTAAGCCCGCCTCCATCTCCCGGGCGGTCTCATACTGCTGGAACCGGTGCATTATACCCACTGCCTGGTTATCTGTCACATAGGGCAGGATGACCTCGGCGGTGTCAGCATACCGCCGGCGGATCCGTTCCACTGGCAGGGACATATTGGAGAGGTCCCCGGCGATCATCTTCTCAAGGCAGCTCTCGGCCCGCTGCCTTTTGCCTGCGCCAAGATATTCTGTAAGGGCCTTCTGGTGTGAGAGAAAATCACGGTAGGACTCGGCACCATCGCTCTCGGGCAGCCCTCCTGCGGGACAGACCCCGCGCTTGCGCTCCACCTGCCAGAAGCTGTCGTGATAGAGGGTCCTATATATTGTAGCCCAGGCCCTTGGCGCTTCCTCCAGGCGGGTATAGGTATCGCTCATATAGCAGACAAGGGGCATGGACATGGACTGCTCTGCGGCAAAATGTATCTCAGCCGTCTCCTCATAGCTCAGCGCCCGCTGTATGAGCACCGCCGCGCAGCGCTGGAACTGCAGGCTGACGCCGCCGCTCTTGTCCAAAAGGATATCGTCAAGGTGTTCCCTGAGATCCATAAGCACAGATAGGTTATTGTCCCTATGCCTTGCCGGGGCAAAGGCCAGGAGCTGATAGGGCTGCCCCTCCTCGATGTACTGTGAGAGTATGGAGGGACTCTCCGTTATCCCAAGCAGATACTGGGCCAGGGCCGCGCTGAGTATCTGCTGCTCCGAGCTCATTACCTGGCTCTCAAGGTCTTCCTTTTCCTGGGCGAAGCTCACCAGCGCCGAACCAAGCTCCGAAATGGACCGCCACTCAAGCTCCGGGCTCCCGGTGCCTACATAGGGGAGGATGCTCTTTATGGGGTGGTAGGTGCGCCTGCTCCAGAAGACGGCGAAGAAGATGCTGATCACAAGTATGACCGCGATCTCTACGAGCAGGTCGATCCAGACTATGCGAAGCTGCTGGTAGTAGGCGTCACGGCGGGTGAGAAAGCCGTAGCGCACCCGGCTGAATCCGGAAGGGTACTGAGAGTACACATACCGCTGGCCATCAAGGTCCACCTCCCCGGACTCGGAGCCATTCTGGGCCAGAAGCTCACACAGGGCCCCGGCCCGCTCCCCGCCGCATATGAGGCGGTAGCTGTCGTCGGTGACAAAGGCCTCGAAGTCCCCCGAGCTCCAGGGGGAGAAGCTGCGGTCGAGCTGTATAATTATTCCAACGCAGAAGATGAACTCCTGCGTGCTGGAGTCATACTGGCTGCGCAGGACCATAACCCAGCCGCCGCTTGTCTCCTTATACACTGTGGCGATATGCTCGGAACTGCTGCCGCTGTCAAGAAGGGAGTAGAAGCTCCCGTTGTCCAGCTGCAGATCCCAGGGCAGCAGGCCGGCGGCCTCAGGATGGTAGGTGCGCCGGTCGGTGACCAGGAAGCCGCTTTTGGCAAAATAGCAGAAGCCCCTGTAAAAGGACGCGTTCTGCCCTATAGCCCGGGAGAGGGATTCGCTCAAATCACATAGGGCAAAGAGCTCCTCAGCGCTAAGCTCACTTTTCTCTGACAGGTAGGAGGCCACGGTGTCTTCTGAAAATATGGACACAAGGTTTGCCGCGTGGCCCAGGGTGCGGTCGCACTCCTGACGGACAAGCTGCATGGAGCTCTCCTGGTCCGACATGATAGAGTCCTGGACCCGGCGCTCCAGCCTGGCGATGGTGAAGAAGGAGAGCAGCAGAGGCAGGAGGCAGACGGATAAATATGAGGCGAGAAACCGTTTATACACATTCATGCTTTCCGTATTCACCCCTTTTGCGGATTTTAGAGCAATATATATAACTATACAGGAAAATTGTCAGAATTGCAAGAAGTTTCACCAGCGGAAATAAAAATTTGCAATTTATTTTCAGAGGCTTGACACCGCCAGCCCCCCGTGATACAATTTCCTGGAGCTGGGATTGGCTCAAAATAATGCTGAAAGGAACGGTATGATATGAAAGCCATTACTGTTAAAACCATGCGAAATCTCGGGAGGGTTTTAGGTATCTAAGGCTTCCTCCCGTATATTTTAGGAGGAAATCTATTTTGTTTAGAAAAAATTTCAAGCTGCTGTCAGCTTTCTACAGGCCCTACCGCGGCCTCTTTGCCGCCGACCTTATCTGCGCCATGTTGGTGTCTGGAATCGCCCTGATAGTGCCCCTTGGGGTACGGTACATAGCCGACACGCTGCTGAAAAAAGGGGAGTACCAGCTCGTGCTCCGGGCGGGGATTCTCCTGCTGGGGCTGGTGATAGCACAGGCCCTCTGCACCTACTTCTACGACTACCAGGGCCACTACCTTGGGGCGAAGATAGAGAGGGATATGCGCTCAAAGCTTTTCAGCCATTGCCAGAGGCTGTCATTCTCCTATTATGACAGCCACACCGTCGGGGACCTGATGTCGAGGATCACTAACGACACTCTGTCCCTGGCTGAGTTTTTCCACCATGTTCCAGAGGACCTGCTTATAAATTCAGTGAAGCTGGTGGGCGCGGCTGCAATACTCATGTCAGTACACTGGCAGACCACCTGTATTATCCTGGGGTTCCTGCCCATTATGCTCATGTACACTCTGCATTTTAACCGCAGGATGGGCAGGGCCATGGAGGGCGCCCGGCAGAGCATGGGGCAGATAAACGCCCAGGCCGAGGACTCCCTCTCGGGTATCCGGGTGGTACAGTCCTTCTGCGGGGAGGCCATGGAGGAGGAGAAATTCTCGAGACTGAACAGCAGGTTCCTGGAGGACCGCCGGGTGGGCTACCAGAGCGAGAGCAGGCTCTACACAGGCATGGACGCCTTTGCGGCTATAATACCCATTGCGGTGGTGGTGTTCGGCGGCCTTGCGATCCTTCAGGGCGGGATGGATGTCTCGGACCTGCTGCTCTTTCTATTATATATAGGCTACTTCACAGGGCCTGTCCAGAGCCTTGTGAACACCAGCCGCCTGCTGCAGGAGGGCCGCACTAGCTTCAGACGCTATAGGGAGCTGATGGACACACAGCCCGGCATAACCGAAAAGCCGGGCGCCGAGGCACCGGAGAGCGTGCGCGGGGATATAGAGTTCCGCAACGTGAGCTTCCGCTACGGCGAGGGGGATGAGGTCTTTCAGGGTCTGGACCTCAAGGTCAAGGCCGGGGAGTACGTGGCCCTGGTAGGCGCGTCGGGAGTGGGGAAGACCACTTTATGCGCCCTGCTGCCGAGGTTTTACGAGTCCGGGGAGGGCACGGTGCTCCTGGACGGCAGGGATGTGCGGGACATATCCCTCTCCGACCTGCGCAGGAGCATAGGCGTGGTACAGCAGGACGTATATCTTTTCACCGGCACTGTTGCTGAGAATATCGCATACGGCAGGCCCGGGGCCAGCCGGGAGGACATAGTGAATGCCGCGAAGCTTGCCGGTGCTGATGGATTCATCAGGGAGCTCCCGGGAGGCTACGACGCGGACATCGGCCCCCACGGGGTACGGCTCTCCGGCGGGCAGCAGCAGAGGCTGTCCATAGCCCGGGTCTTTCTGAAGGACCCGCCGGTGCTCATACTGGACGAGGCTACCAGCGCCCTGGATAACCTCAGCGAGAAGCTTATCCAGCACAACCTGGAGGGCATGGCAGGGCGGCGAACCACTCTGGTCATAGCCCATAGGCTGTCGACCGTGCGCAACGCCGGCCGGATAGTGGTGCTCGGCGAGAACGGCGTCTGTGAGCAGGGGACGCACGAGGAGCTCATGCAAAGGGGCGGCGTATACGCGGGGCTCTACAGGGCCTCGGAGCAGATATAAATCATTAAGTGAGAAGGAGCGGGATAAACACCCGCTCCTTTTATAGTTGGTGCAATTTAAGAGAAATTGTTCAATTTATTGGCAAACGCAAATTGAGTGGAGTGTAATTTATTAAAAATACAATATTTTCAGCAATGAGGGTCCAGTGTGAGGCGCAAGTCCTATACTATTTCAATAATTGCCGGCGTAATATTACTTCTCTTTTGCGTAATAGCAGGCATATCGGCCTGGGATGACCGTATTGAAAATCAATTCCCCCTCTGGATCGATTTTGACCCTAAGTGGAGGACTAATATAGACCCCGATGTTGAGCTTGTATTTGCAGGAATAGACTTTGACATGCAGAAGCCGAAAAAACACGATGTGCTTATAGTTATTAAAATCAGATCAGGTGGTCTTGCATCCGGGGCTCCGGAGTCTTACACAGTAGATCATTCCTATGAAGACCAGTGGCATATGGTATGGGACCAAGGCGAAAAGCTAGCCGTAACGGAATATCATGACGGCACGTGGACCTTCCCGATACCTGCGGTCTTTTCGCGAAAGATGGGAAATACCGTATGTTTATTGAGGGACTGGGATACTGTGATACGGACATAATGGGCATTGAATCGACAAATGGATAGTTCTGATCATAGCGTAGTTATGAGAAAGCACGTTCCGGCTTGGAACGTGCTTTCTGCGTGATACTCTTAGTAGTGGAATTTCTTCCTCTTGCCCATAAGGAACGCCAAAGTGACCACAGCCGCCATGACCTCGGCGGCGACGATCGACAGCCAAATGCCGTCAAGCCCCCATATCAGCGGGAATATGAGCACTGCCGCCACCTGGAACACAAGGGTGCGCAGGAAGGAGATAAGCGCCGAGGTGAGGCCGTCGTTCAGGGCGGTGAAAAATGCCGAGCCGAATATTGCTATACCGGAGAAAAGAAAGGAGAAGGAGTAAATGCCGAAGGCTCCAACGGTCATGTCAAACAGCACCGGATCGTAGCCTACGAATATAGCCGAGAGGGGCCGGGCCAGCACCTCAGCCAGCCCAAGCATTGCGGCGGAGCTTGCGAGGATAATGACCGTGCTCTTGCGGTAAAGGCTGCGAAGCTCATCCCTGTTATCCGCGCCGAAGTGATAGCCGACCACAGGGGCCACCCCTGTGGAGTAGCCGATAAAGATAGCCATGAAGATCATGCTCACATACATGAGCACCCCATAGGCCGCAATGCCGTCCTCGCCGGCGTAGCGGATCAGCTGGGCGTTATACAGCATACTGACAATGGACATGGATATATTGCTCATAAGCTCAGAGGAGCCGTTGGTGCAGGCCTTGAGAAGGGCCCTGCCGTCAAAGCAGGTCTTGCTCAGCCGCAGGCGGCTTGAATTCCTGCGCCCGAAATAGAACAGCGGTATTATGCCGCCAAGCGCCTGGCTGATAGCCGTGGCAGAGGCCGCGCCAGCCAGCCCAAATGGAAGGACAGCGGTAAACAGGGCGTCCAGCACCATGTTCGCTACACCGGCTATCACAGTGACTATAAGGCCAAGCTGTGGCTTCTCGGCGGTGATGAAAAAGCTCTGGAACTCATACTGCAGCATCAGGGCGGGCAGGACCGGCAGGATAATGCGCCCATAGAGCACACAGTTTTCAAGCATTTCACCCTCGGCCCCCAGCCACGCGGCAATGGGGCGGATAAATATAAAACCTATCAGGCCAAGTGCCACGCCGCACCCGGCGGTCACATACACAAAAAGCGAGAACAGCCGCTGGGCCTTATGGTCGTCCCCCTCGCCCATGGTCCGGGCAATGAGGGCGCTGCCGCCAGCGCCGAACATAAACCCGACCGTACCCAGTATCATCAGGAAGGGGAAGATAAAGTTGACGGCTGCAAAGGGCGTCTTGCCCACAAAGTTGGACACAAAGAAGCCGTCTACCACTCCGTAAATTGAGGTGAATACCATCATAACAACAGAGGGCAGTGTAAAGCGGAACAGCTTTCCATATGTAAAACGGTCGGACAGTTGTATTTGCATGATCATTACCTCCTAACAAAAAACAGAAGTTTACTCTTAAAGCTCCTTTACCTTCTCCCGCAGCGCCTCAAGATACCGGCGGGTCAGGGACAGGTACAGCTCCCGCTCCTCCGGAAGCCATTTCCCTATTATCTCGTCCTCGATATCCATCAGCCGCAGCACCGTGCCCACACATAGCTCCCGGCCCTTTTCCGTCAGGCAGGCCCGCTTTTTCCGGCCGTCCACCGACTCCAGATAGAGCACCCCGCCGCCCTCCAGCTTCCGCAGGGCGGAGTTGACGGTCTGCTTGGGTATGCCCGAGTAGGCTATAATGTCCCTCAGGGAGCACTCACCGTCAAACAGGCAGATGGTATACAGCACGCTCATGGCGCTGTCTGTAAGGCCAAGCTTCAGCGTGGCCTCGTGATAAATGGCGTCGGTCTCGCTAATGAGCAGGTCCAGGCGCTTGAACTGCTCCCGGATAGCGTCAGACATACGGCTTCACTCCTTAAGTACGATTTCGTACACAGCACGATTTGTATTATAGTACGTTTTCGTACATTTGTCAAGAGCGTTTTTTGTTGCTTTAGATTACTAATCCAGAAATTTAATAACTAAAAAATTAATATGATAATTAAAAAAATCTGTGTTGCATGAATTACCCAACTGTGGTATAATATTTCGGAAAACGGAAAAAACCGGAATAACTGTGGAAGGAAGATGCAAAATGAAGTCAATCAAATCCAAGATACAGGCCAGTATGCTGTCGGTGGTATTAGTTGGGTCAATTTTGATTGGCATAGTAACCGCACTGCTCAATGCCCAGGGTATTGACTATACCATGGAGAAGACCCTGGGTCCGGCCACCCATATTGCCGCCCACGCGGTGGAGTGGCAGATGGATAAGTATTGGATAGCCCTGGAGGAGGCCGCGGCCTCGGATATATTCAGGGAGTCCGAGCCGGATGCCGAGGAGCTGGTGCCCGTGCGCAATGCCTTGGCGGAGCGCAACGGATTTATCTATACCGGCAAGATAGATGCCCAGGGGATGGCCTCTACAGGTGAGGACTACGGGGACCAGGAATACTTCCTGCAGTGCAAGTCCACCATGAAGCCATATATCTCGGACATTATGAACGACGGCAGTCAGATGATTTTTCTGATGGAGGTGCCGATAATTACCGACGGACGCTTTGACGGCATTGTGTACGGCGGCATAAACGCCGACTTCCTGTCGGAGATTGTGGCAGACCTGGCGATGGGTGAGAGCGGCATAGCCTATGTTATGGACCAGAGGGGCAACGTCATAGGGCATAAGGACCGCGACGTGGTGGAGAAGGGCTCCAACATGATAGAGGCGGCAAAATCTGACCCCAGCGTAGCGGACGTGGCGGCTGTAAACCAGCGGATGATAAATGGCGAGTCCGGCTTCGGAGAATATAAATTCTATGGGGACAACAAGTTTGTGGGCTTTGCCCCAGTGGAGGGCAACCAGAACTGGAGCATTGCTATAGAGGCAAGCCAGCGGGAATTTAAGTCTACCCTTGACCAGAGTATCCTGCTCACCATAGTGGTGGTGCTGCTGGTGGTGATCGCCACCTTCCCTGTGGCAGTGAAGGTGGGGCGCTCCATCTCCGGGCCCATCCGCGCCTGTGTAGCAAGGCTTGAGGGGCTGGCGGACGGAGATCTGCAGACCCCCGCCCCGGATATAACCTCCCGGGACGAGACCGCCGAGCTGATAGAGGCCATGGACACCACCAGGGCCAGGCTTAACGACGTGGTGCAGGACGTCTCCCACCACCTGGGCAAGATGGCTGACGGAGACTTCCGGGAGGAGCCTGACCGCACCTACTGGGGAGATTTCATCGCCATAGAGAACTCCATCAAGTCCATACATAGCGCCCTTAGGGACACTCTGGCAAGAATCAGGAGCTCCGCGGGCACCCTGGCCCAAAGCGCAGGACAGGTAGCGGACAGCTCCCAGTCCCTGAGCCAGGGGGCTACAGAGCAGGCCAGCGCCGTGCAGGAGCTCTCAGCTACGGCGGCGGATATTTCCGAAAATGCCAAGCGTACACTTGCCGCGGCTGAGGAGGCCGGGGACTTTGTGAACCAGGCCGGGGCACAGCTCAATGTCAGCATAGGCTATGTAAATGAGCTCAATTCCGCAACTGAGGCCATGCGCAGGTCCTCTGAGGAAATAAGCAAGATTATCGAAACCATTGAGAATATCGCCTTCCAGACAAATATCCTGGCGCTGAACGCCTCTGTGGAGGCTGCCAGGGCGGGCACGGCAGGAAAGGGTTTTGCAGTTGTAGCAGATGAGGTGCGCAGCCTGGCCTCAAGGTCCGACGAAGCTGCCAAGGCCACAAAGGACCTGATAAGCAACTCCATTGAGGCTATTTCAGAGGGAGGCCGCATTGTGGATAAAGTTACGGACTCTCTGGATAAGACCGGCGTCCTTGCCGGAAACGTGACCGTGAAGATGAACAGCATGGTGGAGGAGGTTGAGGGCCAGACCGACGCCATCGCCCAGGTCACAGATGGAATCGAACAGATTTCAAATGTGGTGCAGAACACATCCGTAACCTCAGAGGAGAGCGCCATGACCTCCCAGGCCCTGTCCGAGCAGTCCCGCCTGATGAACGAGCTTGTCAGCCGCTTCCGGCTGGAGTGAGCAGCATAAATAACATAAGCAAGAGGACCCGGCCACTCGGCCGGGTCCTCTTGCTTATGTGTTGGCTCATCTCAAATATTTCTTCAGCTTCCGGGCAACGGCCTGTATGTCTATGGGCTTTGCCAAGTGGTCGTTCATCCCGCACTCAAGGCACCTTTGGATATCCTCAGAAAACGCGTCGGCAGTCATGGCGATGATCGGTAACCCGGTGTCTTCACGCTCCAGCCCGCGGATAGCGGCGGTGGCCTCGTAGCCGTCCATGACCGGCATTCGCACATCCATGATGATCGCGTCATAATACCCCACAGGGGATTTCTCAAATTTTTCAACGCAGATCTGACCGTTTTCCGCCCAATCCAGTTCCATCTCCAGCACTGAAAGCAGCTCGCTTGCAACCTCCCAGTTCAGCTCGTTATCCTCAGCCAGCAGGATATGCTTGCCGCGCAGCACCCGGTCGCCGTTATTTTTGGCGTGGACATTTTCCCTGGAGCTATCACCTGAGTAGGGCTTCAGAGCGTCTGTCAGGGTGGATCTGAACAGCGGTTTTGAGACGAACCCGGAGATACCAGCGTCCCTGGCTTTTTCTTCCATTCCGCTGTGATCGCAGGCCGACAGCAGTATATCAGGGCAGTCCTCCCCAAGGGCAGAGCGTATGGACCGGGCGGCATCGATACCGTTTGTGCCCTGAAGTTCCCAGCCCAGGAGGATAAGCTGATATCCGCCGTCCTTCTGGCTCAGCTCAACGGCCTGCTGCGGGCTTGAGCACCAGTTGGCGCTAAGACCCATGGATCCAAGGGTCTTAACAGTATTTGTGCACAGCCTTTGGTCGCTGTCTACCACCAATATGCTCCAGTCGGGGAGCCCGGCGGCGCTCTCAGGTTCCCCGGCCTTTGCCAGGTCGAGGATCACATGGAATTTGCTCCCAGCGCCCTGTTCACTGCTCACAGAGATAGAGCCGCCCATATTGTCTACAATACACTTTGTGATCGTCATCCCAAGGCCAGAACCTTCGGTCTTCTGTACCCGGGCATTATCCTCCCGGCTGAAGGACTCGAATATCACCTTTTGATACTCCTTAGACATGCCTATGCCCGTGTCGCTCACCAGGAAATGGGTGCGCACACAAGAGGTGTTTTCCGGCAGAGCCTCCTGACAGACTGTCACGTCGACCGAGCCCTTCTCTGGGGTGAATTTCACGGCGTTGCCCAAAAGGTTTATAAGCACCTGGTTTAGCCTAACACTGTCGCAGCAGACGTTTTCCGAGAGGATATCGTAGGCGGCGGCGTTAAACTGCTGGTTCTTAGCCTTTGCCTGGGGCATGATGATATTAACAATGCTGTCCATCACTTCCCTTAAAGATATGGGCTCGATATTCAGCGCCATCTTGCCGCTCTCTATCTTTGAGATATCCAGCACGTCGTTGATAAGCCCGAGAAGATGATTGCTGGACAGGGATATCTTTTGCAGGTAGTTCCTGACCTGCTCCGGGTTGCCGGCATTGTTTACGGCAAGGGCTGTCATGCCGATGATGGCGTTCATTGGGGTGCGTATATCGTGGCTCATGCTGGAGAGAAATTCCTGTTTGGCAGCATTGGCCTGCTCCGCTTCCCGTCTGGCGGCGTCCATCTCAATGTTCATGCGCTTCAGTTCAGCCACCTGGCTTCTGAACAATTTGAAATAACGGAAGAATATATAGAGCAGCATGGCAATGACCGCGGAGGAGGAGATATAGACAATGGCGAGCCAGCTGGCGCCCATGCCTGAGATCTCGTGGTCCAGCGTATCGAAGGGGAGCACCGTCACCAGATACCAGTCGCAATAGGGGAGGCTGGTGCAGTAAAGGTGCCGGCGGGAGCCGCCGCTTTGGATTATCAGGGAATAGTCGTCGTCCGTGCTCATGGCTGTCTTCAGCTGCTCGATATATGGGGCGGAGTCCAGCTCCTCATCCCCGAAAATGTCGGAAAGCCTGTCGAAATAATTCGTATGCCCGCCGTCGTCGCCTCTGACCACGTAGTTGCCGTCCTTGCAGATAACGAAGGAATAGCTCAGCGAGCGGTTTGAATCCAGGAAAAGGACCTCACCCATATATTTGGTAGAAAGCCCCACCACCATAGAAAGACTGTTTTTACCGCTTGACATGGGGTATTCACAGGGCACGCTGAATAAGATCACGCCATCGCCGCTGCTGTCAGTAGCGGGAGCCACCTTGCGCTCACCGTTTAATATGCTGTCTAAAAACAGCTCAGGGTGGTTCAGGGCCACAGGATCGCCGTAGATCATTTCGATCTCGCCATCAGAGGAATACAGGGCGGCGCACATAAAATGCCGTGCCATCGCGCCGTATTCAATATCCTCCCTTGAGCCGTAGCCCGAGCTTCCGTCACCTGCAGCTATGCGCGCTATGGATTCAGCCATTGTAAGGCGAAGCTCAATTATAGTCTTGAAGTGCAGGGATATCTGCTCGTTCATGCCCTCCATATAAGAGGTGCCGATATCTATAGCTGTGTTTTCACTCATATTGTGAATGTATATCCCCATAAAGGAAAACACGAAAACAGTCAGACAAATCATTACCGCTATGCTAACTTTGAAGGAATGCGGTAAAGCATTGCTTTTCATAGTTCTTCCCTTCCTATAAGCTTTGTATTACAAAGGCCCCAATATTATGGGGCGTTCCGGGCTTTCAGCCCTTCAAACGGCTCATGGCCTGGAACATCTTGCGCATGTCCACAGGCTTTGCCAAATGCTCATTCATTCCCGCGTCCTTTGCCATGACGATATCCTCTTCAAAGGCATTTGCGGACAGGGCGATTATGGGCACGGTGCCCGCGTCCGCACGGTTCAGCCCGCGGATGACCCGAGTGGCCTCATAGCCGCTCATAACCGGCATCATCAAATCCATAAGTATGCAGTCAAAGGCTCCCGGCTCAGCAGCGGCAAAGGTGTCAACGGCGGCCCTGCCGTCCTTGGCGGTCACCACCTGGGCCCCGGCCTCCCGGAGGATGTACTCTACGATCTCACAGTTGATCTCGTTATCCTCTACCAGCAGCACCCGCATTCCGGCAACGCTGCCCGCGCTTATGTCCTCGTCCTTGGGCTGGCCGCTCCAGGCTTCGTCCACCCGGAGGGGAAGGCCGATCTTTACTATGCTCCCCTCACCAAGCATGCTGCCTATCTCCACAGACCCCTTCATCTGGTCCACAAGCTTCTTCACAATGGACATGCCAAGCCCCACGCCGTTATAGTCTGTCCTGGCGCCCTGGTGCTCCTGGGTGAAGGGCTCGAAAATATGGGGCTTAAAGTCCTCTCCAATGCCGATCCCCGTATCCTCCACCGTAAAGAGGCAGCGGGCGGTGCCGTCACTGAAGGAGGTCTCCTCTGCCCGGACAAATACGGAGCCGTTAGGACGGTTGTATTTGAGGGCGTTGTCAATGACATTCATAAGTATCTGCTTTAAGTGCAGGGAGTTTCCTATGACCCTGTTATGCCTAAGGCCGGACTGGTCCAGCTTAAGGCATACACCACGCTCGCTTGCCTGGGGAGAGAGGATAGTGATGCAGTCCTCCAGGGTATCGTGAAGGTCGAAGGGCTCCTCCACCTTTGCCGGGCGCCCTGTATCCAGCTTGCTCACCTGCAGGACGTCGTTCACCAGGGAAAGCAGGTGTTCTGTGGATACGCGTATTTTCCTGCGGCACTCATCCCGCTGCTCAGTGCTGACACGGCCCCCTTCAAGGATAGCCAGCATTCCAAGTATTCCGTTGATCGGCGTGCGCAGGTCGTGGGACATATGGGAGAGGAATTCGCTTTTTGCGGAGTTCGCCTGGCGCACCCGCTCCAGAAGCTCCATTATGGACTGCTCCTGCTTCCTTCTTGTCACCATGGTCTCCGTGATGTCCTGGTGGTAGCCTTTCAGACATACGCCGGACTTCTGGAAGGTGCTGTCCGGCACGCCGCCGCAGCGGACATAGATTTTCCCAAGGGACGGATGGTTCCAGGGGTATATCACCTCGGAGCGCCCTGTGTCCAGAATCTCCTGCACAGCCTCCTGGACCATCTCAACGTAGTCCGGCTCGATATGCTCAAACCAGTGGCTATAGCAGTCCTCAGGCCCTATGTCCTCGGACACGTCCAAGAGTATGCGCATGGTCCGGTCGGCATACATCCTTGGCTTGCAGCCGTTCTCAAGCTCAATGGTCCAGGTGCCCATCTGGGCCCCCTCCAGAACATCCTCAAGGCTGCGCCGGGCATCAAGCCTGTATTTCTCCTCCTGCTCCACCACGGCGTTTACATCCCTTAGGGCAAAGATGGCGCAGTTCTCCCCGCTGGTCTCCTCGGTAGCGGAAAAATGCATTTCAAGGTGCTTGAGCCCGAAGGAACTGCCCTTCGCCTGATACCGTACAGAGAGCTTTTTCTCGGCCTTGAGCTGGGCCAGCACATATTCCTTTTTTGTGGCGGCAAGCAGCCTCTCCTGGTCGGCAGGGGCCACGTGCTGTGATATGTAACGCTCCATTGCCCCCTGATAGCCGTCTTTGAAGCTGGCGACCCAGTCTATCTCCCAGCGGCTGCTACTGCGGTAGACCTCACAATCGCCTGTGTCGAAATTTACCTGATAAATACAGAGATAATCCACACTGAGGGCATGGAGCACATTATAGCTACGCTTCTGGAGCTCCCTGAACAGGTTGCGGCGCTTCAAGGAGGACACGATAAAGTATGCCGCGGTCTGGAGCATATTCGACGCGTATTCCAGGGATCTCACAGGGGGATTGTCCACGCCGTAGAAGCCGATAATTTTTTTGTCGTCGTAAAGAGGGACCACCACAAGGGAATGGATACCCTGCCGCTTCAGATTTGCATATTGAAGGGGCTCTGTCTCCTGGATATCCTCCAGGTGCTCAATGACAATATGATTGCCAATGCGGAAATTGCGGTACCAGCTGGCGCATATTTCCGGAGGAAGATTCTGAAGGTTTTCCTTTTCCGGAGCAACACCTTCGGCGGCCCATTCATAGGTGTTGTCGTCGCAGCCGGACTCGTTCTGTTCAAATATATAGGTGCGCTCTCCGTTCAGCGCCTTTCCCAGATGCTCCAGCAGCACCTCCAAGGACTGGTCCGGTGTCTCCTCCAGCAGGGCGACGCGAAGGCCCTCGTTGATAACGGCCTCCAGATTTTGAACATTCTGCATGCCGCTGTGCTGCTCGCCGGCACATGGCTCCTGTGATTTCCCGCAAAGCTCCAAAACTCCCCCTGAATTGTCCATATGTATGTCCTCCATTCATAAGGCTTTCGTGCCATAAATACCATAGCAAATTCCAGCACGGAAGAGTTCCTTGCTGGAAACGCTGTTTATATATCTTGAGCTTGATCTATTCCTTTTAGCAGTTCCGCCGCAAATTTTAAAAATCATTATAATAATACCACGTGATGTAGGCCCTGTCAATGACAAAAAGGGAGAAACTTACAATGAGTGGAGTATAGATAATGTTTCTAGTCAAGTCATAAGTCAGGGAGTATAGGGGCAGGGATATCTCATCCCCAACTTCTATGCCGCTGCGCTCTGCAAGTTCAGGCATGACCAAGCATACCTCCTTATCGGATAGGAACATGGCCGCCGCTGGGATCGGTCATACGCACCACCACTGGTATATCCTATGCCAGCCGGTCGATAGCCTCCTCGTTTGTCCGGATGTTGTTCAGATAAAAAGCCATGCACCCGGCAAGCACTGCTGAAGCCTGCAGCAGTATTACCGCGCGGCCCTTATTGCGCGCAAGCTGCCATAGGGTTTCCTGTAATGTCAGCATACTCAGCACTCCATCTCGATTTTGCCGTCGCGCATACGGTAGATAACGTCGGCCAGGGCCGCGGTCTTCCGGCCCTGGTACGGGTCCCCGAGACCCGCCGGCATGTAGAGCAAAGCTGTTTTGCCGCTCAGAACACTCATGGCTGACCCTCCGATCAAAACCAATTATACTTTTGTTATACTATTCACGCGCGGCAAAAGAGGTGATATTCCCTTTGATTATCACCGTTTAACTATAGCATATCTCTGCCGTTCTGTAAATAATAGAATAAATAATTTGTACTGTTTTTTAGTTGACATTCATTCAAAAATATAATATAGTATTGCTATATAAGATCATTAGAAAAGGAGTGCATCCCATGTCAAAGCAGCCTCATGCACCGGTAACATCCTCAGAGCTGGCCCTGCTGCAGATACTCTGGGAGGCCTCGAGGCCCCTAAATAAGCAGGAGATTCTGGAAAAGGCCAGCGCTGACGAGCCTATGTTCGCGAAAAACTCCTTTCACCTGCTGGCAAATGAGCTGATCGCAAAAGGCTACCTGGTACCCATCGACAACGGCGGCATAGGCCGCAAGAACGCCCGTCGGTATGCCCCGACAGTATCCTGCAATGAGTTCCTTGCCATGCAGGTATACTCTGCAAAAAGCTATAAGCCATCGGACATCCCCGACATACTTACAGCTCTTTTGGACCTCACTCCCGGTATCGATTTTGAGCCGGTGCTGGCTGGGATCGAGGCGGTGATTAAAAAGAGAAGGCTGGCGCAGGGATGAAGGGGATCTTCGGGATAGACAGTAAGCTTCGCTTTTATCCGGCTCGCGCTTCTATTTTCAGCCTGCTTTTTTATCATCTGGATCATCAAACAGGCTACCTGCTGGGTATAAGCATTATAAATCAAAATGCAGTCCTATAAAAAGTGACGCATTGCAGCTGCTGCAATGCGTCACTTTTTGCGTTCGTAAAGAGTAAGATCAGATTTCAAAACGCAAAGCAAAAATCCCCCTCATCAAGCACCCCCAGCCCCACCAGCGCGTTCTTTACCCCGTTATCCGAGACCGGTGTGGTAACATAGTCGGCTTTCCTCTTCACCTCATCCAGTGCGTTGCCCATGGCGACCCCTATGCCTGCCCAGCGCAGCATTCCCACGTCATTTAGGCCGTCCCCAAACGCAATAGTTTCCTCCTGGAGGATGCCATAATGCTTCGCCGCGGCGCTGAGCCCGGTCTCCTTCCCGCCGCCCTTTGGGATTATATCCAGAACATCAAAGCCGGAGCTGGTTATCTCGATATGCTCCAGCGGAGCCAGGATTTTCATGCCCTTTTCCAGCGGCAGGAATATGTTGAACTGTATTACCGGGTGCTCCGCGAGCCTGGAGCTGTCGTAAAAGGGCGGGCAGGGGACGCCCATCCACTTGTAGTGCTGACGTATCTCCGGGCAGTCTGTTATGGGGAAGCTCAGCTCGTCCTCAAGTACAAAGCATTTAAGCCCATGCTGCTTTGCCAGGGAGATAAACCTCAGCACCTCCTGCGGGTCATGGGCCAGGCGGTGTATAACAGAGCCGTCCCGCTCTAAAACAAGCTGACCGTTGAAGGTGCAGAAGCCGTCAAAGGGAAAGAGGTCCCGCACGGCAGGCAGGTCCCTCCCGACGCTGCCGAGCATGGCGGGGGAGCGGCCTGTGGATATGAATACCTTGATCCCCCGGCGCTGCAGAGCGGCTAAGGCCGCCTTCGTTGACATTGGAAATATGCTCATTTCGCCGGAGTGGTCGAGAAGAGTTCCGTCAATATCGAAAAACGCTGCTTTTATCATTATGCTTCCTCCTGAAGAGTCAAATAAGCTGTGGAATATATTTTAGCATGAAAACCCGGGGCAGCGCAAGGGCCATTTTACCACGCCATGCCTTTCTCCACAGGCCGTGGCAAGCCGCTCACAGTAAAGGGAGTCATAGGGGACACGCCGCCTGCTTCTGGACCCGGCAAATAAGAGGTACCATATGGCCCCGGGTGAGCTGCACGGCGAAGGGCAACATTCTGGACCATTCCTTTGCAGATAGGAAACAGTTTTCCCTAAAGATTTTCTTGACCTTAAAGCTTTTTAGGCGTATTTTTGCAGAAAAATATAAAATAATTTAGGATGTAGGCTTGACAAGTTAATGATTTTGTGTATAATGTAGCCGCCAAAACGGTTTGCGAAACATTTTCCCTGCGTATTAGTAATAATATCCGGCCTGCGGAAAGAGAAAACTTATGAACATTAGAGAGATTGCCAAGCTAGCCGGAGTATCGGTTGCCACAGTGTCAAAGGTCATAAACAAGAAGGATCAGAACATCAGCGAGGATACCCGGCGCAGGGTCCTGAAGATAGTCAAGGAATATAACTATACACCCTATGCCGGCGTGGCAAAGCGGCGGGAGGGGAAGACCTTCCTGGTTGCAATAGCCCTTGACGCCTCACAGGACCACGAGTATCTGGGTTCGCTGCTCATGGAAGACTTCCGGCGGGAGGGGTACTCGACCCTTGTATGCCGCTCTGGGAGTGCAGAGGAAGAGTTCAGGAACCTGACCGCCATGTGCGGCTATAACCCCGACGGACTGGTGTGGGACAAGCGTGAGGACTCCCTGGAGGGCTGCCTTGAGATGATAAGGGCAGGGAATATCAGCTTCCACCTTATAGACTCCCACTCGCCGCCCTCACCGAACAACTCCTGCATTGACTACTGGCAGGTGGGCTATACCGCCGCCCAGTACCTTATTGAGAGAAAGCACAACTCGCTGTTCTGCTTAGCCAGACGGCGGGGATATCCCGAGAGCCGCTTCTTCCAGGGGTTTCAGATGGCATGCTTAAATAGGGGCATTGCTGCCAATGAGAGCATGATTTGCGTGCTGGAGGAGCAGGGCGGTGAGGTGCCGGGAAGGCTGCTGCTGGGCAGCACCGGGGCTGTATGCTTCTCGGAGGATATGGCGGCGTACCTGTATGAGGTCTCTGCCCTGAAAAACCGTCGGGTGCCAAAATACCTCTCGGTCATGGGCGTGCGGGGCAGCGACAGGGACAATTACCTCCAGCCCGGGCTGACATCGGTGCTGCTCCCATATAAAGAGCTCTCCGCAAACGTCTGCTATAGGCTTACGGCGGATATGGACGGCTTCAGGGCTATAGAGGCGGCCTTTGCCACAAAGCCGAAAGTGATAGACGGCCAGAGCGTGGATATGCCCTTCGACTTCCAGAAGAAAAAAGTGGTGGTAGTGGGCTCGGTAAACGTGGACACCCTGATATCCCTGGAGAGATTTCCCCAGATGGGGGAGACCAACCTTGTGCAGAGCGTGGCGGTCATGCCGGGGGGAAAGGGCCTGAACCAGGCGGTGGGCATATCAAGGCTTGGGCTTGAGGCGTACCTTATAGCGAAGATAGGCAAGGACTACGACGGGGCCGACGCCTTCAACTATCTCAAGGACCAGCATGTGAGCACGGATGGGGTCTCCCACACCTCAAGGTCCAGTACCGGCCGGGCGTATATACACATCCAGGGGGACGGCGAGGGCGGCATAGCCATATACCGGGGGGCAAACGACATGCTTACAGCTCACGATATTTCCCAGAATATTTTCGTCTTTCAGATAGCAAGCTTCTGCCTTTTGCAGACGGAGGTCAGCATGGACGCGGTGGAATACGCCGCAAGGCTTGCCTATAACGAGCACGTGAAAATACTGCTGAAGCCCTCGGCTATAGACTCTGTCCCCGACAGCTTGCTGCAAAAGGTGTTCATATTCCTGCCGAATGAGAACGAGATAGGGCGGCTCTGCCCCGGAGGGGGCACCTACGAAGACAAGGCCGGGTATTTCCTGAAAAAAGGGGTAAAGAATGTGATAATTACCCTGGGCAACAGGGGATGCTACTGGAGCGACGGTGTTAGGTCCCAGTATTTTAGAGCCGCCAGCTTCAGCGCGGTGGACACCACCGGAGCTGCCGACGCTTTTGCCGCGGCGCTTGTGGCCTGTCTGATAAGGGGAGAGCAGATGGAGACGGCTATACGCAACGCAAACTTCGCGGCGGGATTCTCAACTGTAAAGCTGGGGGCCTGCTCGGGGATGATAGACCTGCCGACCCTGGAGTTTCACATCAACTCAGGGCATACCGGCCAGGAGGTATCGGGCGATACACCCGTTCACTCATATACAGATCCTATACAAAATAAAGGAGGACGAGATTAATGAAGAAAATTACATCACTGCTGCTGGTCCTTGCGCTGCTGCTGACTCTGGCTGCATGCGGCAATACAGGAGGCAACGCCGACCAGAGCTCAGGCTCAAAGCCGGATGAGGGCAAGACCTCCTCAACTGCCGGTAATAAGGACAGTGGAGAGACCGTCACCATCCAGATCGCCGTAAGCGGCAGCGCCCAGGAGCTGGATATCCATCAGGAGAAGTTCGACGGCTTCATGAAGGAGCACCCGAACATCAAGGTGGAGCCTGTTGACATCGGCAGCGAGCGCGCCCAGAAGCTGATGACCCTTATCGGCTCCGGCACCGCCCCCGATATTATCTACCTGAACGAGTGGACCTATGTGTTCGCCAATAAGGGCGCCCTGGAGCCCCTGGACGAGTATGTAGAGCGGGACAGCTTCGATACCTCGGTTTACCCCGAGTCCCTTCTGACCCCTCTGCGCTTTGAGGACAAGCTCTACGCCTTCCCCCAGGAGATATCCCCCTACTGCATGTACTACAATAAGACCATGTTCGAGGACGCCGGAGTGCCCTTGCCCACTGACGACTGGACCTGGGACGATTTCTATGAGGCAGCCAAGGCGCTTACAGACCCCGAGAAGAAGGTATACGGCTACCGCCACCCCGGCAACTGGGCCGACCAGGATCTTAACTGGATAGCCACTGCCGGCGTCACCTTCGATATCAGCGGTACCGAGCAGAAGGGCCTGGAGACCCCCGAGGCCCTGGACGCCCTGAACTTCCTCTACAAGATGGTGGTGGAGGACAAGGTGTCCCCCAACCCCGCAGAGCTCACCTCAATGGGCAAGACCGCCGACTCAATGTTCCAGAACCAGCAGGTTGCCATGCAGGCCGCGGGCCTCTGGCTGCTCCCCCAGTACGAGGCGGAGGGCCTGGACTTTGAGTGGGACGTGGTGCGCTTCCCCAAGAACAAGAGCCAGAAGGTAAAGGCCGGCGTGCTCAACTGGGGCATATCCGCTTCCAGCAAGCATAAGGACGAGGCCTGGGAGCTGCTCAAGTACCTGGTCGGTCCCGAGGGCCAGAAGATAGTGGCAAAGGCAAACATGGCCCTGCCCGGCAGCACCGACGAGGAGGCGCTGCAGATAGTGCGCGACGCGAAGGTCTGCGACAACGTGGAGGCTTTCATCGCCTCGGTGGACGACTGCGACCTGGTGGACGAGCTCTCTGTCTACCGTACCGAGGTCAATACCGCCCTTGGCAAGACCATCGACGAGATGCTCATCGGCAAACGCAGCCCGGAGGAGACACAGCAGGAGCTGATATCCCAGATAAACAAAATCCTGGCTGGCTGATGGATTTTTATGTGAGAGGGGAGGCTCAAAGGAGAGGCTCTCCCTCTGCTTTTAAGGAGGGTTTTCAATGTTGAATTCCGCAAATGCCGCAAGAAAACCGAGAAAGCCGCTGGGCACCAATGAGACCTTCTGGGGGTATGTGTTCCTGGCCCCCGTCATAATAGGCTTTCTGGTCTTTACGACGGTGCCTGTAGTGGTATCCCTATATTACAGCCTGACAAACTACGACGGCATAACCGCCCCGAAATTCGTAGGGCTCAGCAACTATATCGACCTGTTTCAAAATGGCGAGTTCGGGCACGCGCTATTAAACTCGGTATACTTTACCATAGGCACCGTGCCGCTGGGGGCTTTTCTGGCCCTTCTGGTGGCGATACTTTTAAACCAGAAGATAAAGGCCCAGAGCCTCTACCGCTCAGCCTTCTTCATCCCCTGCATAGTTTCCTATGTTGCTATTGCAATGGTATGGCAATGGATGTATAATCAGGATTATGGACTGATTAACTCCGTCTTAGGGACACTGGGGCTTCCGCAGCCCGGCTGGCTGGCGACAGAGGAGCTGGCAATGCCCTCGGTGATGATCATGACAATATGGAAGGGACTGGGCTATAACGGCGTCATACTGCTGGCGGGGCTCCAGGGGATATCCCCCTCCCTATATGAGGCGGCTGAGATAGACGGCGCCAGCGCCTTTCAGCGCTTTACCCGCATTACCCTGCCAATGATACGCCCCACCATGATGTTCGTGCTGCTCACAAGCATGATTGGCGCGCTGCAGGCCTTCGACCAGATATATATCATGACAAGCGGCGGGCCCGGGCGCGCAACCGAGGTGGTATGCTACCTTATCTATATGAACGCCTTCCAGTATTTTAAGCAGGGCTACGCCTCGGCTATGGCCTATATACTGTTCATAATCATTTTCGCTGCCAGCGTCATACAGCTGAAGGTCAGCGAAAAGAACAGTGAGATTTGAAAGGGGGGACGGTCATGCATCAGGGTAAAACAAAGAAGATCGTCTATAAGACCGCCATACACATCATCCTTATTATACTGTCCCTTACTATGCTGGTCCCGTTCCTGTGGATGATTTCAAGCTCGCTGAAGACAACCCAGGAGATGTTCGCCTCCCCGCCCACATGGATACCAAGGTATGTGGCCTGGGAGAACTATACCTATATGCTCCAGGCCGCGCCGTGGTTTAAGTATTTTGCCAACACCTTCTTTATCTCGGTGCTGACTATTATAGGGCAGCTCGTCACCTGCAGCATGGCGGCCTATGCCTTTGCACGCCTGCGCTTCAAGGGGCGCAACCTCATTTTCCTTATATACCTCGGCACGATGATGATACCCTTCCAGGTCGTCATGATACCTCAGTTCAAGATAGTGAAACTGCTGGGGCTGGTAAATACCCACTGGTCGCTGATAGTCCCGGGCATATTCAACGCCTTCGGCACATTCCTGCTGCGCCAGTTCTTCCTGACAATCCCAAGGGAGCTGGAGGAAGCCGCCAAGATAGACGGCTGCGGATACCCCAGGATATTCTGGGAGATAGTCATCAAGAACTCAAAGCCCGCCATTATAACCCTGGTGGTGTTCACCTTCATGAACACCTGGAACGACTTCCAGCGCCCGCTGATATTCCTGAACGACGACTCCCTCTGGACGCTGTCAATGGGCCTTGCCAAGTTCCAGGGCACATATGTGACCCAGTGGAACCAGATGATGGCGGGAGCGCTGATAACCATGGTGCCGGTGCTGATACTGTATATCTTCGCACAGAAATACTTTGTGCAGGGGATAGTTATGAGCGGACTGAAAGAGTAAAACAATAAATATTTTTATAGAGAAAGGAGCAATACATCATGAAAATACCTCAGGATTATCTTAGGCGGGTATACGCCGGATGGCTCGGGAAGGTCATAGGGATACGCCTGGGCGCGCCTATTGAGGGCTGGTCCTATGAGATGATAAGGAACACCTTCGGGGAACTGAACGGCTACCCCGCCAGCTACAAAAACTTCGCCGCAGACGACGACAGCAACGGCCCGCTCTTCTTCATCCGGGCGCTGGAGGACTGCGGGGATATAGGCAGGTTCGACGCCCAGGACGTTGCAAACGCGCTTTTGAACTACGCACCCTTTGAGCACGGCTTTTTCTGGTGGGGAGGCTATGGGGTCTCCACAGAGCATACCGCCTATCTCAACCTTAGGAACGGCATTCCGGCCCCAAGGAGCGGGAGCATAGAGCAGAACGGCTCCACCATGGCCGAGCAGATTGGCGGCCAGATATTTATTGACCCCTGGGGCCTTGTGGCCCCGGGCAACCCAGAGCTGGCGGCAAAGCTGGCGGAGAAGGCCGCAAGCGTCACCCACGGGGGCAATGGAGTGTACGGCGGAGTGTTCATCGCCTGCTGTGTTAGCCAGGCCTTTGTGGAAAAGGACGTGCGCACGGTGATGGAGAAGGCCCTTGCCTTTATCCCCGCCGACTGTGAGTACACTAAGGTCGTCAGGGCAGTTATGGACTTCTACGACAGAAACCCCGACAACTGGCGTGCCTGCTTTGACTTCCTGCACGACAACTTTGGCTATGACAAATACCCCGGCAACTGCCATATCATACCTAACGCCGGCGTTATTGCCCTAGCGCTGCTCTACGGCAGGGGAAGCTATTCAGACACTATAAATATCTGCAATATGTGCGGCTGGGACACCGACTGCAACGTGGGCAACGCCGGGTGCATTATGGGCGTGCTTGTTGGCATAGAGGGCATAGACTATGAGAAATACGCCGCGCCAATAAACGACTTTTTGGCTTCATCAAGCGTTATCGGCTCCTTGAACGCCACCGACCTGCCCTTTGGGGCAAGCTATTTCGCAAAGCTTGGCTATATGCTGGCAGGTGAGGAGCCCCCAAAGGAGTGGCAGGGTATACTTAATGAACGCATAGACAGCTGCCACTTTGAGTACCCGACCAGCACCCACGCCATCCGGGGCAGGAGCCAGAGCCGCTTCCATATACTCAATACAGACGAACAGGCCAATACCGGCTCCCGCTCCCTGAAAATAACCGTATTCAACGGCAGGCCAGGCTCAGAGCATTATTTCTATAAGCAGACCTACTACGGTCCTGAGGACTTCGACGACTCCAGGTACGACCCCTTCTTCTCGCCACTATGCTATCCGGGACAGACAGTGCATATGAGCGTTATGCTGGAGCAGGGGAAAAACGGCGTGGAGGTCTTTGCCCAGCCCTATGTGAAGCTGGGTATAAGCGGTGAGATCCTCCGAGGCGAAAAGGTCAGCGCCGCTGAGCCCGGCTGGAAGGAGCTCTCCCTGACCATACCGGCGGGGCTTTCAGACAGGGTGGACGAGACCGGCGTGATACTATCCTGCACGGCTAAAGGCTTTGCAATGGACCCCATCACAGCCTATCTTGACGACCTTTACTACGACGGCCGGCCGGACTATAAAATAGACTTTAACAGGGAGGGCATGTCTGTCTGGCATAACCTCCACCAGGACGTGCACCAGTTTGCGCGGCTCAAGGGCCACACCTATCTTGAGGACGGCTGGCTGAGCCTGTCCTGCGGCGACTTCGGTGAGATGTACACCGGGCACTATAACTGGACGGACTACAGCTTTGAGGGGACCTTAAAGCCGCTGACCGGCGAAGACTGTTTCCTGAACGTCCGGGTGCAGGGGGCCATGCGCTCCTATGCGGCGGGCTTCTCCAAGGGGCGGCTGGTGCTGGACAAGAATTATTACGGCTACAGCACCCTATGTGACAGGGAGTTTGCCGTTGAGCCCGGCAGGGAGTATAAGGTTGAAGTCTCTGCCTGCGGCGACATGCTCCAGGTGTCAGTGGACGGCGTGAAGCTTCTGGAGCACCGGGACACAGACTCTCCCCTGCTCACCGGCTCGGTGGGGGTGTCAGTGCGGGGCGGCAGCCACTGCCTCTATGGAAGCCTGTCCGTAAGGGGGCATGGTTGAGGAATGAAGAAAGTTATTGTAATAGGCAGCCTTAATTGCGACTATGTGATAAATGTGCAGAAAATGCCCCAGATAGGGGAGACCCTTCTCTGTGACGGCTTTGAGATGATACCCGGTGGCAAGGGGGCAAATCAGGCATATGCCATTGGAAAGCTGGGCGGCGAGGTGACGATGCTGGGCGCGGTAGGTAATGACGGGCCGGGCTCAATGCTGCGGGCGAATCTTAAAGGCGTGGGAGTGGATGTGTCCCGGCTGAAGTGCGCCGAAGGCGAGAGCACCGGGACGGCATTTATCACCGTGGACAGCTCCGGCGGCAACAGCATTATCGTGGTGCAGGGGGCGAACGGGACGGTGGATGTGCCGTATATTAAGGCCAACGACGATGTTTTAGCGGCCTCGGATATAGTGCTGCTCCAGATGGAGATACCTATGGAGACAGTGGTATACTCGGCTAAAAGGGCGAAGGAGCTGGGCAAGACGGTGATACTGGACCCGGCCCCCGCCCGCTCGGATATACCCCAGGAGCTTTACGGCTATGTAGATTATATCAAGCCCAACGAGGTGGAGCTGGGTATGCTTATCGGTGACAGCGGGGCCGAGGGCCATCTTGAGAAATCCGCAGCTCTTCTGCAGGAGAGAGGGGTAAAGAATGTGGTGGTTACCCTTGGCAGCAAGGGGGCGTTCCTGCTGGACGGTAAGGGGAGCGCCCGCTCTTTCCCCGCAGACAGCAGCCTGCGCGCGGTTGACACCACCGCCGCCGGGGACAGCTTTACCGCAGCCCTGGCCTATGGGCTTTCGGAGGGCCGGGAGCTGCATGAGGCGCTGGAGCTTGCCATATGCGTTTCAGAGATAGTAGTGACACGCAAGGGGGCGCAGACCTCGATCCCGGATATGGACGAGGTGCAAAGGTTCCTGGCTAAGGAAATATAGTTAAAACAAAAACCGGCTGTGGGTAAAACTGCAGCCGGTTTTTTTATTCCACGGAGCGCATTGCGGATGAGAAATTCTCAAGGGCACAAAATGGTGTGTTGTCTGTGAAGAGCAGGCAGCGCGCGCTTTTTGCTTTGGACATATCAGGCTGTCTTGTGGCCCGCCGTCTTTACCCTCATTCTCCAAATATGTCCACAGCCTTCTGCATATGCTCCACGATCTTTACCCCAAATGGGCACCGTGTCTCGCACTGGCCGCACTTCACACAGGCGCTGGCTTTGACGCTCAATACATTATAGTGCTCACGGACCGTTTCGGGCACCATACGCTGGGCCTGGCACAGATCTGCAAATTTGTTCACGCTGGCGATGTCAATTCCCGCGGTGCAGGGAGCACAGTGCCCGCAGTACATGCACTTGTCAGTAAAGGGGTGGGCAGGGCAGCTGCTGAGCAGCTTTGCGTAATCCTTCTCCGCGTCGCTGGCGTCGCAGTAGGCGACCGCTTCCATCAGCTCTTCCTTATTGACGGCCCCAGCAAGGACTGTCGCCACGCCGGGCCTGGTCAGGCAGTAGTGCAGGCACTGGGCGACGCTCATAGCCGCGCCGAAGGGGGACGCCTCGGCGCTCAGCAGGGACCCGCCGCCGTAGGGCTTCATTACGGTGATCGCAACGCCCTGGCTCTCACAGAGGCTGTAAAGCTCCTGCCGCTCCGGGTCGATATTTGCGAGCACGGTCTCATAGCTGGCCTTATCGAACATTACGTTAATGTCCTCGTTAGGCGGCAGGATGTCATAGGCCGGGTTGATACTGAACATGATCACGTCGATCAGCCCCGACTTCACAGCCTGTATAGCTACGCGGGGATTATGTGTGCTCATGCCGATATGCCTGATATGCCCGGCAGCCTTCTGCTCTTTTGCAAACTCAATGACCGGGCCGCCGAATACCTGGTCGAAGTCCTTCTGCTCGTCCACATAGTGGACCATGCCTACGTCTATGTAGTCTGTCTTAAGGCGGGTCATAAGGTCGGTGAAGGCGGCTTTCACCTGGTCCATATCCCTGGTGCGCTTGTACTGCCCGTCTATCCAGGCCGAGCAGAGGTGCGCCTGCATGATGAACTCTCCGCGCCGCCCCTGCATGGCAATGCCGAAGACATCCCGCACATGGGGCTCGGGGTTGAACAGGTCGAAGTAGTTTACGCCTGCGCCGGTGGCGGCATTGACTAAAGCCACTCCAGCTTCCACCGTCTGTTTCGCAAAGTACTCGCTGCCAAGGCCGATTTCACTGACTGTGAGACCTGTGCGGCCCAGCGTCCTGTAGTTCATATAATTGTCCTCCTCTTGAAATATTGTGCATATTATACACCATTTGTGCCGTAATGGCAATGATAAAAGTAAAAACAGAAAACTTTCAGGCACGCAGACATTTTGCAATAAAAAAATCCGACACTTTTGCAGCTTCTATTGTATTATAAGTGAAAGGGGGGCAGTGAAATGTCAAACTCTTTGTTGCGTACGGACGAAGAGATTGCGGAAATATACCAGCGGCACAAAAAGACGGTCTATCAAGTCTGCTTCGCTTACATGAAAAACCCTGCCGACACAGAGGACGCGGTGCAGGACACTTTTTTCAAGCTGATAAAGGCAGGGCCCGCGTTTGAAACTGCAGAGCACGAAAAAGCATGGCTGATTAGAGTAGCGGCGAATGTATGCAAAAATATGGTCTGTCATTGGTGGCGCAAACGCGAAAATATCGAGGACTTTTGCGATATCCCCTGTTTGGAAAATATTGAAACAGACGATGTTATCAAAACCGTTTTTGAGCTTCCGAACAGATATAAAACAGCGGTGTACCTCTATTACTATGAGGGCTACACCAGTGTTGAGATAGCAAAGCTTCTCAAAAAACCGCAGTCTACAATCCGCAACTATTTACATGAGGCACGTGCCATACTTCGGGAAAGGTTAGGTGAGGATTTCGATGAAGAACCGCAAAATTATTGATTCGATGAATAAGATTGGGCCCGACGACTCCGCGGATAAGCGTATGCTCTCGGCAATCCTTGCAGAGAACCGCCGGGTCCGTGAAGAAATGGAGGATACCATGAAAATAAACAGGAAAAAGGTAAGAAAGCGCGCGCTGGCACTTGCAGCAGCTGCTATATTGATTTTGAGCTTAACAATAGGGGTGGGGGCCACAGGAGCCTTCGGCAGGCTGTTCAGCTTCATCACGCAAAAGGATAAGCCCGGCGACTATAACGCAGACAATCTCGACCTGATTGCGGAACACATGGAGCCGGTCACCGACGAGGTGACTGCAACTCAAAAGGGCGGCCTGAAATTCTCCGTCAGGGAAGCCTATTATGACGGCATGACCTTGTATTCTGTCGGAGAGATAGAGACGGAAACTGACCCAAACGCAGACTATACCTCCTGGAATTTCGATGTTTTCATCAATGGGGTGAAGCTGGATTTTGATTTTTCACTGATTTCAAGAGAGTGGGTAAAGACGGAGGACGGAAAATATATAAGCGACGCCATTTCTACAA
>CANPBX010000012.1 GCA_947572385.1 uncultured Clostridia bacterium
CGTTGTATCGCTGTCTGGGCTGCTATTCGTGCTTAACTCATGTAGACACTATCTAACACAACAAGAAAGATAGCAGTCACAATATTTTGCAACTACTATCTTTAAATATATCATTCATTAAGATACTGCTTAGCGAAGTGAAGGGCTGAGCAAAGCTTGAAACCAGACTGAATTATATAAGGCCTGTTCAATTAAAACTGAACAGGCCTTTACTTGTATTCTTAGCAGTATTTAGGCAGCCAATCGCCGTGAGTAGCGATCAAATCGTCCACCATCTTGATGATTGTATCGATATCCAGCTCGCTGCCGGTATGCGGGTCCAGCATTGCGGCCTGATAGATATGCTCTTTTTTCTTAGTGACTGCAGCTTCAATAGTCAACAGCTGCACGTTGATGTTCGTCATGTTCATAGCCGCGCACTGCACAGGCAGACGGCCAACCCGGCAGGGGTTTACCCCTCTGCCATCCACGAGGCAGGGCACCTCAACGCAGGCATCATGGGGGAGGTTTTCAATAAGCCCTCCGGTGTTCAGCACGTTGCCGCCTATCTTATAGGGATCGCCGGTCATGATGGACTCCATAATATAGGATGCGTACTCATGGCTGCGCTTATGGTCCAGCTGATGGCTCTCTCTGAGCTGGTCGCGCTCCTTAGCCCAGCCCTCTATCTGGTTGACGCAGCGGCGGGGGTACTCATCCAGAGGAATATTGTAACGGTCGATAAGCTCGGGGTACTTGGACTTAATATAGAACATATTGTACTCGGAGTTATGCTCGCTGGACTCAGTGCAGTAGTATCCGAACTTATCTATGTACTCGAAACGCACCATATCGTCATGCTTCTCGTTTGCATTCTTTTCTCTGGCACGGCGGCGTATCTCAGGGTACAAATCGTTACCGTCCCTGTCTTGTATCTCGAGCAGCCAGCCCATGTGGTTGATGCCGGCGATAAGCTCCTTGCGCCCCTCCAGCTTGTCCTCCATGTCAAGCTTTTTCAGAAGCCCTTCAGAGCAGACCTGCACGCTGTGGCACAGTCCCACGGTTTTCACACCGGTATAGCGCTGCATATAGCCGGAGAGCATTGCCATGGGGTTGGTATAGTTGAGGAACCATGCGTCCGGACAGACCTCCTCCATGTCCTTGGCAAAGTCATCCATTACCGGGATGGTGCGCAGGGCACGCATAATGCCCCCGATCCCCAAGGTATCGCCGATCGTCTGACGAAGGCCATACTTCTTGGGTACCTCGAAGTCGATGATGGTGCAGGGGTCGTATAGGCCCACCTGGATGGCATTCACCACGAAGGAAGCTCCCCTAAGGGCGTCCTTGCGTTTTTCAACGCCCAGGAAGGTGGTGATCTTGCTGTGGCCCCCTAAGGTCTCGTTCATGGCGCCCAATATCTCAGCACTCTCCTGAAGACGCTGCCCATCAATGTCGTACAAGGCGAACTCGGCCTCCCTTAAAGTGGCGCTGCACATGCAGTCACCGATGACGTTCCGGGCGAAGACGGTGCTGCCTGCGCCCATAAATGTGATTTTTAGCATAGCTCTTGTTTCCTTTCATTGGGTTTTCTCAAGGATAGCACAGCCGCCGGAAAATAGCAAGGGGTTATTTTTATGTTTTATGTGGTTATTGTATTAATTTCCTGTAGCACATCAACCAGTATTGGATCAACAGTTTTCCAAAATAGAACAAAGCCATAGCTCATAGGCACGGTCCTTGAAAAATACCACCGCATATGATATCATTGGTGGAGAAAATAATGAGAGGAAGTATCTCATGCGCAGGATAGCAATATGCGACGATGAGCCTGCCCAGGCTGAATTGCTTCGGGGCTTTGTCCAGGACTGGGCACGGGACCGGCGTGAGCCCTCTGAGGTAAGGCTTTTTCCCAGTGGTGACGCCTTCTGGTTTGTCTGGGAGAATGAGAAGGACTGGGATGTGCTTTTACTTGACATACAGATGACCGGCACAGACGGACTGAAGCTCTGCAGGATGCTCCGCGACTCAGGCTCCCGCCTGCCGGTGGTCTTTGTAACAGGGCTTGCGGGCCATATGGCCGAGGGGTTTGAGCTGGACGCCGTGCACTACCTGGTAAAGCCGGTGAGCCGGGACAAAATACTCCTCTGCCTTGATAGGGCAATACAGCGCGGGGCTAGGGAGCCCTTCATACTGCTTGAGTGCGCCGACGGCCAGACTGCCCGGGTCCTGCTGTCTGACATAGCATTATTGGAGTCCAGCGGACACCGCACAGTGGTGACTCTGGGAAGAGGGGAGACCCTGGAGTCAAGGGCCGGGTTCCGGGAGCTGTGCGGGCGGCTGCCAGAGGGGGACTTTATCCAGTGCCACCGCTGCTGTCTTGTGGGTCTGCGGTATGTGTATAGGGTACAGCGGGACAGCCTCATCTTAGACGGCGGCAAGTCGGTGCCCGTCAGCCGCGGGCGATTTCAGCAGGTGAACAGCGCCTTTGTCAGCTTTTACCGTCAGGAGGGATAGGAGAATATGCCAGGCTGGTCAATAGCAACCATAACGATTATTACTGTGCTCATATTTGCCGGTGCGCTTATACTGTGCAGAAAGCTGACGCTGGGCAGAGCCATGCAGAGCACGGAACTCTTTCAGTCGGACCTGCTAAAGCGGCAGGTGCAGGAGGTGGAGAACCTCTACCGGCAGATAAGGGGTATGCGCCATGACCTTAGAAATCATGCCCAGACCATGCAGGCATATCTTCAGCTTGGACAGACGGACATGCTGGAGGACTACCTCTCAGAGCTCTCAAGCTCCTTCGAGCAGGTGGACGACGTGCTGCGAACAGGAAATGTGATGGCTGACGCCATACTCAACAGCAAGCTGTCCCTGGCCCGCTCCAATGGGATAACCGTAAGTGCAAAAGCTGATGTGCCCACAGCCTCTGGCATACCTGACGTGAGACTCTGCACTATTCTTGGAAACCTGCTGGACAATGCTATGGAGGCCTGCCTGAGGGGCGCGGACCTGGAGGGGCGCTTTATGAGGGTGTATATAGCTCCAATGAAAGGACAGCTCTATGTAAATGTTACCAATTCATCTCCGGGCAAGAGCCAGATGGAGAATGGCAGGTACGTCTCCTCAAAATCCGGGCGGGACCGTTTCGCCCGCCACGGCTTTGGACTCTCCCAGATAGACCGGGCGGCAAAGCTCTGCGGGGGCTATGTAAACCGCCAGCAGGAGGATGGAGTCTTTTCCACGGAGATAATGCTGCCTCTGTAAATAGTCAGAAAAATTACCGTTCATGCGCGGTGGGATACCGTTCGTGCACGGTTTTACTTTTTTCAGGGCAGATATGCTATAGTTTTAGGCGAAAGGAGCGAGGTCTGAATGAAGAAAAAAGATAAAAAGAAGCTCAAGTATTCAATGCTCAGCGATATGAGGTTCATGCTGAAAGCAGCCTGGAGGTCCGGACCGGTCTACTTTCCCATGGCGGCTATAATTATTGTTACCCTGACGCTTATCCCCGCAATCGCTATGGTGCTGCCAAGCCGGGTCATAGCCCTTCTGGAGCAGGGCGCCAGTTTTGAGCGCATTGCCTTGGAGATAGGACTTATGTCATTAGGCCTACTGCTCTGCGCCGCAGCAGGCCAGGGGCTTTACAGCTATACGGATTTTCGGTATCTAACCAGTCCGCGCTTACGGCTTGGATGCGACGCGGTCCTAAAGATAGTCGCAACCGACTACCCTCACGGTGAGCAGCAGGACTTTCTCAATGCGTCGGAAAAACGACTGGAGGTCATGAACGACAATAACTCCGCATTAGAGGAGTCATTCCGTATGATGCAAAGGCTTTCTACAGCATTCATCGGTCTTGTGATATATGCGGCGGTCTTGTGGAGCATGAGTCCCTGGGTGCTGCTGATGGTGGCGGCGCTCACAAGCGTGGGATTTATAGCAAGGCTTCGGGCCAACAGCTGGGCGTTCAAAAACAGGGACAACTGGACACCCTTTGACCGGAAGCTGCAATACATCATGACCGAATCAGGTAACTATAAGTTTGCAAAGGATGTGCGGCTATTCGGCATGTCGGAGTGGCTCTGTGATCTGTACGACAGCTGCTCCAGGGCCAGGAAGGACTGGGGGAAAAGGCAGGGCTGGGTAGAGTTCTTTGCCGACGCCGTTGGCTGCCTTATCACCTTTCTAAGGGAGGGCGCGGCCTACGCATGGCTTATATACGATGCCGTTACCGGAAGCGTTGACCCGGCGGCATTCGTGCTGTACTTTAGTGCAGTGGGCAACTTTTCAGAGCAGCTGATGAGCTGTCTAAAGGAGTTCTCGGATCTGCACAGGGCCCATCTAAAGATAGCCGTTTTCCGTGAGCTGCTGGACTGGCCCGATGAATTCAGGCATGAGGGCGGCAGGCCGGTACCCGCCGACGGCGGCTGGGAGCTTACCCTTGAACACGTGAGCTACTGCTACCCTGGAGCTGAAAAGGATACGATACACGATATGTGCCTGACACTGCGCTCAGGGGAGAAAGCGGCCTTGGTGGGCCTTAACGGAGCGGGTAAGTCCACGTTGGTGAAGCTTCTCTGCGGGCTGTATGACCCCACTGAAGGGAGAGTGCTGCTAAACGGCATACCTGTCACTGAATTTAACCGGGAGGAGTATTACGACCTGTTCTCGGCGGTGTTCCAGGAATCCGCGGTGCGGCCCTATTCTCTTGCAAAAAACGTGGCCATGACGGACGATATGGACCGGGCGAAGGTGGAAAAATGCCTTGAGCTTGCCGGGCTATCCGAGCGGGTCGGGGAGCTGCCAAAGGGGATGGACACAAGGCTTATGAAGTATATCTGGCATGACGGGGTGGATTTGTCCGGCGGCGAAGCACAGAAGCTGATGCTGGCCCGGGCGATTTATAAGGACGGACCAATAGTTATACTGGACGAGCCCACAGCAGCTCTTGACCCCATTGCCGAGGCGGAGCTCTATGAGAAATACAGCAGCCTGACTGCCGGGAAGACCTCTCTCTATATATCCCACCGGCTTTCAAGCACGCGGTTCTGTGACAGGGTGCTGTTTCTGGAGCGGGGCGATATAATTGAGGAGGGTACCCATGAGGAGCTTTTGGACCTAAGAGGGAAATACTACGAGCTCTACGAGATGCAGAGCTCATACTATCGCCGCGGCGTAAACGAGGAAGGAGGGCTCACAGATGAAGCAGAGATGGAGCCGGTTTAAGGAGGAGATGGCCCTTATAGTCCGGGGATATAAATATCTTGTAGAAATAGGCGGAGGGCAGACGCTTGCCTGCTATGTGTGCGAGGCAGCCATTTCAGCGGTGACCCCACTTATCATCCTGTATTTCTCCGGACAGCTGATAGACGAGCTGGCTGGGGCCCGGAACGTGGAGCGGCTGGTGTTATTGGCGGGGCTTGCCGTGGGCATAGGCCTTGTGCTGCTCCTGGCCCAAAGCTTCTGCGGCAGGCGCAAGGAGGCTCTTTACACCACCATGTGGCAGGATATGTACATGCTCTACTCCCGCAAGCTGCTTAAAATGGACTATCAAGACGTGGAGGATGTGCGGGTGCAGGAAAAGCTGGACAAGATCAAGCAGCTTCAAAACTGGGGGCGGGGGCTTGTTATCCTGCACTGGGCCGTGAGCGACCTTGTGGAGGGCATAGTGGGCGTACTGAGCTCATTGGTGCTGGCCCTTGGGCTATTCTTCGCCCCGACGCCGTATGTGCCGGGTATGGCGGGGATATTTGCCTCGGGCTGGGGCACGATTATAATAATAGCGGTCCTGCTTATATCTTTTATAGCTTTCAAGGCTGTCTCTGAGAAAAATACTAAGGCCTGGGACTCTATGGGCGACGAGATGACCCTTGTAAACCGGCTGTTTATGTATTTTAACTGGATTCTCCCCAACGACCACAAGCAGGGCAAGGATATGCGGCTATATAATGAGATAGATATTATGCAGGAAGAGCTAGATCACTTTATTAATATCTCTAAGGATGTAAAGGAAAAGCCTTCTTATACCATAGGATGGGCAAGCGCTGTTACCGCAGTATTTCCCTATCTGCTCAGCGGAGCTGTGTATCTGGTTGTGACAGCCAAGGCCTGGTGCGGGGCGATAGGGATTGGGGGCATAGTGCAGTATGTGGGCGCCATGAGCCGCTTTGCCGGGAGCTTACAGAAATTTGTAAAAAAGCTTACTGAGGTCATTAGTAATAATGAGTTTCTCCGGGAGACATTTGAGTTTCTGGACAAGGAGAACACTAAGTACCAGGGGACTATTCCCACAGAGAAGCGCCTTGACAACGAGTTCCTTATCGAGTTTAAGGATGTATCGTTCAAGTACCCCGGCACGGATGCCTGGGCACTCAGGCACCTGAACTTAACGCTGCGTATAGGTGAGAGGCTGGCTGTGGTGGGTAGAAACGGCAGCGGAAAGACCACCATGATAAAGCTGCTGTGCAGGCTCTACGACCCTACAGAGGGGGCGATCACACTTAACGGTATAGATATCAGGAAATATAACTATGACGAGTACATGGCCCTGTTCTCGGTGGTATTCCAGGACTATCACCTGTTCTCCTTCCAACTGGGCCAGAGCGTGGCGGCAAGTGTGAAGTATGACAAGGAGCGTGTGCTCTACGACCTGAGGGAGGCAGGGCTCGGGGAGCTTCTGGAGAAAATGCCCCGGGGCCTCGACACCTATCTCAACAAGGATTTTGACGAGAACGGCATGGAGTTTTCCGGCGGCGAGGCCCAGAAGATTGCTATGGCCCGGGCGCTGTACAAGGATGCCCCCTTCCTGGTGCTGGACGAGCCTACGGCGGCGCTGGACCCATTAGCCGAGTCTGAAGTGTACAGGCGCTTTGACGAGATAGCGGGAAAGAAAACTGCGGTTTGTATCTCCCACAGGCTGTCTTCATGTAGGTTTTGCGACAGGATAGCGGTATTCCGTAAGGGACGGATGGTGCAGCTGGGAACTCATGACAGACTGCTTGAGGATGAGCAGGGAGCCTACCGGCTGCTATGGGATGCCCAGGCCAGGTATTACGCTGAGGAAAATATAGATATGGGGGACATATTAAATTAGGATATATATCGGCACAGAGAAAAGCCCCCTGCACCTGCAGGGGGCTTTTCTCATATCTATACCAAAAAGAGTTTTTGGCATATTTAGCTAACCTGTCAGAACTGCCTGAAGCGCCTGTAGCGCGCTCTTAAAAGCTCATCGGAGGGGAGCTTCATGAGCTTTGGCAGCTCCTCTGCCAGCAGGGACTTTATCTGTTCATAGGTGGCGCTGATGTCCTCTTCTGGTATCACCTGTTCCACCACTCCAAGCTCCTGCATATCCTGGGCGGTCAGCCGCAGGCAGTCTGCAGCGTCTCGGACACGCTTTGCGTCTTTCCAGAGGATACTGGCACAGCCTTCTGGTGAAATCACGGAATACATGGCGTTCTCAAGTATCCAGACCTGGTCTGCCAGAGCCAGGGCCAATGCCCCACCGCTGCCGCCTTCGCCAATCAGAATGGATATGACAGGAGTACGCAGCGCGGAGAGCTCTGTCAGATTTTCAGCAATAGCTTGTCCCTGACCGCGCTCCTCTGCGCCCAGGCCGCAGTAGGCCCCGGAGGTATCCACAAGGCATATGACCGGCCTGTGAAATTTTTCAGCCTGCTTCATCAGCCTGAGCGTCTTGCGGTAGCCCTCTGGGTTTGTCATGCCGAAATTCCTGCGAATGCGCTCTTTGGTGTCAGAGCCCTTCTCAATGGCGACGACTGTAACAGGCATGCCGCCCAGTGTGGCAAGCCCGCCGATAACAGCGGGGTCATCCGCGAAGCGCCGGTCTCCGTGCAGCTCTATAAAATCTTCAAAAATATTCTCTATAAAGGAGATGCCAGTGGGGCGGCCCTTTGACCGGGCAAGCATTACCTTATCATAAGCATTTCCCGTGCCGCTCATTCCAGCCCACCTGCCCTTTCATACTGTGATATCATGCTGCCAGGCTGGTGCAGCCTTAGCAGCCCGGCTATTGTCTCCTTCTGCTCAAGCCTTGGAGCTATCAGGTCCACAAACCCATGGTCCAGGAGAAACTCCGCAGTCTGGAAGCCCTGTGGAAGCTTCTTTCTGATGGTCTGCTCTATGACTCTGGGACCGGCAAAGCCGATAGTCGCTCCGGGCTCTGCCATTATGACGTCGCCGTCCATTGCAAAGCTGGCCGTGACCCCGCCTAAGGTTGGGTCGGTGAGCACAGTCAGATAGAAAAGTCCGCTGTCGCTGTGCCTGCGCACTGCCGCGCTGGTTTTCGCCATCTGCATAAGGGAGAGTATCCCCTCCTGCATCCTGGCACCGCCGGAGACAGTGAAGCCTACTACCGGCAGGCCGGCCTCCAGAGCTGACTCGAACAGGCGGGTTATCTTTTCGCCTACGATCGTGCCCATGCTGCCCATCATGAAATTCGGGTCCATAACAAATAGGGCACAGTGGTAGCCGCCGATAGCGGCTGTGCCACAGACAACAGCATCCTTTTCCCGGGAGGACAGTCGGGCGTTTCTAAGCTTCTGGTCGTAGCCAGGAAAATCCAGCAGGTCCCGGCTCATAAGCTCTCCGTCCAGCTCCCTAAAGCTGCCCTCATCAGTGATATAGGCGATACGTTCCCGGGGGGTTATCCTGAAATGGTAGCCGCAGGCGGTGCAGACGTTCATATTCTCCTGCAGGTCGCTCAAAGGCAACTGTACTCCGCAGCGGGGGCAGCTGCTGCGGATGCCCGCGTCCTCGGCTTCCTTGCCGCCCTTCTCCAGCTCGTTCTGGGGCGAGCGGAACAGTCCCATCAAATTCATAAGCCGTGACCTCTCCTTAACCTAAGGTTATACTTTATCCTTGGGATTGAAATACTTGATAAAATCAGTGTAGTAATCCCCGGCCCTAAAACGCCGGTCCCGCACTATATCTATCTGCTCCTCAATATTGTTTTCAACGCCGTCGATCAAGAGCTCGCACAGGGCCGACTGCATTTTACGTATGGCCTCCCCGCGCGTGGAGGAATACACTATAAGCTTGCCCAACATAGAGTCATAATATGGCGAGATATCGCAGCCCTGATATAAAAAGGTGTCAAACCGCACCCAGGGGCCGCCCGGTGGGTGGAAAAACTCTACCCTGCTGGATTTGGTGGCGTTTATCCTGCACTCTATCGCAGCGCCCTGGAGCTGGATATCCTTCTGAGTGAAATCCAACGGAACGCCTGCGGCAATGCGTATCTGCCACTTTACAATGTCCACGCCGGTGACAAGTTCCGTGACCGGGTGCTCCACCTGCAGGCGGGTGTTCATCTCCATGAAGTAGAATTTTCCCGACTGGTCCATCAAAAACTCAACAGTGCCCGCGTTCACGTACCCGGCGGCCCGGGCTGCGCTTGTGGCAGCCTGTACCAGCTTCTCCCTTGTCTCCGGATTTACGCCGGGAGATGGCGACTCCTCTACAAGTTTCTGGTGGTTTTTCTGTATGGAGCATTCGCGTTCCCCCAGGCAGACAATATTGCCGTCATGGTCTGCCAGAAGCTGTACCTCTATATGCTTTACTGGGGCAAGATATTTCTCCATATACAGCCGTCCGTCCCCGAAAGCCTTTTCAGCCTCGGCGGAAGCGGTGCGGAAGGAGCGCTCCAGGTCCTCAGGGCGCTCAACAAGCCGGATACCTTTGCCGCCGCCTCCGGAGCTGGCCTTTATCATAACGGGATAGCCGATGGATCTCGCAGCCTTCAAAGCTTCCCCGGGACTTTCCAGCACATCAGTGCCCGGGGTGACCGGCACACCGTTTTCGCGCATGAGCTTTCTTGCGGCCTCTTTATCCCCCATTTTGGAAATGATCTCAGCGCTCGGGCCAATGAAGGTCAGTCCGTACTGTCTGCACAGCTGGGCGAACTCCGCGTTCTCAGAGAGGAAGCCGTAGCCCGGATGGATGGCCTGGGCCCCAGTGGCAAGAGCCGCGCTGACTATTCTTTTGCCGTCCAGGTAGCTGTCGTCGGCCCTTGCCCCGCCTACGCACACTGCCTGGTCCGCGAGAGCAGTATGCAGGGACTCCTTGTCGGCCTGGGAGTAGACTGCTACTGTGGAGATGCCCATTTCCTTGCAGGCGCGTATTATGCGTATGGCTATTTCGCCCCGGTTTGCAATCAGTATTTTTGTGAACACAAGCCTGCCCCTTTCTTTAAGCCCCAGTCTTAACGAGCGCGAAGGAAAATTCCGCAGAAACACATATTTTGCCGTTTACACTGCCGGTGCCCTTGGCAAAGTAAAAATTCCCCCGGCTGCGGGTGAGCTCGCACTGGGTCTCGAAAATGTCTCCGGGCTTCACCTGTCCACGGAATTTCACACTATTGAGCCCTGTGTATAGAGGCGTCATGCCCTCAGCCTTCCCAAGCAGCAGCACGCACGCGGACTGGGCCAGCATTTCGCATTGTATCACCCCGGGCACTACCGGATCCCCCGGGAAATGACCCTGCAGGAAGAACTCGTCCCCCCGGACATGATACTTGCCGTGGGAAATGCCGTCTATAAGCTCCACCTCGTCCACCAGCAGCATGGGCTCCCTATGGGGCAGGATATTCTTTATCTCTTCACGGTTCATAGCAGCCTCCCTATTATTACGGCGCGATACGGAACAGTGGCTGGTTATATTCGACCACCTGTCCATTGCCCACGCAGACCTCCACCACGGTGCCGTCCACCTCGGAGGGGATTTCGTTCATCAGCTTCATTGCCTCTATAATGCACAGGGTATCCCCCCTATGCACCTTTGAGCCTACCTCCACAAAGGGCTGGCTCTCCGGTGAGGGCGCCGCATAGAATACGCCCACAGTGGGGGAGAGCACCAGGGAGCCCTTTTTAGGCGTGGGCTCCGGTTCTACAGGCGCGGTTACGAATGGTGATGGGCTGTATTGCCCAGCCGGAATGGGCATAGGCTCCGCCCCACGCTCCAGCTTCAGGCTTATACCCTCCTGAGACAGCTCTAAGGAGGTAAGCCCATTCTCTTTCATAAGCTTTGCCAGGTTCTCTATTGACTTTACGTCCATTATACAAAACCTCCCGGTATTATATTCTGCGGAAAGCAAGGTAGGCGTTATGCCCGCCAAAGCCTAGGGAAGCGGACAGCGCCAGCTGGATATCAGCCCTGCGGGCCGAATTGGGCACATAGTCCAGGTCACAGGCGGGGTCGGGCTCCTGATAGCCTATGGTGGGCGGCACAAGCCCTTCTTTGAGCGCAAGCACGCAGGCAATGGCCTCTACTGCCCCTGCCGCACCAAGCATATGCCCGGTCATGGACTTTGTAGAGCTTATCATGCAGGCTCTGGCTGCGTTCTCACCAAGACCCTTCTTAATAGCCATGGTCTCGCAGGCGTCATTAAGTGGGGTGCTGGTTCCGTGGGCGTTGATGTAGAGTTTATGGGGGTCTTCGCAGCCGCCGGCTTCGCTGTAGGCCAGCTTCAGGGCCCTTGCGCCCCCATTGCCCTCGGGGTCAGGGGCGGTGATATGGTGGGCGTCGCAGGTTACGCCATAACCGCATATCTCTCCGTAAATAGTAGCCCCCCTGGATTTAGCGTGCTCATACTCCTCCAGCATTAAGGCTCCGGCGCCCTCGCCCATAACAAAGCCGTTGCGCCTCGCGTCAAAGGGTACACAGGCATATGAGGGGTCATCTGTAGTAGACAGGGCTTTCATATTGGAAAAGCCCGCCAATCCCAGCGGTACGATAGCTGCCTCTGCGCCGCCAGCCAGTGCTGCCGACAGGTAGCCGTGCTTTATGGACCTATAGGCCTCGCCAATGGCGTTATTGCCGGTGGCGCAGGCCGTAACTGAGGATACCGCCGCGCCTTGGAAGTGGTGCTTGATGGCAATAAGCCCTCCGGCCATATTTATGATAAGCGCTGGAATAAAGAAGGGGGATACCCTTCTGGGCCCCTTCTCCAGCATCAGCTTCTGCTGCTCTTCAAAGGTGCCGATACCGCCTATGCCAGAGCCGAAGTATACGCCGATGTCCTCGCCGGGCAATGTGCCCTGTATGCCGCTGGACTCCACGGCCTGAGCCGCAGCCGCTAGAGCGTACTGGCAGAAAACATCGTACTTTCTAAGATCCCCCTTGTCCATATACTTTGAGGGGTCAAAATCCTTTACCTCCGCAGCTACGCTGACCTTGAACTCGGAGGCGTCGAACTTGGTGATTGGGCCCACACCGCATTTGCCTGAGACCAGCCCCTGCCAAAAGCTCTCCACATCGTTGCCGATGGGAGTGACAGCGCCCATTCCGGTTATCACGACCCGGTTCAACAAAATCATCCTCTCTTATTTTACCGCATCTCAAAGGAGATTGCAATACTAATTCATCTGGTTTTTAAAATTATATGAAAGTTTTCTCAGGTAGCCAGCCCGCCGTCTACCCTGATGGTCTCCCCGGTGATATAGTCGGACTCGGGCGAGGCCAAAAACAGCGCCACATTCGCCACATCCTCCGGCGAACCCATGCGCTTCATGGGTACCTGGACCAGGAGGGGGTTATCCTCCTTGATATCCTTGGTCATGTCGGTCTTGATAAAGCCCGGGGCTATGCAGTTGCAGCATACCCCTCTGCTGCCCAGTTCCTTGGCGACAGACTTGGACATGCCTATGAGTCCGGCTTTAGACGCCGCATAGTTTACCTGTCCGGCGTTGCCGACCAGGCCCGCAATAGAGCTGATATTGATTATCTTCCCCGAGCGCTTGCGCATAAAGTCCCTATAGCAGGCGCGAATCATGTGGAAAGCTCCCTTGAGGTTGATGTCCAGCACCATATCGTAGTCCTCGTCCTTCATGCCCACCATCAGGGTGTCCCGAGTAACTCCGGCGTTGTTCACAAGTATATCTATCTGCCCCAGATCCTTCTTGACCGCTGCCACAGTCTCGTTCACAGCATTCTCGTCCCGCACGTCACACACATAGAGCCGCGCCCTGCGCCCCATGGCTTCTATCTCCTTGAGAGTATCTTCCGCGGGCTCGCTGGGCCCAACATATGCAATGGCGATATCCGCTCCGTTCTCAGCCAGCTTCATGGCGATGGCTTTTCCCAGTCCCTGGGAGCCGCCGGTGACAAGCGCTGTTTTTCCTTCAAGCTTCATGGCGATCTCTCCTTTATATGATCTCGCTCAGAGCGGCATTCAGTGTTTCCGCATCCTGCACTTGAAAAACTCTGGCGGTTTTAACAGTCTTCTTTATGAGCCCGCACAGGGTCTTGCCCGGGCCGCACTCAAGGAAGGTGTCAACGCCCTGCGCAGCCAGGGCCTCAACGGTCTCCTGCCAGCGCACCGGGCTCTTGACCTGGCGCACCAACAGTTCCTTGGCATTATCACTATAGGGCTTTGCGGTAAAGTTTGCATACACCGGAAGACGGGGCTTGCCCAGCTCAATATTTTCAAGCACACCCTCAAGCTCACTGGCGGCGCTCTCCATAAAGGGAGAGTGGAACCCGCCGCTCACGGCTAGCGGCGCCGCGCGGCCTCCCTCTGCCTTAACAAGCTCCTGGAATTTCTTCAGCTGGCCGGACTCCCCGGCCACCACAAGCTGTCCCGGGCAGTTATAGTTCACAGGCCAGACCTTTGTGAATTTACCGCAGAGCTCCTCGACCTTCTCATTTGTAAGCTTCAGTACCGCCGCCATGCTGCCGGGGTTCTCCTCGGCGGCCTTCTGCATGGCTTCGGCCCGCCTGCAGACAAACTCAAAGCCCGATTTATCGGTGAAGATACCCGTGAAAGCCGCAGCCGCAGCCTCGCCTAACGAAAATCCGGCGGCATAGTCCGCGCGGACTCCCTTCTCCTCCAGTGCTTTAGCTGCAGCAAGGTCCACGCAGTAGAGGCAGGGCTGGGTATTCTTTGTGACCGAGAGCTCCTCCACCGTTCCTGAAAAGCACTGACTTGAGGTGCCGGGACGCAGGCTGTCAGCAAGCTCAAAGATGACTTTTGCTGCGGGGCTTGCCGCACATAGGGACTGGCCCATCCCCGGATACTGGGCCCCCTGGCCTGAGAAAACGAATGCTATTTTACCCATTTTTTACTCTCCGTTTCAGCTTTGGATTTAGAGCTTCTATTACGACATTCTTAACGGCGTTACGCATACTGACCTCAATGTTCCATAAGGTATCCCTGATCCCTTGGGTCACGGCTGCTTTAACTAAAAAATATAAAATCGCGCAGGATGTCGACAGGAATATGAGAAACAGTAGTATAATTGCAAGTATAGTAGGTCCCAAAAGAAGTTTTCCCCCCAGTCGGGCTCAAACCAGCCACTTTCCGGCACCGCTCAGCACTTTCTCAGCTTCCGAGAACATTTCCACAATTATTTCGGCGGCGGGCTGCTCTTTATTCACCATCCCGGCTATCTGACCGGCAAGAAAATCTCCCGTCTTTTCGTCGCCCTCTATAGCGGCCCGGTACAGGGCTCCACGCCCAAGCTCCTCCAGCTCCTCGTCGGATATCTGTCTGTACTCGGCTTTAAAGAGATCCTTAGCAAACTGGTTTTTTATCTGCCTTACAGGATGTCCCAGCCGCTTGCCGGTCACCATGGTAGCTATATCATTTGCTTTTAGCACCTTTTTCTTATAATTGGGGTGTACTCCACATTCATTTGCCACTAGGAATCTTGTGCCGACCTGCACGCCCACCGCGCCCAGCTGGAAGGCGGCGGCTATGCCTCTGCCGTCAGCAATGCCTCCGGCGGCTAACACCGGCAAGTCTGTGGCGTCACAGACCTGTGGGACCAGCACCATAGTGGTGAGGTCGCCAACATGCCCGCCGGACTCGCCGCCCTCAGCTATTATAGCGGAGGCCCCGGCCTTTGTCACCAGCTTTGCCATAGCTACGGAGGCCACCACAGGCACGACCCTCACTCCGGCCTCAAGCCACATTGGCATATATTTTGACGGATTTCCCGCGCCGGTGGTGACAACAGCCACCCGCTCTTTTGCCGCCAGCTCCGCTACCTCAGCGGCGAAGGGGGACATGAGCATAATGTTCACGCCAAAGGGCTTGTCTGTAAGAGAGCGGCAGAGGTCTATCTGCTCCTTGAGGTATTGGGCATTTGCATTCATGGCTGAGATAATTCCCAGACCGCCGCCGTTTGAGACGGCTGCAGCCAGCTTTCCGTCGGATATCCAGGCCATGCCTCCCTGGAAGATGGGGTACTTTATCCCCAAAAGCTCACATAGTGGAGTCCTTATCATAACTATATTCCCCCTAAATTTTCTTTACCATCTGATAACGCAGGCTGCGCTGGAGAGACCGCCGCCGAAAGCAGCCATAACAACGTAGTCTCCGCGTTTTATCTGTCCTGAACGCACGGCCTTGTCCAGCAGTATGGGTTCGCTTGCCGAAGAGGTATTGCCCACCTCCTGGATGTTTGCCAGGAATTTTTCCTGTGCTATTTCCGGCAGCCTTCTTGAGGCCTCGCTTATAATACGCAGGTTTGCCTGGTGAGGTATCACCACAGAGACCTGATCCCCGGAGATACCCGCCTGCTCCATGACGGAGCGGATATCGTTTACCATGGAGGTCACTGCAAATTTGTAAGTGTCCTGGCCCTTCATAAATACACAGCTCTTTTTCTGCTCCACCTGATAGAATGGGGAGTTGTTCCAGCCGGTGGGTATGTCTATAATATCGTCGCCGCCCTGGGTGTGCAGCTCCGAAGCAAGATAGCTGTCGCCGCCGCCCAGTACCACGGCCCCGGCGCCGTCTCCGAAGATACAGCAGGTGGAGCGGTCCGTCCAGTCGATAAGCCCGCTCATGCGCTCACTGCTGACCACAAGAGCCTTTTTTACCGTGCCCCTGGAAAAGAAGCCGGAGACTATTTCAAGCCCGAACAAGAAGCCCGGGCAGGCGGCGTTTATATCAAAGGCTGGGCATCTTGCCCCCAAACGCTTCTGTACCATGCTGGCAAGGCCCGGAGAGATACTGTCGGCACTCACAGATGTGCCGATAATAAGGTCCAGCTCCGGGGCGGCGACACCTGCCGACTCCAGAGCCCGGGCAGCTGCCTCAGCTGCCATGTCCGTATTGCTCTCGGTGGTACACACATGGCGCTCCTTCACGCCCACGCGTTTGGTTATCCACTCGTCTGAGGTGTCCACCATTTTGGACAGCTCCTCGTTAGTTATAACCTTTTCCGGCAGAAAGCTGCCCGTGCCAAGTATCTGAAAGCTCATAATCTGTTAGCTCCTCTCTCTGAAAGCCGGGGAAATATCAGGCTCACAACTTTCTTAATTATAAAGTATTTTCCAGGGTTTGTCAATGAGGGCGGGCCTCTCGGCGGAAAGCTATTTTGGCTATTTTAATGCGGTTATACCGCTGTATGGCCGCAAATGACAGGTCAAGGGCCGCCCCGCACAGCGAGGTCACAAGAAAGACCCAGAAGGCCCCGAACCAGACGTGGGCAATAAGCGGCACGAAGCTCAATGCCGAGATAACCTCGTGCACCCGCTCGGCACAGCACATATTAACGGCGATATCCTCCCAGCTGTGCAGCTTTGGGGAGAAGTCCTCCGGGCTGTAGGTGGGCATTTTATTTTTCCAGCGCTTTACCCTTAGAAGCTTGTATACCCTATGCTCCCAGGGCCGCGCTTTGTACCAGCCCTTGGTATAGTCAGGGCGTATGAAGGACGGACTGTCCAGCGCCGTGCCTATTATCAGCCGCATAAGGAGATGATATGATATGGTGCCAAAAGTTATGGCAAAGGTAAGAAGCATACTAAGGGGGAAGATACTGTACAGCGCGGCGGCGAGGACGGCGGCTATAAGGCTCAGCGCTGCCGTGAACTTCAATATCTTAGACATGGAACCACTTTACCATCTGCACAAAGTTTCTGGTGTTCTTATACCCTTCCTTGCCGTAGAAATGGGCGTGCATACCGTCGTTTACAGCGCTCAGCTCTATCCCCGCGGCCCCAAGCTCCCGCACCCGGCGCTCGGTCTCCCGAAGAAGGGCCGTTCCCAGGCCCCTGCCCTGGCTGGAGAGGCCTATGACGATCTCTTCCAGTATGAAGGACACAAGGTCGTCGTACTGCTTAAAATAGCCCATCACAAAACCTATGGGGTTGTTCCCGTCTTCCATGAGGAGTCCGTACCCGCCGTCCATGCCCAGCACCTGGCGTATGCGCCGCCCGGCAGTCTCTTCCGTCCATTTGCTCTCCTCACAGGTATTATAGTAGTCAATATAGAGTGGCAGGACGCTCCGGGCGTCGCTTATAGTCATCTCTCTGTACATGATCTTTCCTCTCACGGCAGTTTCATCACATTGAGCACTATCCCCTGCTCCGTGACGTCAATAATCCCATAGGTGGGCTCCCAACCGCTGAGCCGTCCGGGATTCATGATATACAGTCCGTCCGCATAGTCCTCCCGGGGCCTATGCGTGTGCCCAAAGAGCACAATATCCGCTTTCCTGGAGCGGGCCTCGGTGATCATGGTATAGTCGCCGGATTTCACGCCGTACATATGCCCGTGGGTAAAAAAGAGCTTTCTGCCCCCCGCTATATACTCACCAGTCTCAGGCACGGAGCTGCCCCAGTCGCAGTTACCCCTCACCTGCAGGAAGGTCTTGTTGGGAAAGGAGAATCTAACCTTATCAACGTCCTCGCCGCCATCGCCCAGATGTATGACGATGTCGGCGTTGGGCTGGGCAAGTATCGCGCGGCGAAGGCTCCCGGAGTCTCCGTGGGTGTCTGACGTCACCAAAATACGCATTAAAATACCTCACATTCAAAAAATTATGAATCAAGCTTGCGACCCATGCATAATATGGACAGAAGCCATATGAGAGGGAGGGTCCCAAAAATGAACGGGAACAATATGGACAACAGCAAGCTGGAATCTCTGCTGAAGATAACCGCCCAGCGCCTGGGCTCGACACCTGAGGCGCTGAAGAAAGCCGCCCAGGACGGCACGCTCTCCCAGATGCTGGGCAATGCCAGCCCGGGCGACAGCGCCGCCATGCAGAAGGTGCTTTCAGACCCGGACGCGGCTAAAAAGCTTTTAGCAACGCCCCAGGCACAGAAGCTCCTTCAAATGCTACAGGGCGGTAAATAACCACATCCGATAAACACCAAACACCAGAGAAAAAGGGGGCGAGGCATATGGACGGCCTGGAACAACAGCTCAGCCAGTTTTTATCCGACCCAAACAGCATAAAGCAGCTGCAGGGCATGATAAGCTCGCTGGGGCTGAATGGTCAGCAAAGCGGCGGGAGCGGCAGCCAGCAGCCCGCCCTAGACCCTGCTCAGGGGATGCCGGATATGTCGGCTCTTGCCGGTATGCTCGGGGCGTTGGGCGGCGGGCAGACGGCGGCTTCGCCTCAGGCTCAGGGCCCTGATGGGCCGGATACCATGGCGATGGTGGCAAAGCTTGCCCCGGTGCTCAGCCAGTTGAACCGGGAGGACGACTCCACACGCCTGCTGACGGCCCTTAGGCCGCTTCTGGGTCCGGAACGGCGCAGGAAGATAGACGAGGCAGTGAAGATACTGCAGATGATGCGCCTGCTGCCAATGCTACGGGACATGGGAGGCCTGGCGGGGCTAATGCCCGGGCTGGGGCTGTAAGGAGGTTGGCATATGCCCGAGATGGATATGCGGCGAATGCAGGAGGAGGCGGCGCGCAGGGCCAGGGAGATGCAGTCTCGGGCAAGGCAGGGAAGGCCCCGGCCTGCGAACGTCCCTGAGCCTGAGCCCCCCGCCGCCGAACATAAGCCGCCCGAGCCTCCGGCTCCGGCGGAGCAGCCAATGGCGCCGGCAGAGATCCCTGCGGCTTCGGCCCCAACAGGAGAGCCGCCTAAAAGCCTGTTAGAGGAGCTCTTCAGGGACCGGGAGCGCACCATGCTGCTGGCGTTATTACTTATACTGGGGGGCGAGGAGGGGAACACTGAGCTAATGTTTGCACTCCTGTTTCTGTTGATGTAGACAGTACGGAAGGCGCTGCCAAAGGCGGCGCTTTTTACTGTCAGCAGATAGTCCCGCCGCCTATAACCGTATCGCCGTCATACATCACTACGGCCTGCCCGCGGGTTATGGCGCGCTGGGGTCGGTCAAAGCGCAGCGTGAGCTCGTCCGGCCCGGTCTGCACTGCCGTTGCCGGCTGTTCCTTATGCCTGTAGCGTATCTTGGCTGTAACCCGAAGGGGTTCCTTTATACTTTCGACGGCTATAAAGTTTAAATCTCTGGCTATGAGCCTGTCTGAAAACAGCTCGTTATTTTCCCCGAGAATGACCTGATTTTTCAGAGGGTCTATGCCGCACACGTACATGGGCTGGGGAAAGCTTAGGCCAAGCCCCTTGCGCTGGCCTATGGTGTAGCGGATTATGCCCCGATGCCGCCCGTATGTCTGTCCGGAGGTCCCCACAAAATCTCCGGGTTCAGGAGAAGCGCCGGTGTACTGCTCTATAAACCCTGCGTAATCCCCATCTGGCACAAAGCAGATATCCTGGCTCTCCTGCCGGCGGGAGTTGATAAACCCGGACTCTTCGGCAAGCTGCCGCACCTGAGGCTTGGTGAGCCCGCCTAATGGCAGCAGCAGATGTGAAAGCTGGTCCTGGCTGAGGTTATAGAGAAAATAGCTCTGGTCCTTGTCCTCGTCTATCCCTTTTTTCAGGAGCCACCGCCCACTGCCGGAGTCATGCTCTGCCCTGGCATAGTGCCCTGTAGCGACATACTCGCAGCCAATCTCAGCCGCCCGGAGAAAGAGCCTTCCAAGCTTCACATACCTGTTGCAGCTGATACAAGGGTTTGGGGTCCCGCCGCTTTTATAGGTCTCAACAAAGCGGTCCATGACCTCCCGCCGGAAGTCTCCGGAAAAGTTGAACACATAGAAGGGCATATGGAGCCTGTTTGCCACGCTCCTTGCCGCCTCGACGCTCTCAAGTGAGCAGCAGGCCTTTTCTCCCCGGAAATCCTCAGTACTGTCTTCGCCGGAGAACAGCTTCAGGGTCACGCCGATATTGTCATAGCCCTCCTGTTTTAAAAGCAGCGCTGCCACTGAGGAATCCACTCCGCCGCTCATGGCTGTGAGCACCCGGACCCTCTTCTCCCCATTCATAGGGCGGAAATATCAAGGCCCCGGCTCTCGCTGATAAAGAAGTCCCGGAGCTTTCCGCGAATTACATCCGCACCCCCAGGAACATCGCTCTCGATGTTCACCGGCAGTATGGGGTCGTGGACAGAGAGCCTCACCAAGAACCAGCCCTCACCCTCCCCGGCGGGGAAGGACACCCTAATGCCCTCCCGGTTGTCCGGGGCTGTCTGCCAGCCCTTCTCCTGAGAGTAGGCATCAAGGCTTTCTATAACTTCGTTGCCCCGGGAACGGAAGTCCTGCTCAAGTATAGGTATGCGTACCTCAAGGGCCTCGGCGGGCTCCCGGAGCTCGCTGAGCATGTCTTCAAGCTCTCGCCCTTCCCGGCGCAACTCCGCCAGCTTTATGATTATCTTCGTTACAAGATACGCGCCGTCGTCCAGGAAGTAGTTTTCCCTAAGGGCCGCGTGCCCGCTTGTCTCTATGGCAAGAGGACAGTTTACTCCTTCGCCATTGAGTCTTAAAGCCTCATTTATCACGTTCTTATATCCCCTCTGGAACCGGTGGTGCCCGCCCATGAGGGTGCCCTCTATATACTCACGAAGGCCGTCAGATGTGATTGAGTCGGTGACTATGGTGCCGCCCGGGGCCCCCTCCAAAGCTATAGCTGAGGCCAAGGCTACAAGCCTGTTGCGGTTTATCTCTTTGCCGTGGCGGTCAACTACGCCTGCCCGGTCCACGTCTGTATCGAAGATTATACCTAGATCTGCGCCGGACTCTATGACTGCTCTGGAGGCAAAGCCCATGGCTTCCTTATCCTCCGGATTTGGGATATGATTGGGGAAGCGGCCATCTGGCTCCAGAAACTGACTGCCGCTGATATCTGCGCCCAGTGGGGCCAGTACGTTCTCTGCATAGAAACCGCCCGCGCCGTTGCCAGCGTCCACGGTTATGTGGAAGCCCTCAAGGGGCCGGTGATAATTGGGGGCGTTTATCCCCTTCTCTATAAGCTCCCGCAAATGAGCGGCGTACTGCTCCATATGGTTGGACTCCTGCCAGCTTCCTCCATCAAACTTATGTGGACATGCCCCCTCTCCGGCCAGGGTCAGTATCTCTGCAAGGTCCGGGCTGTCTAAGCCGCCGTTTTTTGTGAAGAACTTAAGGCCGTTTCTGTAAAAGGGATGGTGGCTGGCAGTTATCTGCACGGCACAGTCGCACGGGATGTCTATAGTAGCCATGAACATGGACGGCGTTGAGGCCAGCCTGCAGTCGAAACAGGTGACGCCATAGGGGACAAGGGCCTCCCTAAGGGCGCAGGCTATCCTTGGCCCGGAGAGCCTTGAGTCCCGGCCAACTGCCAGCTTCAGTTTATTCGCAGGTATATCCAAGTGCTTTTCACACCAGACTAGGAATGCCCGGGCAATATCAATAACGGCTTCATCGGTCAGAGTTACCGGCCCGCCTTCCGCTGTCTCTATGGCTACTCCGCGCACATCCGTACCGCTTTTCAGGCGCATATGATCCAATACGACCAACTCCTTTATTTTTTAACTAAGAGTATTGTAGCAGAAGAGTGGGGGATAATCAATCTTTTTCTGCCGTTGCCCATATAGGGGCGGACTTGACCGCCACGGTGCGCTTATGGTATAATACTCTGTACATTATTACGCTAAATATCGGAAGCTTCGGGTAGGGAGGTGCATGACACTATGTTGGCCTTTATCAAAAAGCAGGTGCTCTGGTTTATGGGCCGCATAACCGAGGACCGCATAGATTCTTCTGCGGCACACAGCGCCTTTTTTCTGATCACTTCATTTCTGCCATTTTTAGCGTTCCTGCTGACACTCATGCAGCGCATACACTTCTCCTCAGGGGTCACGATGATAGAGGCCGCGCTGAACCTGCTGCCCGACGCCTTTTCCGCGGCTTTGGGAGAGATAATCCCCAGCCCCATTGAGGCCTCCGGAGTGCTGCCAGTGGCGGTGATAGCGGCGGTATGGTCCTCCTCCATGGGCATGGTCGCGATAATCAAGGGGCTGGACCATATCTACGAGGCGGAGCAGCCCCGCAATTATATCCTTCTCAGGGTAATGGCAGTGATATACGTGGTTATGCTGGCAGTGGTGCTCATAGCGGCGGCGGTCCTATTGGTCTTCGGCTCCACCATCTATCGGGCTATCCAGGACCGCTGGCCTATTGTAGCCGCCCTGCTCATAAACTTTAAATCACTGGTGAGCTTTGTAATGCTCTTTATCTTCTTTACTCTGCTCTATACCTTTGTGCCCCGCCGCCGGGCGAAATTCCGGAACAACCTTTTGGGAGCGGTATTCGGAGCGGCGGGATGGGTGCTGTTTTCGTACTTTTTCTCGCTGTTTGTTGAAAATTATTCCAATTTCTCCATTTACGGCAGCCTGGCTACCCTGGTGATAATGATGTTCTGGCTGTTCTTCTGCATGTACATCCTATTCCTTGGAGGCGAGGTGAGTATGTGGCTGGAGCGGAGCGGTGTGGGCGGGGACTTGAAAAAGCTGCTGGCTGGAAGAGAGAAGCCTCAGGCCGGGACCGTCCAGACGGCAGGAGGGAAGCAGGAGGAGGAAGAATGAGAGAGAAAAGGATAGTGGTGATAGACGGTCAGGGCGGGCGCATGGGCTCAGCTATAGTTGCAGGGCTGAAGGCGGTGGATGTGCCCGGGGAAATAATAGCCGTGGGCACGAACTCAGCCGCCACTGCCGCCATGCTCAAGGCAGGAGCTGACGCGGGGGCCACAGGGGAGAACCCTGTAGCAGTCTGCTGCCGGGACGCGGACATAATAATGGGCCCCACAGGGATAATCACCGCCAACGCTCTTCTAGGGGAAATAACCCCTGCTATGGCGGCAGCGGTCTCCGAGAGCCGCGCCCAGAAGCTGCTGATACCAGTGAGCCGCTGTTCGGTAACGGTGGTGGGCGTGCGTGAGCTGCCGCTGGGTGAATACGTGAGGCTTGCGGTACAGGGGGCCAGGGAGCTTTTGGCCTAACAGGGAGGTACATATGGAGCTTTGGGACATATATGATGAAAACGGAGAGCTTACTGGACGGACCTTAGAACGGGGCGGCGTGCAGGCCCCCGGGGACTACCATCTGGCGGTGACTGTCACAGTGGGGAACAGCCGGGGAGAGGTGCTCTGCACCCTTAGGAGCATGGAGAAAAGCGTTTATCCCGGAGTATGGGAGAACCCTGGAGGCGGGGTGCTTTCAGGGGAGACAAGCCTTAGCGCCGCAGTGAGGGAGCTTTTAGAGGAGACAGGCATAAGAACCCTGCCGGATGAGCTGGTATTTCTCAGCCGCCGGAAGGCCGAGGGCTTCTTCATGGACGTGTACGGCCTCGTAAGGGATATCCCTGCAGAGGAGCTGATGCTACAGCCCCATGAGGTAGACGGCGCAAAATGGGTGTCCATAGATGAATGGGAACAGAAGGCGAAGACCCGCGAGATACTTGCAGGGGACTATACCGATGAGTTTTTCGCGGCAGTGCGCAGAATGGTAAAATAGAGGGAGGATAAAGAAGATGGCAGTAAAAGTAGGTATGATAAGCCTGGGGTGCGCAAAAAATCAGGTGGACGGCGAGCTGCTTATGGCAAAGCTGAAAGCGGCGAGCTATGAGCTGGTGGACGATGTTGCCATGGCTGATGTGGCTATTGTGAACACCTGCGGCTTTATTGAGAGCGCCCAGAAGGAATCTATCGACGAGATATTGGAGCTGGGTTTGCTTAAAAAGGAGGGCCGCATTAAAAAGCTTGTGGCAACAGGCTGCCTTGCGGAACGTTTTCAGGGGGAGATGAGGAAGGAACTGCCGGAGCTGGACGGAGTCCTGGGCATAGGGGCCAACGAGGACCCTGCCAAGTACCTGAGGGATATGCTGGAGTCCGGCCCGATAGAGGCCTTCCCCGAAAAGGAAAAGCTGCCTCTTAGCGGTGACAGGGAGCTCACCACCCCAAGCTGGTCGGCCTATCTGAAAATAGCCGAGGGCTGCGACAACCGCTGCTCCTACTGCGCAATACCATATATCCGCGGAGGCTACCGCAGCAGGACAATGGAGGACATTGAGCAGGAGGCCAGGGCCCTGGCCCAGAACGGAGCGAAGGAGCTGGTGTTAATCGCCCAGGATACCACCCGCTATGGCATTGACCTCTATGGCGAATACTCTCTTGCAAAGCTCTTAAAGCGCTTATCCGGGATAGAGGGCATAAAGTGGCTGAGAGTGCTGTATTGCTATCCCGATGCCATAACCGATGAGCTTTTAGAGGTGATGGCAGGTGAAGAAAAGATACTGCCATACATAGACCTTCCACTTCAGCACTGCTCCGGCAAGGTGCTAAGTGCCATGAACCGCCGTGGGGACAGGGAGTCTCTGGAGGAGCTTATTGAGAAAATACGCTCAAAAGTCCCCGGCGTGATACTGCGCACCACACTCATAACCGGTTTCCCCGGGGAGACAGAGGAGGATTTCACCCAGCTTTCAGAATTTGTGAAGACAGTAAAGTTTGACCGCTTGGGCTGCTTTACCTACTCCCGGGAGGAGGGCACCCCCGCCGCCTCCCTTCCGGACCAGCTGGACCAGGAGGAAAAGGAGAGGAGAGCGGGGATAATCGCGGAGCAGCAGATGGACATAACCGGGGAGAAGGGGGAGGCCCTTATCGGCAAGACCGTGGAGGTGCTGGTGGAGGGCTTTGACCGCTACGCCGAGTGCTGGTTTGGACGCTCTTATATGGACGCGCCGGATGTGGACGGCAAGATATTCTTCACAGCCTCAGAGAAGCGCCCAACGCTTGGAAGCTTTGTGCAGGTGAAGATAGAGGACTGCATGGAGGGCGATTTGACAGGCTCTCTGGAACTGAATGTCTGAAACTAAAAGGAGCTGGCCTCATATGAAAATGAATCTACCCAATAAGCTTACACTTCTGCGGTGCGCGCTGGTGCCCTTCTTCATGGTGTTCGCGGCTATGACGAAGTTCGGCACACAGGAGTTCGATAAAATATCCGGCCTCACTGCCGGGATGATCTTCGCCCTGGCCTCCATAACCGACCTGCTGGACGGCAAGATAGCCAGGAAATACCATCTGGAGACGGACTTCGGACGCTTTGCCGACCCTTTGGCGGACAAAATGCTTACAACAGCCGCGCTTATCTACATGGTGGTAGACGGTGTGTGCAGCCCCATAGTGCTGGCCCTGACCCTATTTCGGGAGTTCGCCGTGGCGGGCATACGCATGGTCGCCGCCTCCAAAAGCAAGGTAATAGCGGCGAATATGTGGGGCAAGGTGAAGACCGTACTGCAGATGTCTACGATACTGCTGTATTACGGCCTGACTGCCATTGCCAGCGGCTCCGACGCCATGGCGGTCTCCTTAATAATCCAGGCGCTCTGCTGGGCGGTGGCTGTGGTGACGGTGGTGTCCGGGGTAATTTATGTTAAGGATAATATTGATGTCATAAAATGAAAACCTCGGAAGGAATAGACTTCGATAGATCAACAGTATAGCGGGAGGTGCGTTTATGAAGATAATTGTATTAGCGGGCGGGCTAAGCCCTGAAAGGGATGTCTCCCTTTCATCAGGCTCATTAATAGCCAACGCCCTTATGGAAAACGGACATGACGTCATGCTGCTGGACCTGTTCTACGGCAGGGATAACAGGGAGATCTTGCCTGAATACAGAAATAAAAGCTCAGGGTACAGGTTTAATTATACTGTCCCGGAGCATGAGCCGGATATAGAGGCTATCAAGGCTTCTGCAACTTCCGGCGGCAGCCTTATCGGGAACGGCGTGATCGATTTGTGCCGGGCTACAGATATGGTTTTTATGGCGCTTCATGGCTCTGCCGGCGAAAATGGGCAGCTCCAGGCAGTTTTTGATATGTACGGTATCAATTACACCGGTACCGGATATATCGGAAGCCTTCTGGCGATGGATAAGGATATTTCAAAGAAACTCATGCGTGAAAACGGCATTTTGACTGCTGACTGGCAATATATAAAATTAAACGATAATTATGATTTCGGCGGTATAAAATATCCTTGTGTTGTAAAACCTTGTAGCTGCGGTTCAAGCGTAGGCATCACCATAGTGGAAAATAGGGAGCAGCTTGACTGCGCTGTTGCTTATGCGAAAAAATATGAGGAATATATAATCATTGAAGACAAGATAGCGGGAAGGGAATTTTCCGTGGGTATATTGAACGGCAGAGCTCTTCCAGCTATAGAGATAAGGCCCTTATGCGGATTTTACGACTATAAGAACAAATATCAGAAAGGCCTGACGAAGGAGATATGCCCGGCGGATATTTCTAACGATATTAGCGGGCGTCTCCAAAGCTGCGCTTTGGCGGTACACAGAGTATTGCGGCTTGGATTCTACTCGAGGGTGGACTTTATTTTGGACAATAATAATAACGTCTATTGTTTAGAAGCAAATACCCTGCCGGGAATGACTCCCACAAGCCTCCTTCCGCAGGAGGCCCTAGCCGCAGGGATCTCATACAATGAGCTCTGCGATATCATTGTAAGAGGCGGCAAAATAGGGTGCTGGTGATGGAAAAGTAAAAAGCTTCGCGCAAAAGGGGCTCTCCATATAGGGAGAGCCCCTTTGTTTATTCATCCCGCTTATACGTATGGACGTCCATAAGCAGGCAGACCTTTAAAATGTCTTCCGGCACATCTATTCCTCCACCTTAACAATATCCAGCGCCGACTCCAGCAGCATATTGATAAGCTCGTTGCGGGAGCGGTTGGTCTTTTCAGCCAGGACGTCCAGACGTTCAATGGTCTCGTCCTTCATGCGTACTGATACTATTTTATGGCCGTCGTCCCCCCGACGGGGACGCTTTTTTGTTATCCTTATCTCTTCCGGCATATGCCTCACCTCAATAGGTATTTTACCTTGACAGGCAGGTTTTAGCTATGGTATACTTATATAGTTTTAATACACTATATATTTGTAGTTATAACCTGTCTGGAGATGAGCTCTCAAATGCAAACCGTAAAACGCCTGCTTCCTATCCTGATAATGCTGCTTATACTGATAGCCCTTGTCCTTTATGGGTACCCGGAGGTCCCCGAGCCGCTTATACTGTAATAACACGCCGCTCTAAGTCATATCCCTATACCGTCCCTCATATAAATAACCACAAACATAAGGAGGAAGGGACGTGGCGTTTTCTGACAGAGAGCTGCTGGCACGGATAATAGAATGCGAGGCGGGCGGCGAGGGGGATACCGGGATGCAGGCCGTGGCCTGTGTGGTGATGAATCGGGTACAGGTGACCTACGGCGAATACGGCAGACTCCTTACCGTGCGGCAGGTCATCTATCAGCCCAGGCAGTTCACCTGCGTGATGGAGACTGTTGGCGGGCAGTACAACATACAGAATATCTATAATATGCGGCCCACTGATGTGCACTACAGCATTGCAGACTGGGCTATGGCAGGAAACCGGCTGACAAACCTGGGCTTTGCCCTTTGGTATTTCAACCCCTATAAGCCCACCTGCAGGGAGAACTTCCCCTCGCAGGTGGGGAGGTTCGTGATACGCCTGGGGGACCACTGCTTTTATAACCCCACGGAGAGCTACGCGGACACCTGACAATATTCTTTACACTGAAAGGGAGGCAGCTTATGACAGGGAATCAGAGACGTGAGTGCGGAAGGAACTCAGCCGCAATGCGGAGGCTAATGAGCCGGGCAGACTATATGGCAGAGGCCGACGGCGCTGCGGCGATGGACAATTTTGAGCACCCGGTGCAGGAGGATTTCGACTCCGAGGAGATGCGCGGGTCCATGCAGATGATCCTGGCCCAGAACATAGGGAACTTTGTTGTTATAGAGTTCCTCGTTGGTACCGGGATAATCACCCGCAAGCAGGGGATGCTCTACTTTGTGGGCCGGAGCTTTGTGACCCTATATGACGAGGCGGCAAATAATTTCATTATCTGCGACATATTCTCAATAAAGTTCGTCTATTTCTACATGCCAAACGACCGCCCGCGGCAGAACTACAACCTGCTGCCGGGGAATAATAACAGCAATATGCATAGGTGATAACATAGGGGAGAGGCTTCATAAGGAAGCTGTCTCCCCTTGCTTTTAAAGTTTTGAGGCTTTATAATAGAGCTGAATGGGGGTGGATACATGGAGTGTTCAACACATCCTTATAGGGAGTATATTCCTAAAGATGCCTCGAAACTGATTATAGGCACGATACCGCCCTTTAGATTCTGTGTTTCGGGGGAAAAACGGCTGTATCCCCGGGATGTCGACTTTTACTACGGCTCCAGGGATAACGGCTTCTGGAGCCTAATATCTGAGGTCACTCAAGTTAAGCTGTGCTATGAAAATACAAAGAAAGCAGTTGACCAGCGTAAGCGGCTGCTCAGAAAGCTTGATGCCGGGATAACAGATATCGTAGAAAAATGTATTCACAAAGACGGCAGATCAGATGACGCGTCCCTTGAAATAATTGAGCTAAAAGCCCTCAGAAAACTCCTGATGGACTATCCAAATATAGAGGAGCTGATCTATACAAGTATATTTGTAGCAAGGCAGGTGAGCAAAATTGCCGATAAAAAACGCCACGCCTGGAGTCATGAGGACCCCAAGCGTGGGCATGTGGTTATAAATCAGGTGAAATATCCTGTAACTGTCCTGTACTCGCCCTCGCCAAACGCGCTTAGGGGAGTAAGTAAGGAGAAGCGCCTGGCGCAGTATAGGGAGGTTTTTGGAATAGACCAGATTTTCACATATCAAGAAATTCCTGGGCAGCTGTAGCGGCAACGGCCCCGTCCGAGGCGGCGGTGACTATTTGCCGGAGGGGTTTTGCCCGAAGGTCCCCCGCGGCAAAAACCCCGGGGATACTTGTGCGGCAGTCCTCTCCGGCCACTACATAGCCGGAACTGTCCAGCTCCACCTGGTCCTTAAAGAGCTCGGTTTCAGGCACCTGCCCTACCGCGATGAACACACCGGCGCATTCCAGCTCCCGGAGCCCGCCGGTCTCCTTATGCCCTGCTGTCAGTCCGGTGAGGCGCTGCTCAAAGCGCAGCTCCTTTACCACACTGTTCCATATAAACTCTACGTTCCCTGCCTTCTCAAGGTTTTGCTGCTGTACCTGAGGGGCGCGCAGCTTATCCCGGCGGTGTATGAGGTAAACCTTCTCGCATATCCTGGAGAGGTACAGAGCGTCTGCCACGGCGGTATTGCCTCCACCGACCACGGCAACAGTCTTGCCTCTGTAGAACATGCCGTCGCAGGTTGCGCAGTATGAAACTCCCCGGCCCCGCAGCTCACGCTCATTGGGCAGGCCCAGCTCCCTGGGCTGGGCGCCGGTAGCAAGTATAACTGTCCGGGCATTATAGTCCTCCTTGGGCGTGCGCAGGGTCTTGACATCTCCCGAGAGCTCCAGGCCGGTGACCTGCGCGGAGATAGTCCTTGCCCCGAAGCGCTCCGCCCCGGCCTTCATATTCATGGCGAGCTCGAAGCCGTTTATGCCGTCGGGAAAGCCGGGGTAGTTGTCTACCATATCTGTCGTGCCCATCTGCCCGCCGGGGGCAAGCTTTTCTATGAGCCCGACGGTGAGCCCGGCCCGGGCGCCGTACAAGGCGGCGGTATACCCGGCGGGGCCGCCGCCGATTATCATCAGGTCAAAGATATCTTCCACGGCTCAAATAAGCTCCTCCAAAGCAGACTTGGACTGCAGGCCCACCAATGTGGCGGCTATCTCACCGCCCTTAAACAGTATGGCTGTGGGAATACTCATAACGCCGTACTGTCCCGCGAGCTCAGGCTGCTCGTCCACGTTCACCTTGCCTACCTTAACCTTGCCCTCGTTTTCCTCTGCAAACTCGTCAACAATTGGGGAGAACATCCGGCAGGGGCCGCACCAATCCGCCCAGAAATCCACCAGAACGGGGATGTCGGACTTCAGAGCCTCTGTCTCGAAATTTTCCTTTGTAAGTGTTAGAACTGCCATTTTAGTTACCTCCTAAGTGTGTTTAATAATTATATTATTTAAGCGCGGCCCGGGTTTATTCCAGTCCGGCAAATTTCATGAATCCGGCAAAGCTGCCGTGGGGTATGGAACTTAAGTTGTCATTACCGGCATTCTCCAGGCAGTCGGTGATAAGGTAGGCGCTGAGCCCGGCTTCTATGGCTGCAAAGGCGTCCTCTCTTACGTCGTTGCCTATCATCAGGCACTCTGAAGGGGCCTTGCCGGCCCAATTTAGCAGCTGGGTATAGTACATGGGGCTGGGCTTGCAGTAGGAACAGTTTTCATAGCTGGTAACACAGGCGAAATCCTCCGGTGAAAGCCCCAGCCAGCCGAGCCGTGTCGCCACGCCCACGGCAGGAAACAATGGGTTCGTCGCCAGTATCACCGTGTATCCGGCGGCTTTAGCCCCCTCGACCGCCTTCCTGGCAAGGGGATTCTCCCTGGTGGCTGTTTTAGCTCCGTTGAACTCCCCGGCATAGAACTTATCGAATACCGGGCGCAGCTCCAGTATCTTATCACCAAGTTCCCCGGCGAATACCTCCCAGAAGCGCTGCTCATTGGGCCGGGAGCCGTCGTTTTGTATCATGGCCTTGGTGCCCTTCCAGACTGCCGCCACAAGTGCCTTTGGCTCATAGCCATATGGAGCGGCCTTAGCCGCCAGGAGCTTAAAATAGGCGTCGGTAAAGCTTTTAAGCTCCATAGGCAGCAGGGTGCCGTCCAGGTCAAAGAGGAGGGTGGTTATAGCTTTATCAAGCACTATACCGCCTCCCTTTCAGCTGTGGCTATCAGGTCCACGCCGGTACCGGCTATGTCGGGTATCACCACATCGCCTATGTGCACTGGAGCCGCTACAGAGGCTGAGCGTATCGCGGCCATCACGTCAAATATCTTCCCCTTGGGTATATCCTCTCTGGTGCGCACGGATACCACAGGGGAGCCGCCTCCAGTCAGCCGGACTGTGGAGGTCACAGTACGGGTGGGGGCTGTGACCTCCTTTCTGCCGTACTCCTCGCCTCTCCTGCAGGTGTTGCCGGTGACGGAGAGCACGCGGCCTTCATCATCCGTTTCCACTCTCAAAGGGCAGCCCAGTGGACAGCTTATGCAGGTAAGCTCAACAAAGGCCATGACTATTCCTCCTCCCGGGCTTCCAGCGTAAGGGATCCCTCACTGCCGGTAAGCCAGTCTCTCTTAATTATCAGCTGTTCCATCTCCCCTGGGGCCATCACCGGGCGCTTTTTCCGAAGGAGCTCTTTATCCCCAGCCTTAAGGGTGACAACAGCCCTTCTCATGTTCCGGCCAACCCTAAAGCGGACTACGGCCTCGCTGTCCATCCTGGCAGGGTCCACCGTGCAGGGCACCGTGTACCGCACGGCTCCAGCCGGGACAAGGGGTATCCCAGCCCCGCCGGAGGCCCGCCTGCCCAGGACATACCCTGCGGCATTCCTGCCGGCCTGGGCCGCTTCCTGAGACACATAGTCCACCAGGTCATGGACATGGAGCACGTTCCCGCAGGCGAAAACTCCGGGTATATTTGTCTCCAGGCTCTCGTTGACTATGGGCCCGCCGGTCACAGGAGCCAGGTCTACCCCAACGGCACGGGACAGCTCGTTTTCAGGAAGGAGCCCCACAGAAAGCAGCAGGGTGTCACATTCAAATTCCTCTTCTGTGCCGGGGATGGGCTTCAGGTCCTGCCCTACTTTGGCAATAGTCACGCCGGAGACCCGCTCCTTGCCCCGGATATCGACCACCGTATGGCTGAGCTTCAGAGGAATGCCGTAGTCATCAAGACACTGGACGATGTTGCGCTTGAGCCCGCCGGAGTAGGGCTGCAGCTCCGCCACACAGAGGACCTTAGCACCCTCTAAGGTCATGCGCCTCGCCATTATAAGCCCGATATCCCCGCTGCCCAGGATAACCACACGTCTGCCGGGCATATAGCCCTCCAGGTTTACAAGCCTTTGGGCCGTGCCCGCTGAGAATATACCCGCGGGCCTGGTGCCGGGGATGTTCAGGGCACCTCTGGGCCGCTCCCGGCAGCCCATTGCCAGGATAACGGCCTTGGTACGGGTCTGCAGGAGACCGTCCTGGCGGCTGACGGAGGTGACGGTCACCCCGCCGCCCTCCCGCTGCAGGTCAACGACTGTGGTGCTCAGCAGACAGGGTATTTTTAGCTCCCTTGCTTTTTCAATATATCTGGCGGCGTATTCAGGGCCGGTCAGCTCCTCTTTAAAGGTGTGCAGGCCGAAGCCGTTGTGTATGCACTGGTTGAGTATCCCCCCCAGCTCCTTCTCCCTTTCAAGTATGAGGACGTCATCAGCCCCAGCTTCTTTAGCCGCTATTGCCGCGGCTAACCCAGCGGGGCCGCCACCGATTATGACAATGTCATGCTCCATTAGGGCCCACCTCCTTCCGGGTTTTCTCCAGTACGATCTGGGAGTCCTTACCGGATTTGCGTATTTCTGTGAGGTCAAGGGACAGTTCCCTTGAGAGTATCTCCATGACCCTGGGGGAGCAGAAGCCTGCCTGGCAGCGGCCCATCCCCGCCCTGGTGCGGCGCTTTACGCCGTCAAGAGTCTTTGCCCCCAGCACGCCCTTTACAGCGTCCAGTATCTCCCCTTCGGAGACTTCCTCACAGCGGCAGATTATATTGCCGTACCGGGGGTCCTTCTCAATGAGCGCCGCCCGTTCAGCTATGGGCATTTCCGCAACCTTTGGTACGCCACTTCTTATAGGCTCAAAGCTCCTGTTAGGCTTAAGCCCCAGTTTTTCTGCTATAAGCTTTGCTATATGCTCTCCGATAGCAGGGGCGCTGGTGAGGCCTGGCGACTCTATCCCTGCCGCGTCGAAGAAGCCTTCAACAGACTCGCCCAGGATGAAATCGTCCTTACCCTCATGGGCACGCAGGCCCATAAAGGAGGTTATCACCTGGCGCATGGGCACGTTTTTCACTGCCCAGCCGGACTTCTCAGCCACTTCCTTAAGGCCGCCGGCGGTAGTGGCGGCGGTCTCTGGGTCGTCCACGTCCATGGCGGTGGGGCCTACAAGCAGGTTGCCATGGACAGTAGGGCTCACAAGCACTCCCTTGCCAAGCTTCCCCGGAAGCTGGAAAACCGTATGGGAGACATGTCCTCCTGCGGTTTTGTCCAGCAGGCAATACTCTCCCTTGCGGGGGGTGATGTGCAGCTTATCCCCGCATACCATATTATGCAGTTCCCCGGCGTACACGCCTGCGGCGTTCACCACCGTTTTAGCCAGGATATCCCCGCGGCCGGTTTCAACGGCCCAGAGTTCGCCGTCCCTCCTAAGGCCTGATACCTTGGTATCAAAGAGGAACTCCACGCCGTTTATGGCGGCGCTCTCCCCCAGGCCAAGGGTCAGCTCGAAGGGGCAGACAACGCCTGAGCTCTTGGCTAATAGGACCCCGCAGACCTCGTCGGTAAGGTTGGGCTCTATGGCCCTTGCCTCATCTCCTGAGAGCAGTGAGAGTCCGGGTACGCCGTTTTCTATCCCGCGGTCATATAGATCCCGGAGCTTTGGGAGCTCCTCCTCCCTAAGGCAGACCACTAAGGCGCCTATGCGCTTAAAGGGGATGTCAAGCTCCTTTGAGAGCCTGTCCATCATCAGGTTGCCCCGGACGTTCATCTCAGCCTTCAGGGTCCCGGGCTCGGCATCAAAGCCCGCGTGGATTATGGCGGAGTTGGCCTTGCTGGTGCCCTCGCACACGTCCGGAGCCCGCTCTGCCACAAGAAAGCGACCCTCGTGACGGGAGAGCTCCCTTGCCACAGCACAGCCGGTGACCCCGGCGCCTATGACTACGGCGTCGTATATTTTCATGCTCTTTGCTCCTTCCTTAAAGCCTTATATATAAATATACCACAAACATTATTTTTGCGCAAGCCTAAACTGGCCCTTGACATCCCGCCAAAAATGATACATTATATTGGTTGGATACATAGTGCAGTAACAGCAAAGGAGATGTAAATATGGAATATATCATAGGCGTGGACCTTGGCACCAGCGGTACAAAGACTGTGCTTTTCGACAGGGAGGGGCATATCGAAGCCAGCGCCACAGTTGAGTACCCCCTATATCAGCCGGAAAACGGCTGGGCTGAGCAGGACCCGGAGGACTGGTGGGGGGCGGCGGCCACTACTATCGGACAGGTGATAGCTGAGTCGAGGGTTGACCCCGGGGACATAAAGGGCGTGGGCCTCTCCGGACAGATGCACGGCCTTGTTATGTTGGACAGGGAGGGGAGGGTCCTCAGGCGCTCTATAATCTGGTGCGACCAGCGAAGCGGCAGGCAGTGCGAGGAGATAACCGGGCGCGTTGGAAGGGAGAGGCTTATAGAGATAACCGCTAACCCGGCCCTTACCGGTTTCACCGCCGCAAAGCTGCTCTGGGTGAGGGAGAATGAGCCGGAAATCTTCAGCCGGTGTGCCCATATCCTGCTTCCTAAGGATTATGTGCGCTATATGCTCACCGGGACCTTTGCCACAGAGGTCTCCGACGCCTCAGGTATGCAGCTTTTAGATGTGCCGAAGCGCCGCTGGAGCGAGGAGGTACTAACGAAGCTGGACATAGACCCGGCGCTTCTCGCTAAAGTCTACGAGTCCCCGGAGGTAACTGGAGAGGTAACCGCAGAGGCGGCTAAGCTTACGGGATTACGCCCGGGTACACCTGTGGCGGGCGGCGCTGGAGACAATGCGGCTGCTGCTGTAGGCACAGGGGTGGTACGGGACGGCAAGGCCTTCACGACCCTGGGGACCTCAGGGGTGGTCTTCGCCCATACGGACAAAATATCCATAGACCCCAAGGGGCGTGTACACACCTTCTGCTGCGCAGTGCCTGGAGCATGGCATGTTATGGGCGTGACCCAGGGAGCGGGGCTCTCTCTCAAGTGGTTTAGAGACAACTTCTGCTATTCAGAGATAGTATCTGCCCAGGGGCTGTCAATTGACCCCTATGTGCTTTTAGACAGGCAGGCGGAGCTCTCCCCGGTGGGCTGCAACAAGCTTTTCTACCTGCCCTATCTTATGGGCGAGCGCACTCCCCACCTTGACCCGGACTGCCGTGGGGTATTCTTCGGGCTCTCAGCCATGCATGTGCGCAGCGACCTGCTGCGGGCCGTGATGGAGGGCGTGGCTTTCTCCCAACGGGACAGCCTGGAGGTACTGAGGGAGATGGGGGTTGCCACAAGCCGGATGCTGGCCTGCGGAGGCGGCGGTACATCCCCACTCTGGCGGCAGATGCTCTCGGATGTGTACAACTGCCCGGTGCAGACGGTGAAGTCAAAGGAGGGTCCCGCCCTTGGCGCGGCTATCCTTGCCGGTGTGGGCGCGGGGCTATACCCGTCGGTACAGGAGGCCTGTGATATGCTTATAGATGTAAATCCGCCGCAGGAGCCCATAGCCGGGAACGTGGAGAAGTATGAGAAGCTCTATAGAATATACACCGGGCTGTATCCGGCGCTGAAGGCGAATTATAGACAGCTGGCAGAGCTTGAGCTTTAAGAGGAGACTATTAATGGCGGGTAAGATCATTTTAAGCGCCGACAGCACCTGTGATATGGGTGAGGAGCTGAAGGCCAGGTATAATGTGAGCTACTATCCATTCCATATTATCCTGGACGAAAAGGACTACCAGGACAACGTGGATATCACCGTCAAGGAGATATTCGCAGCATATTACGACCGCAAAGCCCTGCCCAGAACGGCGGCTATAAATATCGGAGAGTATGTGGACTACTTCAGAGACTGGGTGGATGAGGGGTACGAGGTGATACACCTTAACCTGGGCGGGGCCATATCCAGCGCCCATAAGAACTGTGTTTTAGCAGCACAGGAGCTCAGGGATTCCGGGGCCCCTGGAAGGGTCTACCCGATCGACAGCTTCAACCTGTCCACAGCCATAGCCCTGCAGGTGATAGACGCAGGGGACATGATAGCGGCCGGGCTGCCTGCCGCTGAGATAGCAGAGAGGCTCCAGGCAAACCGTGGGAACGTCCACGCCAGCTTTATTCTGGATACCCTGGATTTTATGAGAGCCGGGGGGCGCTGCTCAACAGTGGCAGCGGTGAGCGCAAACATCCTGAGCCTAAAACCCTGCATAGAGGTAGACAATACCGACGGCAGTATGCACGTGGGGAAAAAGTACAGGGGAAACCTCAAAAAGGTGCTCGTGAGCTATGTGAAGGATAAGCTTGCACAGTATCCGAACATAAAGCGGGACCATATCTTCATCACATATTCCAGCATAGAGCCGGAGCTGGAGGACCTGGTGCGGGAGACCATACGCTCCTCAATGGACTTTAAGGAGATACACTCCACAAAAGCCAGCTGCACCATCGCCAGCCACTGTGGTCCGGGGACCCTGGGAATACTCTTTGAGACGGAGGGCTGAGCCGATGGAAAAATTATTTGAGCGCTTTCGGGGACAGCAGATGGTAAAACGCACCGCGATCATGCTGATAGCCGTTATGATCATGGGCATGGGAGTGGGCTTCTTCATGCACGCGGCCATGGGCTCGGACCCCTTCTCTACCCTGAACCTGGGTGTCAGCTCAAAGCTAAATCTGAGCTTCGGGGTCTGGCAGGCAATATTCAACGCCATACTGCTGATAATGATAGTTTTTGTGGACCGCTCCAAGCTTGGCATAGGCACCATAGGCAATATGCTGCTGGTGGGCTTCTCGGCGGACATTATGAGCGGGCTGCTTGCAAATATCCTGCCCCCTGCCTCTGAGCTGGGGATAATCTCCCGGGTGCTGCTAACGGTTCTGGGGGTGCTCATGCAGCTTGTGGGCTGCTCCTTCTACGTGACCTGCGACCTGGGCATGGCCCCCTACGACTGCATAAGCTATATTGTGCCCGAGCGCACCAAGATACCCTTCCGCTGGTGGCGCATACTGATAGATGTGATATGTGTTGGCACCGGCTTTGCCTGCGGGGCCGCAATAGGTATCGGCACGCTGATGATGGCCTTCGGTACAGGGCCGCTGCTGCCAATATTCAACAAGTATCTGGCGTCGCCGGTGGTGGGCCGGAAGATGGAGAAATGAGCCGTGATTTGTGCAGTTTTACCATTGACTTTTCACGTATAATGGTGGTATAATATACATGCAGATGAAGGGAGGGCTCAAAAATGGGCCGAACAGACAGCCAGTTTAAGGCGTTCATCCGGCTTGCCCCGGATGCTATGAGGGAGCACAGAGATGAGCCCGTCAAGGCCAGGAAGGCCGCGAAACTGGATAGGATAATCGAGAACCTATAGAAAACATTGAAGGACTGAACCTATGACACTCAAAGGAGGTCAGGGATATGCTAGGGTTAGAAGACATTTTAAACATCATTTTTCATGTGATTATAGCTGTAGTACCTTTCATAGTGGGCGGGCTGCTTATACACCTGGCATTTGGCGGGAAGAAGGAGAACAAAAAGAAAAACGAGAAACTTTTTGAGACAACGGCCTTTTTGCACACCCTTGACGCCGCCAGGAATGCCCAGCCTCGGAAATTCCGCTAAAACGAGTAATTAAAGGAGGTCGGGAACATGACAGGGCTATTATCATTCATTTTCGGAGCGCTGATACTCACCGCTATTATAGCGGCGGGCGCAGTAGTACTCTGGCTGGTATACGGCCGTAAAAGGAGAGGCGAGGACAAGGCCATAGGCGGCCTTGAGCAGATGGCTCATTTCAAGGCCACCACCTCCGTGGACGGCATGTCCAGGCGCATACGTTGAGAAGAGGCATATATGGGCCCCAACACTAATGTGCTCTACAATATCCTGTTCATCGTAGCTGTAGTGGCTGTGGCGCTCGTATGCTGATATATATTCTACGGCGTAAAGCGGCGCAGAAAGAAGAAGGAGCTGGACGACAAGCTCATGCTCCAGGGCCGTTTTACCACCGGCAATGCACATCAGTTCAACAGCCTGGACCGTCGGAGATAGATTGTGCACCACAAAAAATCAAGGGCAGACCACGGCGGTCTGCCCTATACTTTTTACTGTGCTATTTTCAGGGAACCATACTTATAGTAAACGCCCGCCGAAAAGCGTCTGCTTCTCAGCGGGCGTAAGATTCATTTTAGATACCAAGAAGGGCGGGTACAGCGTCCTTCATCTTCTGTATAACTGCTTCGCTGTCCCCACGGGTGGCGCCCTTGCCGGAGAGGTATATCTTGATCTTCGGCTCGGTTCCGGAGGGACGCACTATCAGCTTGCAGCCATCCTCCAAACGGTACTCCAGCACGTTGGACTTAGGCAGGTCTATAGCGCCCTCCTTGTCTCCGTAGGACCGGGACTCCTTATAGTCGCTGCGGCCCGCGACCTTCACACCGGCTATCTCAGCGGGCGGGTCGTTGCGGAGCTTATCCATAATGCCGTTCATGGTCTTCATACCGTCTTCGCCCTCAAAGGCGAAGTTCATCAGGTCGTTTTTATAGTAGCCGTACTTCTCATAAAGGGCGTTCATAGCGTCCACAAGGGTCATACCCTTGCCCTTATAGTAGGCAGCCATCTGGCAGATCAACATACTGCCGTCAACGGCGTCCTTATCACGCACATAGCCGCCGGAGAGATATCCGTAGCTCTCCTCAAAGCCCAGCAGATAGCTATCGGCATTGCCCTCCTTCTCCTCAAGCTCGGCAATAATGTCGCCGATATATTTAAACCCGGTGAGGCATCGCCTGAGCTCCACGCCGTGATCTCTGGCAATGGGGTCCACCATGTCGGTGCTCACAATGGTGGTGACGGCTACAGGATGGGCGGGAAGCTTGCCCTGCTCCTTCTTCACCCGGGCAATGAAATCCAAGAGCATGATGCCGACCTCGTTGCCGGTCATAAGCACGTACTCACCATTTTGATCGACAGCGATACCAACGCGGTCACAGTCGGGGTCGGTGGCTAAGAGCAGGTCGGGCTGGACCTTTTCGCAGAGCTCCAGGCCCTTCTGCAGCGCCTCGCGTATCTCGGGATTGGGATAGGGGCAGGTGGGGAAGTTGCCGTCAGGCTGCTCCTGCTCAGGGACGACAGATACGTCTTTTACGCCGATCTTGTCTAAGATGCGCTTGACGCACATAAGGCCGGAGCCGTTAAGAGGCGTATACACCAGCTTCAGGTTGGAGGCGTCCACTGAGAGGTTTTCAGCGTATACGCTGTCGATAAACGCGTCCACGGTCTCTCCGCCGATATACTCAATAAGCCCTTTCTCTATGCCCTCCTGGAAATCCATCTTCTTAACGCCGGTGAATATGTCCAGGGAATTTATCTCGTTCATAATGCCGTCGGCCATATCTGCCGTGACCTGGCAGCCGTCGGAGCCGTAGGCCTTATAGCCGTTGTACTTTGCGGGGTTATGGCTGGCAGTAACGCAGATACCCGCGTCGCACTTCAGGTGCCGCACGGCAAAGCTCAGGGCCGGGGTAGGCATAAGCTGTGGGTACAGGTACGCCTTTATGCCGTTGGCGGCAAGCACGGCGGCTGACTGCTGGGCAAAGGCAACTCCCTTTATCCGGCTGTCGTGGGCAATGGCTACGGACTGGGGCTTGCCGCCGGCATGCTCCAAAAGATAGTTTGCCATGCCCTGGGTGGCCTTGCGCACGGTATAGACATTCATACGGTTGGTGCCGGCACCGATTACGCCTCTAAGCCCGCCGGTGCCGAACTCCAGGTCCCTGTAAAAACGGTCGTTTATCTCCTCGGGCTTATCCTTCACGGACTCCAGCTCGGCGGTGAGGTCCTTGTCGTCAAGGTCCATACCGAGCCATCTCTCAAACTCTGTCATGCTGAATCGTCCCTTTCTCCCCGGCAGGCGCATACAAAGGCTTTTCGCCGGTTATTTACTATAAGATTACCATTTTTTTGGTGAAAAGTCAACAGCGAAGTGTAAACAATATGCCAATATATATACATGTTAGTGTATACAAAAATAATATATTCCTACATTACAAATCCGCCGTTTACCCCCAGCACCTGTCCCGTGACAAACTCAGCCCCGGCAAGGTACACTGCAGCTCTGGCTACATCCTCAGGGGAGCCTATGCGCATAAGTGGGGTCTCCTCCCTTAGAGCCTCAATGTCTCTGTCTGATAGGTGAGAGTTCATAGGCGTGTCTATCACCCCGGGGGATATGCAGTTGACCCTGATGCCGGAGGGGCCCTCCTCCATAGCCAGCGCCTGGGTGAGCCCTATTACAGCGGCCTTTGAAGCCGAGTATGCCGCCTCGCAGGCAGCGCCCTGCTGGCCCCATATTGAACTGATGTTTATTATGCACCCGGATTTATCCTTTATCATAGGCGGCAGAGCTCTCCGGCAGCATAAAAACATGCTGGTGAGATTTACGTCCATAACCTGCTGCCACCGTGAAAGGGTCATATCCGTGAAAAGCCCCTGCCAGGACATCCCGGCGTTGTTCACCAGCACGGACACCTTACCGAGCGAGCTTTCACACTCTCTAAACAGCCTCTCCACCTGGGCCTCATCAGTGAGGTCCGCCCCAAAAGCCTCTGCTGTGCCGCCCTGTTTGACTATGAGCTTAGCCGTCTTTATAGCAGGCTCACTGTGTGCGTTATAGTGCAGGGCGACCCGGCAGCCGGCCTGCCCGAAGGCAAGGGCAATAGCCCTGCCGATGCCCCCGGAGGCCCCGGTCACAAGGACAGTACCGCTCATAACTCCATGTCCCCTTTCTCGTAGAATATGGCGGCAAGGGCCGCAATGGGAGCTGTCTCCGTGCGAAGTATCCTGGGGCCGAGGCTGGCGATCCTGGCCCCCAAGTTTTCAGCAAGGGCAGCTTCCTCCTCGGAGAAACCGCCCTCTGGCCCTACGAACAGGAACAGCCTGTCCCCGGTATTTTCAAGACACCCGCGCAGACCGTTGGCAGCCCGCTCATAGAGGAACAGCACGTCCCCCTCTGCCCTCGCCCTTTCCAGCGCAGGCCCTAACCCCGCAGGCTCCAGCACCTTAGGGACTATCCCCCTGCCGCTCTGCATGGCGGCTTCAAGCGCTATCTTCTGCAGGCGGGCAAGCTTTTTCTCCCGGGATTTTTGTTCCCACTTTGCCACACAGTACCGGCTCTCAACAGGCCAGAGCTCATAGGCCCCCAGCTCCACGGCCTTCTGAACTACTGTCTCTAGCTTGTCACCCTTAGGCAGGCACTGGCAGACGGTTATTTTAACCCGGGGCTCCCCCCGGCTTATGACAGCTTTGCCCACATCCAAAAGAAGACTTTCACCGGTATTCTCCAGGACGGTGCAGATATAATCAGACCCCCTTCCGTCGCAGAGGGTGACTTTCTCCCCGGGCCTAAGGCGCAGGGCCTTGGCCCCATGACGTCCGGGCTCTCCTGATAGCAGGTATTCTCCTGATGGGGCGTCCTGTATAAAAAACCTTGGCATATATTTATCTCAATATGCAGTAACGGTCCATATAGCCCTCCATTGCCTTGCAGAGGGCAGGGTCGCCGTTCTCCTTAAGATAGTCGTATACGTCCAGAACGGTGACGATGGGATGCACCTTTGCGCCAAACTCTTCCTCGACCTCCATTATGGCGGTCTTGCCAGGTGTCTGGCCTACCTCGCAGCGGTCCACGCTGATGAAAATATCCGGCACGGTAATGTCCCCGCAGGCCTTCAGTATGGACATGCTCTCCCTAACAGCTGTTCCGGCGGTGATAACGTCCTCGATGATTATGACCCTGTCGCCGCTCTTAGGCTTATAGCCTACGGTGCTGCCACCCTCGCCGTGGTCTTTTGCCTCCTTGCGGTTGAAAAAGTAGGGCTTATCAATGCCGTGCTCCAGCCAGAGGGAAGATGCACAGGCCGCCGCCAAAGGTATTCCCTTATAAGCAGGGCCAAACATGGCGTCGAACTCCCCACCCACAGTGTCTGCCACCATGGCAGCATAATACTCCCCGAGCCGCGATAACTGGGCCCCGGTGCGATACATACCGGTATTGACAAAATACTGGGTATTCCTCCCGGACTTTGTGACAAACTCCCCGAAGCGCAATACGTCGGCAGAGAGCATGAACTGGATGAATTCTCTTTTCTTTTCAGTTAGCATTTGAGTTTGGCTCCTTTGCAAAAATATGATAGAAAATGTCGAACGGACTGTTGTATAATAGTAATGGTTACCCCCTATACATACTAAGCAGGGGAGGTGGACCCCTTACGACACTCTGCGACTTCATATTGAGCATATTGGCTGGGACTCTTGCGTACTATATATGCCAGTGGCTCAACGCCTATAAAGGGTAAGTGACCTAAGAACAAAGGCCAGGGAAGATACCGCTTCCCTGGCCTTTGTGTTTTGGTGAGCACTTATGGCCCTCTGTGTTTGGTCAATGCAATTATACCACATATATCGGGAAAATGCAAGGTACATTTCGCCGCTTACTGCGGCCTTCTAGCCAGCTCCAGGTCCACGGTATAGTATACTGTCATTATACCGCCATGGCGCAGTATCGCGTCATATATCCCGCTGAAAAGCCCTTGGCGGTCATTGGGGTCCAGGGCCATGTGGTCGGGATAGGTGCGTAAAAGGCCCATATAGTCCTCTGCCGTGAAGTCTTTTCTGAACTCGTATAGGTGAAACTCCGTGTCTATAAAGCCATACCTTTTTGGGACTGCCAGCAGCCTTCCGCCATCTGACTCAGTCAGCGGGCGGTACTCCCCCTTGCCGCCGTGCATATACCGGCGGTAGAGCTCATAGACCTCCCCGGTGAGCTCAAGGCGAGCCCTGTCCGGCCCGGCGTGGTATGCGAAGCGGGCGAAGGCGCCGCCTGGACGCAAAAGCTCATATACCCGCCTATAGCCGTACTCCTCCGGGAGCCAGTGAAAGGCTGTGGCGGCATATATAAGCTCGAAGGTATCCCCTGGGCAGTCAAGATCCTGAAGGGTCAGTTCACGGAGAGTGAGGTTATCATAGCGCACCAGCCGCTTTCTTGCAAGAGACGCAAGGTTTTTTCCAGGCTCAAGGCCCACTAGATCACAGCAGGTCTCAAGTATGGGGCCGGAGGCCTTTCCGGTGCCAAGACCTATCTCCAAGACCCGGCTGCCCCTGCCCACGGCATGATAGGAAAAAATATCCATATAGAGCTCCGGGGGGTACTCCGGACGGGCCGAGTCGTAGTCCCTGGCCTCCCTGTCAAAGTTTCTCTCAAATTCTGTTGCCATTATATCAGTCGTCCCTTCCATGTACAGGATCCAGGCCGGTGGTGAAGGTTATCCTGTCCCCCGTGCTCTCGGCAAGTATTGTGCCGTCCTTATCAGTGCGGTAGGTAATTATTCCTTCCCTGTCCAGTTTCTCTAAGGTCTCCCGGTGGGGGTGACCGTAGCGGTTTCCTGTCTCACAGCTTATAACGGTGTAGATGGGGTCCACGGCCTTCAAAAATTCATCGGAGGTAGAGGAACTGGAGCCGTGGTGTCCGCATTTGAGCACGTCTGAGCTGAGCATATAGCCGTCCTCCAAAATAATCTCCTCGCTCTCCTCCTCGGCGTCCCCGGTAAACAGGAAGGAGCTCTCGCCGTAGACCAGGCGCATCACCGCCGAGTAGTTGTTTGCCCCATCCCAGTCTGCGTCGATCCTTGGGGACATTACCTGGAACTGTGAGCCAGGGGGTGACTCAATGATGGCGTCCTCATGCAGCTGGTTTATGGTTAGCCCTTTGTCCAGGACCGCGTCCAGAAGCTTCTCATAGGCGGCGGTGGTGGGGGCCTTGTCCTCAGGCATCAGGGGCATATATATGGCCCCGATGTCAAAGCGCTGGATCATCCGTGCCATGCAGCCCATATGGTCTGTATGAGGGTGAGAGCAGACCAACGCGTCTATGCGCTCAACACCCAGGTCCTTCAAATATTCGGTGAGGCCGTCAGCATACTCATATTCGCCGGTGTCTATCAGCATATTGAAATAGCCGGTTTCCCCGGGTATCCGTATGAGCTCGCTGTCTCCCTGACCCACGTCCAGAAAGTAGACCTGCAAGGGCTGGCCTGCTGAGCTGTCCGGCAGGGGCACCGAATTTATCCCCTCCGGGGCGCCGCCGTCCGAAAGGTTTATCCGGCTTGAGAGCAGGAACAGAATTATCAAAACTACGAGCCCCGCCACAGGGCCCAGGCTGTATTTCGTCCTTTTCTTGTTCATGGTATGTCCTCCGATCTTTTCCTCACTATGGGAGCATTATAACACGAAGGAGCCCCTTTGAACAGCCCCAAAATTTTTTCGCAGAGATCTGCCGCAGATATTGACTTTGGTCTGAGCAAAATGTTAGTATTTTACCACAATAAAAGAAAGGAGCTATACGCATGACAGAGAGGGAACAGCTTATACAGGATCTGCAGATGCTGGGCGTCAAAGAAGGGGACGCTGTGCTAGTACACTCGTCCATGAAAGCCCTGGGGACCAGGCTCACCCCGGAGGAGGTGATAGCCGCCTTGCAGGAGTCGGTAGGGGGATCCGGTACGCTGCTCATGCCTGCCCTGACCTATGAAAACGTAAGTGGTGAGCATAGGGTGTTCAACAGCGGTACTACCCCGCCCTGCATAGGTCTCTTACCCAGCGTGTTCTGGAAGTAGCCTGGTGTTGAACGGAGCATAAACCCGACCCACTCGGTCTGTGCCAGGGGGGCGCTGGCCCACAGGCTCACCGTAGGGCATGGAATGGACGATACCGCTGTAGGGCCCCACTCGCCTTTTATGCAGCTGGCCGTAGTGGGAGGAAAGCTGTTGTTTATCGGGGATATACTGGAGGCCTGCACTTTTATGCACGGCGTAGAGGAGATAGTGCGTCCGCCATGGATAAGGTATGGCTTTACCAATACCTACATAGTCAACGGCGTGGAGCGGCGGTACCAGGGAACTGACGACTTCGGCTGGGGACAGGAATTCCAGAGGATAGGGGATATTTTAGAGGAGCCGGATATTATCAGGGGAAAGCTTCTGAATGCAAATGCATATCTTATAGACTCCCGGGCCCTGCTTGCCGTGGGGCTGATGGATATGCGCATAAATCCATATGCTTTTGTAACGGATATCTCAAAGTGGATATAGACCTATTCTGACCAAAGCAAAAAGCGCCTGGAGATATTCTCCGGGCGCTCCCTTTATACATTTCCAGCAGTCAGCCCTGCCCATAGTAGGCATTGGCCCCATGCTTGCGAAGGTAGTGCTTATCAAGAAGCTCCTGCTGCATTCGGACAGATCCAGGCTCAAGCATCATAGCGTGCCAGTCCATAAAGGCGACCTCCTCCATCACCACGGCGTTGTGTACGGCATTTTTTGGGTCACTGCCCCAGGCGAACGGGCCGTGGCTGTGGACAAGCGCCCCGGGGATGTTCATGGGGTCGGCGCCGCACTTATGGAACGTCTCGATTATCACATTGCCGGTCTCCAGCTCATAGCTGCCGCCGATCTCCTCCGGGGACATCCTTCTTGTGCAGGGGATATCCCCATAGAAGTAGTCGCCGTGAGTGGTGCCCATAGCCGGAATGGACCTTCCGGCCTGGGCGAAGGTGGTGGCCCAGCGGCTGTGGGTGTGGACTATACCCCCGAGCTTTGGGAAAGCGCGGTATAGGGCCAGGTGAGTGTCCGTGTCGCTTGAGGGCTTCCACCTGCCGTCAATGCGCTCGCCGCTCTCCAAGTCCACTACGACCATATCCCCGGCTGTCATACCGTCATACTCCACCCCTGAGGGCTTTATCACCATCAGGCCACGCTCCCGGTCTATACCGGACACATTGCCCCAGGTGAAGGTAACAAGGCCGTGCTTTGGCAGCAGCAAATTTGCCTCGCAGACCTCCTGCTTCAGTTTCTCTAACATAGCATACTCCTAACTTATACCCGCACCCAAACGCTCATTTCCCCCTCGCCCCGGTTGGCCCAGGCGTAATAGGGGATGAACTTCAGTTTGGCGGGAGATTTCTTTGGCGGGGCATAGTCAGCGTAAAGGGGGGAGCCCTTGCCCGGCAGCTCCAGACGGTAACCGTCAAGCTCCAGTGTACACATTTTCTGCCCGCAAATCTCTATATCGCGCGCGATAGCCTTGTCTATAGCACCCGGGTCCAACGTCAACAGGTGTAAAGCCTCTCCGTTATCGACCTGTTCAAGGCAGTAGCAGACAGGCCCCCTGGTGACAGCTGCGCGGCCCAGGTCCTCACGGACCCTGGGGTCTGCTGAGTTCAGGCGGACATCCATGGGAAAACAGAGCTCTACCTGGTCGCCGTCATGCCATATGCCGGTAAAGTATATATAGCCGTCCTTCTCAGAGCGTTCCATACTCTCAGGGCCGGTGACTGCAGGCTTCCTGCACCAGCCCGGGAGCCGGAAGGCCAGGGTACACCTGGCGGGCGTATCGGTATGTACAGTCATAGCGGCGCGGCCCTCCCAAGGGATACTGCTCTCTAGGGTCAGCCGGAGTTCGGCGTCACCAGCTTTCTTGGCTATCTCACTGCCCATATACAGGTGTGTAAAGACCGTGTCCTCCCTCTCTGTGAAGGCATATGCCGCGGCAGAGGCGACTATCCGCGCGATATTGGGCGGGCAGCAGGCGCAGCCAAACCACTTCTGGCGCACCGGCTCCACGTGCTCAAGGCGGGTATCAGCTTTACAGGCTGCTGGGTCCACTTCCAGCGGGTTTACATAGAAGAAGCTCTTACCGTCCAGGGCCATACCGCTGAGCACGGTGTTGTACATAGCCAGCTCCATGACATCGGCATACTGGGAGACTGGGCTTATCTCCAGCATACGCCTTGCGAAAAAGGCCAGGGAGATCGCAGCGCAGCTCTCGGAATAGGCCGTGTCGTTGGGCAGGTCGTAGGGGTAGGAAAATGCCTCGCCCACTGCCGTGCCGCCGATCCCACCGGTAATATAGAGCTTTTTCTTCACAATATTGTCCCAGAGCCTGTTACATGCCGCAAGCATGGGATCGTCCCCGGTGAGCCTTGCCCCGTCTGCCATGCCCGAGTAGAGATACCCTGCCCTTACCGCGTGCCCAACAGCCTCCTCCTGCTCCCGCACAGGCTTATGGGCCTGGTAGTAGGCATAGGGAGCCGTGTCCCCTTTTGGCTCGTGCCGGCCCTCGCGGCGCCTCTCCTCCTCCAGGAAGTAGTTGGGCTCTGTGCCCCGCTGGTCCAGGAAAAATTTGCCAAGGGCAAGATACTTCTCCTCGCCGGTGACCTCATAAAGCCGGAAAAGGGCCATCTCCGCTATCTCATGTCCGGGATATCCCTTCCGCTTGCCTTCCTCAGGTCCGAAGCACTCCCCCACATAGTCAGCGTACCTCTTTGCCGCCCCAAGCAGCCTGTCCTTGCCGGTAGCCATATAATAAGCTACCGCGCTTTCCACAAGGTGGCCCAAGCAGTAGAGCTCGTGATGGTCTTTAAGGTTTGTAAAGGAGCCGTCCATGCCGTTTAGTATATAGTAAGTGTCCAGATACCCGCTGTAGTGCTGGGCTGAACATATTATGTCGATAGCGCCGTCCACGGTGGCCTCCAGCTCCGGGTCCGGGTGGTTACACAGAGAATAGGCCGCGGCCTCCACCCATTTGTAAAGATCCGAGTCCTGGAACACAAAGCCGTAGAATTTATCAGGGTCCGGATCGTTCTTGTCCTCGGGAAGGGTCTGGAAGCCCCGGAAGGTATAGGAGGGTTCGGTAAAGCCCGGCTGGGATCTGCGTTCCATAAGCCTTGCCGCCGCGCGGAAGTTGTGCATACAGAAGCTGGGCTCAGCGCCCGGGATCCGGTCGTTAAGGGCCTCCCACTGGTAGGGTATCACCTCTCGGCGCACGGTCTCCTGGGCGGTGTGCCAGAAGGGGTCTGTGACCTTTACCCTACCGATATCTATAGGTTTGCTGAATTTACTTTTGTCCATAATAAGCCTCGCTTATTGCTAGTATTATATCTCACGCTCCCAACGCCCCATGGGACAGGCCATATGCCGCTTAGCCGCCCGGACCTCTGCGAAACACCCGCACTGGGAGCACATGCCGTTTTTCAGCTCCGGGCACTTCCGGCAGACGCCGAGCCTGCGGGAGTATGTCTCCGGGCTGGCCTTTAGCTCCTGGGGCAGGCTGTCTATATATTTGTATACAGACTTAAAATACTCACCGTCCAGCTCGTTTAGCAGGCAGCGCCTACAGTGGGGCGCTGTCATTTAAGTGTGAACGCCGCAACCGAACAGGCGGGCAGGGTGGCCTTAAAGCCATCTCCGGTGAGTTCGGCAGTTAAAGCGGCGGGTTTCACATTATCAGCGCTGCCAAAGTCGTTATAATCGCCTATGGCCCCGGACAGCACGCGCCCGGAAACGTCGCAGAGCTTCCCAAGGCCTGTAACGGCGCAGTCCAGCTCCGCAGGGCTGTTATCGTTCAGGTTTGCCACAGTCACAAGCACAGTGCCGTCGTCCCGCTGGCTGGCGGAAATGTGAAGGTCAGGAACTTGGCTGCCGCCTATCACAGCTGTCTCAACATAGCTCTCAAGCTGCCTCGAGTCCTGATGGCCCTTATACATCTCGAATACATGGTAGGTAGGGGTCAGCACCAGTTTGCTCCCTTCGGTGAGCACCACAGCCTGGAGCACGTTCACAGTCTGGGCAATATTAGACATTACGACCGTATCACAGTGGTTATTAAAGATATTCAGGTTTATGGCGGCTACAAGGGCGTCCCTCATTGTGTTCTGCTGATACAGGAAACCGGGGTTTGTGCCGGGCTCCACGTCAAACCAAGTACCCCATTCGTCCACACAGAGCCCGATCTGCCTGTCTCCCTGATACTGCTTAATAATGCGGGAGTGGTTTTCCACCAGCTCCTCCATGTAGAGGGTATTGTATAGCGTGGAATAATACTCCTCCCTGGGGAAGCCGGTAGCAGGCCCTTTGTCCTCCCAGCGCTTGGTGCGGGGCCGGGTGTAGTAGTGCAGGCTTACGGCGTCGATGAAACGCCCCGCCCGCTCCATAACTGTCCTTGTCCAGCCATAGTCACCCTCGCTGGCGCCGGAAGCTATCTTATATATAGGATGTTCGGGGTCATAATTGCGGAGATAGGTGGAGTATTGGCGGCAGAGGTCGCCGTAGAATTCCGGGCGCATATTTCCTCCGCAGCCCCAGGCCTCGTTGCCGATACCCCAGTATTTCACGTTCCAGGGAGCGTCCTGCCCGTTAGACCGGCGCTCCCCAGCCATTGGGGACTGGCCGCCCATGTTACAGTATTCAACCCAGTCGGAGAACTCCTGCACTGTGCCCGAGCCAACGTTGCCGGAGATGTACGGCTCGCAGTTTAGCTGGCGGCAGAGCTCCATAAACTCATGGGTGCCGAAGGAATTGTCCTCGGTGACCCCGCCCCAGTTGGTGTTCACTATCTTCTTGCGGCTGTCCTTTGGGCCGATGCCGTCCCGCCAGTGGTAGGTGTCCGCAAAGCACCCTCCGGGCCAGCGGAGCACCGGGATGCCCATGGTTTTAAGGGCATTTACAATATCTGTGCGCATGCCGTTCACATTGGGGATATCCGAATTTTCCCCCACATAAATGCCGTTGTAGATGCACCTGCCAAGGTGCTCGGCGAAATGTCCGTAGATATTCCTGCTGATGCGCCCCTTGGAGCGGTTTCCGTTGACTATTGCTTTTGACATCTTTTATGTACCTCCATTTCCGATCGGCTTTATATCCTGTATCTCACAATAGTGGGACACTGATCGCGGCGCCATGGAAAAAGCCTAGGGCAGCTGCCAAGGCGAGAAGGGCCTCGGCAAGGCCTACCAGCACCATAAGCACCAGCAGTATCGTGCGTAAAACGCCCAGCCCAGGCGGTGGCGGCTGGGGCGTAAAGACCGGGGCCTCCCGAAGTTCAGTTTCTGGATTCATACTGGCATATTCCTCTTATTCACGTAGTATTGCGGGACTTTAGCCTATATCCGGAGTCCCTCTAAGGGCGATGGAATCGCCGGCTTTGCCCTCGGTCTCGAAAAGTATGATCTCATTAGTGCCGGCCTTCAGCAGAGGTCCGGGGATATACAGCCGCTTCTGAGGGCCTATCTCCCAGAACCTGCCCAGGTTTACGCCGTTCACAAAGGCCACGCCCTTGCCCCAGCCCTCAAAGTCAAGGAAGGTGTCGCCCGTTTCCTCAATATCAAAGGTGAAGCGGTAGAAGGCGGGCAGGCCCTCCTGATACCCTTTTGTAAAGTCCAGCTTAGAGAGGTCGTCCAAAGGCAGGGGGTACTGCTTCCAGCCGTTATGCCAGTGCCCATTAAGCCAGACGCCACCCTCAATGCCCTTGCGCTGCTCCTCAAGCTTAACGGCGAAGTTTACACGCCCAAGGTCCTCAACCAGGATGTCCATGTCGGCGCCGCGTTCAAAGCTCACGTCCAGCTCGTGCTCATCTAAAAGCTCCTTGTCCATGAGGGTGATGACAGGCTTCTTGTTCACGAACACCTGGGCACGGTCGTTTGCCCTGTGCAGGCGCAGGCGGCGAAGCTGTTCCTCGGTGCGCAGGTCTGTGTGGTATAGTATGTAGCCGTAGCTCTGGCCCAGCTTCTCCATGGGCTGGGGGAAGGTGTTCTCTATAGGGGAGCTCAGGCTGTCCAAAACGGAGAACAGGCCGGCCTTGCCGCTTAGAGGTATAACTCCGTAGTCCTTGCGCTTTATCTCGGTGGTAAGCTCCACCTCGGGGATGTTCCGGTATTTCCCGATGACCTCCCTGAAGCGCCGGTACTTCTCAGTCATCTGCCCATCCTCAGTTAGTATGGCGTCGTAGTCGTAGGAGGTGGTGTCGGGTGTGAGGTGGTCGTAGTAATTGGCGCCGTTCATGAAGCCAAAGTTTGTGCCGCCCTCAAACATGTAAAAGTTTACATTGCCAAGCTCCAAAAGCTTATCCAGGTCCTTTGAGGCCCCCTCCAGGTCCCCCTTCATATGTCCGCCGTTGCCCCAGGCGTCAAACCAGCCTATCCAGAACTCCATGCACATCAAAGGGGTGTTTGGGCGGAACTTTGCGAGATAGCCAAAGGCTTCCTCGGCCCGGGAGCCAAAGTTGGCTGTGGCCAGGACGCCGTCCACTGTGCCGCCGTGCAGCATGTCATAGGTAGGGCCGTCGGAGGTGCACAGGGGCACAGTCACTCCCAGCTCTCTCATCAGGTCCCTAAGCCACTCTATGTACTGCTTGTCGTTGGCATAGGAGCCGTACTCGTTCTCTACCTGCATCATTATGACCGGCCCGCCATTATCTATCTGCAGAGGCACGAGCTTCTTCATAAGGGCCTCATAGTAATCCCGCACGTGCTTCAGGTACGGCGGGTAGTACACCCGAAAGCGCATACCGTCTTCACTGAGCAGCCAGGGGGGCAGCCCGCCCAGCTCCCACTCGGCACAGATATACGGCGACGGACGCAGTATCACATAGAGCCCAAGCTCCTGGGCCAGCTTTACAAAGCGCTCCACGTCGAGCATTCCGTCAAAGCGGAATTTACCCTTTTGGGGCTCGTGCATGTTCCAGGGTATGTAGGTCTCAACGGTATTGCAGCCCAGCGCCTTCAGCTTTTCAAGCCTGTCGCGCCAGTATTCGGGTACCACACGGAAATAGTGTATGGATCCGGAAATTATCCTAAATGGTTCGCCGTCCATATAAAAACGGTCTCTCACTTCAAAGCTCATAGCTGTCCTCCCTTGGGGTTGATAAAACCATTATAGCGCCCCGCGAACAAGGTGTCAATTACCAAATAATAAAACCCCTATACAAATGAAAGGCGCGCAAAAAAGGTCCTGCCCCCAGGGGCCGGACCTTCCGCTCATTTTAGCGACTCGTATTTTTTCTTGGTGGCAAGCCCGCCGCGTATATGCCGTTGGGCCTTGTTCACGGCCAGGATATTTTTCACGTCCCGATAGAGGCCCCGGTCGATATACTTCAGACGCTGGGAGACGTCCTTATGTATGGTTGTCTGCAATCACTACGGTTTCTTCCAGACCTAAATCGCCCAGAAGCCGCAGGTAGATGTCCACGTTACCATCCTTGTCCACTTCTATCTTCTGGATGACGCGCTTGAGCTGGGCGTTAGTGAGCTGGCGCACATCGGTGATGTCCTCGAGGGTCTTGAAGGTGTTTTGCAGGATGCCCTCCAGCTGGTCGCCTTTGGTGATATTATATCCCACAATTTTTAACTCATTTTCCAACCGCTGGATTTCTTTCCTGGAACCGCCTATCTTTTCGTTGAGTTCCTCTCGGCTGATAAGGTCGTCGGTGTACATATCCATGTACTTCTGGCGGGCCTTTTGGAGCTTCTGGAGCTGGGCGGTCAATTCTTTTTCATATTCCTGGTTATCATCCTTGGCGCGGTAGACCCGCTGGAACTCCTTCACAACACAGGAGATGACATTATTCTTTTGCTTTAATATCCCAGCGAAATATTCTTGCAAGGCGTCGATCAATTCGTCCTCGTCCACGGTGACGGCGTTGGGGCAGCTATCCGCGCCCCGCCCGGTGTGGCCGGAGCAGACCCAGCGCACATAGGTGTTTTTGTAGGTGCGCACGGTCCGGTAGAAGGACCAGCCGCACTCCTTGCACTTGATGAGGGTGGAGAACAGGTGCTTGTTGCTCTGGCGCTGGTGGTCGGTGCGGAAAGTCTTGTGGCGGGAATCCAAAATCTCCTGGGCCTGCCGGAAAGTTTTGGGAGAGATGATCTGCAGCTCTGGACGATCCACCACGATCCAGTCATCCTCAGGCTTGTCCGCTCGCTGGCCGGTGAGGAAGTCGGAGACCTCCTGCTTGCCGTTGATGATTTTGCCGGTATACAGTTCGTTGGTGATGATGCGGCAGATGGCGTTCTGGCTCCAGGAGCAGTTGCGCTTGGTACGCAGGCCGCGCTCGTTGAGGGTGTTGGCTATCTTAGCTGCGCCCGCCCCTTCCTCGGTGTACATATGGAATATTTGCCGGATGACTTCGGCTTCCTCCGGGTTGATGGTCAGGTTGAAGTAGTCGCCAATAGTCTTGTCGTAGCCATAGACAATGTTGGGAACCCGGCCTTTTTCGGCATTCATCTTCTTGCCGAACTTTACCCGCTTGGAGGTGTTGGCGCTCTCCTCCTGGGCGATAGCCCCGAACATCGTCAACACTAATTCGCTGTTTCCCATGTTTGTCATGTTAGCGGTAAGGAATTGGGTTTCAATACCCAGTGACCTTAGCTTGCGTACACTTTGCAGCAGATCCACGGTGTTCCGGGCAAAGCGGCTGATGTCTTTGACGACCACGATGTCGAACAGATGATGCTCAGCGTCAGCCATCATGCGCAGGAACTCCTTGCGATTTTTTGTCTTCGTGCCAGAAATGCCCTCGTCAGCGTACAAGCGCACAAGCACGTCGCCGGTGCGCTTGGTGTATTCTGAGAAGAATTCTTTCTGGGCTTCCAGGCTGTTAAGCTGGTCCTCCTTGTCGGTGGAGACGCGGCAGTAGGCAGCGATGTTCATGGGGCACCTCACTAATCAATTTGAAACGTTTTGTTACTACCGATTTTATCACACTTCTTTTAGGAAAGCAATAAAAATATTGACGGAGCCGTTTTCTTTCGGCCCCGCCATATTTAAGAATTTGTTTTGATAATCGATTTTAATTCTTTATGAAGCATGGGAATGTCTACAGATACGGTGTCCCACACGATCTGCATATTGACCCCGGAATAGCCATGCACAATCCGGTTGCGCATGCCGTAAATCTGCTGCCAGGGGATGGTTTTAATCTGTGCCTTTGCCTCGTCGCTCAGAGACTCCTTTGCAAGCTCGCCGATTTGCATCAGGTTGAAGACGGTAGCCTCCAAGCGCATGGTGTCGGATGAAAAATCTTCCAGCGTACGGCAATCGGCACAGTAGCGCAGAATGCTTTCGATATGCTGAAGGATTTTTCTCAGCACCGCAAGATCCTTACTGCCCATAAATCGGCACCCCTGTCTGCCGTATCTCTGCATCAATTTGAGAGCCCTCCTCGATTTGTGAAACATCGATAAGGTCAACCGGTACGCTCAGTGTGGATGAAACACCTTCCAACAGGCCAAAGAACGCCAGCCCGCGCAGGCCGCTGTCAACCAGAATGTCCACGTCACTGCGGGGAGTGGCCTGTCCCTTTGCGTAGGAGCCGAACAGCACCGCTCGCCGCACGCCATAGCCAGCGAAAACCGGGTGGAGGATATTTTCGATTTCGTGGATGGAATAAACCTTTTGCATAAGGCCGCCCCCTTTCAAGACTATTGTACCGCATTGGCGGAAAAATAGCAAGAGGAAATCACATTGCCCTGATAATGGTTTCATGTTCCGTTCCTTCCTCTGCCTGAACTTCTTGCGCCGCCTGTTGGACAGCGTTTTCAACCTTTGGGCGGTTCGATTCGAGGAAAACCTTTAGTATGTAGTTGGCCGTTTGGCTGTCGGGGTTGGGATTATGTAAACGGTAATTCAGCTTTTTTTTACTCAAATTGTTTGCCAGGCCTCCTTTGGATTCAGTTTCTCGATGTGAATATATATGAAAAGCGGCCCGGTGATAGCACCGAACCGCTTGGGTAAATTAATTGGAGTCGGGTATTATTCGGGCTGTCAGGCCAATGATTGCTTCCAATAGGCGGTCTTGGTAGTCAAAAATTCAGAAAATGCGTTCTCTCCATCGCAGGAAATGCCACTGACCATGCGCTGGCCGGTGGCATTGTCCACGACTTTTTTCTCCTGCAAGCAGTGGGAAATCACGCCTTTCATGGCACTAATTGATTGGCGGCTCTCCTGGATAAATTTTATGGTTGCCATCATCGATCTGTCGGACGTGATCTGCTACGTGAATTTTAGCAACATCTTATACCGCAACGCCGCCCAGAACTGCCATGCTGCTCGCCAGAAGAAAGCTGAGAATATGTTCCAGCCCGAGGGCATCGTGCTGGACATGAAAATCGGGCCGTGCCAGTTGAGCAAGCTGTATGCCTACAATGGACTCATGCCCTCTGGCGGAACCCGAATCGATGGTATTGAAAGCGATAACCCCCACCGGATGATTGTAATTGATAACCCCGAAGTGACTGTCCATGATGTGCCGGTCATCACCGTCATTGATAAGTTCATGCCCCTGTTTCCAGCTTTGGTGGCGGGGACCGAGTCAAGAAAAAACGAGAACCTTTGATGAATTCAAAGCGCTTTTAAAAAAGCATTTTCGCTGGGAATCACAGGCTTTTGAGAGGTATGCATAAATAAAATGAACTGGCATTATATATCAATACGCCAGTTCATTTCTAATTTACACGTACCGGATAGTAATTGGAGGTATTGTGCTTACAAAGCATTTGCCGCTTGTGAAAACAATATATCACATTATTTAGTGATTCCTGACACGCTATACAGGAAGACCATTTCACTTCATAACCCACAACAGAAGTTCTGTTGTGCTATCAGATAGCCTCGGCTTTATCCAAAAAGAAGAACGCAGAACGGGCGTCTGCCGCGATCCGTCCAGGCACACGGTAGGAACAACCCAGGTCCCAGCCGTGAAGCTCCGCCAGGATCGTACACAGTTTATAGCTGGATATTTCCAGCGGCCGCTTGCCATCATATACTTCCCGTTGGATCATATGCGAGGTAAAACCCCTTTTGCCATAAGGCTGGATCAGCAGGATCCGCCCATCCTTGGAGATAAGAAGGCGAATCCGTTCAGGACTGCCCATGGAGCGAAGGGCTTCCACAAAAATATGGACCCGGTTAGCTTTCAAATAAAAAGAGATGTATACGCCATTCATTTTGCCGTCTTTTTCTCTTTGGCCTTCCACTGCTCAGGGGCGCTGAAATCAAAGAGGAGCATGATCTTGTTCTCCACCGTCACAACGTGTCCCACGGCCCTGTAGACCCAGCTGGTATCCCAGCCCCATATCTCATAGATTTGTGAGGAGAACCTGACGGATTCCATGCGTCTTGGTGCGTACTCCTTAATGTTTTTGCGCCATATTATGCTGTCCTTGTCTTTGACGGTCACCGGGACGGCCAAAAGGCTTTTCTTCTGTGGATGTACCTCCAGGCGGATGCGCTCACAGCAGTTCAACGCTGTCAGCGCCAGCCTGTTGAAGGTTATCCCTGAACTCCAAATGGTGCAGGACGGCGAAGCACAACTGCTGACACGGGAGAAAAGCTCCCCGCTGACTACTTGAAACCCCTCGATTGAAATCGGCTCTACTTCGGACTGGAATTGATTCATATTCATTTGCTCCCATCCTAAACGCGGTCCGTGGTAATGTATCCATCCGCAAGGTTGATTTTATAGCTGTCTTCATGCCGTTCTGCCGGGATACCGAAATACTCCCGCCACTCGCCGGGAAGATAGGACTTTCCCCTTTTTCCTCCCACAAACAGTTCAAAGTCGGTCAGCTTGAATAGAAACAGCACTTCCTTTTGATAGACGGCGGGATTCCCCATGATCTTATACCTGTACTCGCTGTCCCAGCCCATCAGGTCGAATATTTTGGCGGCGAATATCCTGCAAAGCATATCCCGGTTCACAAGCTCCTTATCCCCGCCGACTTTCGCCCAACGCAGGGCGTCCGGCGTTTCGGGCGGACAGGGCCGGATGATCAGCCGCTTTTGCTCCGGATGTATCAGCAGCTGTATGTGCGTTACCCCCGGAAACCGTCTGAGACAGGACATATTGAAACGGATGCGCGCCGGCCAGATGGTGAGCGCTGGTTCGCGGGTATGGGAGAACAGTTCCGCTTTTGTGACCTGGAACCCCGCCAGGTCCGGTACGATCTCTTCTTCTTCCCCGTCAGGCATTGTTTTGCAGAATATCTGGTCCAGCTTATCCTGTGCCGGCATTTCCACCACCATCCTTCTTTTTGAGTTTGTCCGCCAACGCTTGAAGCTCGCAGTCGGTGGGCGTTCTATATTGCTCGACCCCCGGGGCTGGCACGCTGGGCCTGTCCGCTTGCCACGCTGCGCTTTGACCCATATAAAAGATGCCGTTCTCGCGGATGTGGTCATAGAACTCATCACCAAAGCTGTATTCCCAGGCTTCCGCGTATAGCTCAGCGCGCCGCAAGCGGGCTCCGCTGGTTGGAGACACTGGCACGGCAGACACCGCGTCTTCCAAATTATAAACAATGATCTGCTTATGCTCCCGCTGCACCCATGTCCCCCGGACCTTATATAAGTAATTCGGGTCCCACTCCATCATGCGAAAGAGAGCCGTGCCAAAATGCTGGCAGCGCAAAACTTTTGCATACAAGGGCATATCCCCATCAGGGCGCCATTTGATGCAGTGTACAGCCCCTTTGTCACAGGGCCGTATGGCGATCTTCCGCTGGGAAGGATGCAGAAGCAGCTGGATATGGCCCACGTCGGAAAACCTCCTCACACAGAACAGGTTGAATATGATCTTGTCTATCCCGATCGTTACCGCCGGCCCCTCATATCGTGCCTGCGTAAACTGGCTCCTGACCACCTGATAGCCTTTGAGGTCGAACAGGGAAAAAGAACTTTTGAGCAGGCGGATCTCCCTGCGCGGTATGCTTACGCTGTTTGACAAGTCATAATACAGCCCGGGGTCATCATTGATCCAATGGTGGTTAATGGGAACGAAACCGCGAAAGACGCCGTCGTCTATCACATGGAGGGGAGGCATTCCGCCGCGCATATTGTGCTTCCTGTTTTCAAGGAGGGCCTGCGCCATCTCGAATTTTTCCCTTGTAATGATTGCTTCGTGTTGATCCCTGTAGTGATACTGATCCACGTCCTGGCGGTTCTTTTTGCGCTTGTGGTTAAACAGGTCGGAGGTAAAGGTCTTCCAGGTCAGGATATCGCCACAGTAGCGTTCGTTGGAAAGGATGTAGCCCACCGAACTGCTGCTCCAGCCGGTGTTTCCGGTTTTTGTCCTGCATCCAATATCCGTGAGAAAAGCGGCGATATCTGCCTGGGACCAGCCATACAGATAAGCGTCGAAAATAAAGCGGACCACATTTGCCTCGGCCTCGTTGACGACCAGCGGGGCATGCTTGATGTAGTGGCCAGCGGCGTCCCGCTGCCTGTCATAACCAAGCAGAGGAGGGGCCAGCAGCTGGCAGTCCTTGAACCGTTGGGACAGGGACCAGATCATGGCTTCCCGCTTTTTGACGGATTCCTCCTGGGCGAAGGAGGCAAGAAAGGTGAGCATAAATTCGGAACTTTCTTCGATGGTATTCAGATTATCCGTTTCAAAAAATACCCCCACCGGTGGATCAAGGTTCTTGAGCCTACGGACCAGAGAGATACAGTCCACCAGGTTCCTGGCAAAGCGGGAGACGCTTTTTGTTACGATTAGGTCATATTCTCCCTTTTCACAGGCGGCGATCATGTCGTTAAACGCCGTGCGGTTTTTCAGTGAGACCCCGGAGATCCCCTCATCGGCGTAAATATGCCGCAAACTCCAGTTGGGCCGCTGGTCTGCCAGCTGGCGGTAGTGGGCCTGCTGAAGCTCAAAGGAAGACAGCTGCGCGTCGTTGTCGGTAGAAACGCGGCAATACGCGCATACACGGAAAAGCTGGTTCCTGAGAGTGGCTTTCGGTTTGGCGGGAATAAAGCGTTTCTCCCAGGTATCGTGATCCGGGAAACAGATGGGTTCAGGCATCGGGTATCCCCTCCTCCTGCAGCTGGCGAAGCTGTAGGTTCTTTTTCGACAGTGCGAAAGCAAGCTTATAGACCAGGGCTTTTTCCTCTCCGTTCAACGCAAGGGAGTCAAACCCGAGGGAATCCGTACGTCCCAAAAGATAGTCTGTGCTTACGCCAAACACATCTGCAATCCGCGAAAGCGTGTCCAACGAGGGCTGCCGGATGTTACTTTCGTAGGACGAGATGGTACTTCTGTCTACACCGATCAGGCTGGCCAGCTGGCTTTGGGCTAAATTTTTGGACTGTCGGAGATAACGGAACCGTTCTGGAAAGTCAAAGATCATTGCCTACACCACCTTGCTGATTATAAAGAATTATACCAGCAAACCTGTTACAGTGGGTAGCATCTGTGCGACAGTTTGTAACGTTTGGGCTTTTGGGGCTGCTTTTTTGCTGCTATTTGGTTTTGCGGCAAACCAGTCAAGAAATCAGAAAAGTAAAATCCCTGAATAGAAAAAAGCCAGTGTACACTCTTGCATCTGTGTACACTGGCCTTTCCACTATTTCACTAGCCATAGCAATCGTTCTGTTTTGTTTCTTCTATATGCACCGTACTCTTACTAACCCCAAACTGCTTGGCAGCGCAGCGGACGGTTGCCTTATTTTCCACGATATACTCCCCTAGCTTGGTAGCGCGGTCGTCGATAACATTGTTTGACATATAGGGCACCTTCTTTCGGTGCTATATATCTATGCGTCAGGAA
>CANPBX010000013.1 GCA_947572385.1 uncultured Clostridia bacterium
TCTCGCAACGGCAAGAGCCATTCGATCTCCGCCGAAACGCTGGAGGAGCTTCGCAAGAAGGAAGAGGATGTCCTAAAAGACAAGTCCGACGGCATCCTCGTTGGCGCAGAAAACGTCAAGCTTGATGACATCTACGACCTGTGGTGTCACTTGAAGCGTGGGCTGGCGGATAACACATTTCAAAACTACAAGTACCTCTACGAGATGTTCGTCCAGCCGAAAATCGGACAGATCCGAATCAAGCAGTTAAAACGCTCCGATGTAAAGAGCCTCTACAACTATCTGCTGGAAGAACGTGGCCTCAAGGTGAACACCATAGATGGCGTCCACACCGTGCTGCATCAGGTTCTGACGGTCGCTGTCGAGGAGAACTACATCAGGATCAATATTTCCGACAACATTCTGAAAGAACTGAAGCAGAGCCACAATATCGAGGCGTCACATCGGAAAGCACTGACTGTTGCGGAGCAGGAGCTTTTCATTGGCTATCTCAAACGTGAGAACGTCAAATATCATCACTGGTATCCGGTGTTTGAAGTCATGGTGGAAACCGGGATGCGTGTTGGCGAAGTAACCGGACTCCGTTGGGAAGACGTTGACTTCAATGCCGATCTGATTTCTGTGAACCACACTCTTGTCTACTACGACCACAGAACGGACGGAAAGAATAGCTGCTATTTCAACGTACATCCGACCAAGACCAAAGCGGGAACAAGGAAGATCCCCATGCTCCCCGGTGTAAAAGAGGCCCTGCTGATGGAGAAAGCGTACCAAGAGTTCAATCAGATCAAGTGCCGCATGACTGTGGACGGCTTTACGGATTTCATCTTCATCAACAGATTTGGGGATTGCCAGCACCAAGGAACACTCAACAAAGCTCTCCGGCGGATCATCCGGGATTGCAATGACGAGCAGTTGGCAAAATTCAAAAATCCTGTACTGCTGCCCCGGTTCTCCTGCCACTCCCTGCGTCACACTTTCACAACCCGCCTGTTTGAGAACGACGTCAATATCAAGGTCATTCAGGAGATCCTTGGTCACGCCGACTTTGACACCACCATGAATATCTACACACATATTACGCAGGACATGAAAAAGAGCGAGTTTGACAATTTGGCGGAGAAACTGCAAAAGCGAAAGGAGCTTTCTCAGCCCGAGGCTGATGGATAAATCTCCGAAGATCAGCCAGCATAAAGAAGCGGAAAGAAGACTGGAGGCGATGCCTCAGTCTTCCTTCCGCTGCATTAAGCCTCTATAGATTTACAAAAAACTCTCTCTGAAATGGGCAAATTCTGGGCAAATGGGCATTTTGAGCAAGCTCAAAATCCGCTAAACCCTTGTGCCGCAACGGTTTGCTCAGTCCAACGGCTTCATCGTGGGGAACAGCAGCACATCCCTAATAGAAGCCGCACCCGTAAGCAGCATTACAAGTCTGTCCACGCCCATGCCCATGCCGCCCGTGGGCGGCAGACCATACTCCAGGGCGGTGAGGAAATCCTCGTCTACATCGCAGGCTTCGTCGTCGCCGGCGGCCTTCTGGGCGGCCTGGGCTTCAAAACGCTGGCGTTGGTCGATTGGGTCGTTTAGCTCGCTGAAGGCGTTGGCGTACTCGCGGCCGCAGATGAACAGCTCGAAGCGCTGGGTGTACTCGGGGTTCTCCGGGTCTTTCTTGGCAAGGGGCGAGATGTCCACTGGGTGGCCGGTCAGGAAGGTGGGCTGCACCAGCTTTTCCTCGCAGTATTTCTCGAAAAAGAGGTTCAGTATCTCGCCCTTCTTGTGCCGCTGCTCGTATTCTATATGGTGCTGGTCCGCAAGCTTCCGGGCCTCCTCGAGGCTCTCCACCATAGTGAAGTCCACCCCGGCGTACTGCTTTACGGCCTCTGACATACTTATTCTTGCGAAAGGCTTGTCCAGGTCGATCTCCACGCCGTCGCGCTCCACCCTACCGGTGCCCAGCACCTTGTGGGCAACAAAGCGGATAAGCCCCTCGGTCTGGTCCATCATGCCATTTATGTCGGTGTAAGCCTGATAGAACTCCAGCATGGTGTACTCCGGGTTGTGGAAGGTGTCCATACCCTCGTTGCGGAATACCCGGTCCATCTCGTACACCCGGTCGAAGCCGCCAACTATCAGCCGCTTCAGGTGCAGCTCCAGGGCTATGCGCAGGTACATTTCCATGTTCAGGGTATTGTGGTGTGTGATGAAGGGCCGCGCCGCCGCGCCGCCCGCCTGGGTGTGCAGCACAGGGGTTTCCACCTCAAGAAAATCCTGGCCGTCCAGGTATTCCCTGATGGCGCTGATTATCCTTGAGCGCTTTACGAATACCTCCCGCACCTCCGGGTTCATGATAAGGTCCACGTAGCGCTGGCGGTACCTTGCGTCGGTGTTTGTCAGACCGTGGTACTTCTCCGGCAGGGGCAGCAGCGCCTTTGAGAGTATGGTAAGCTCAAGGGCTTTCACCGATATCTCTCCCCGCTGGGTGCGGAAAACCTCACCCTTGACGCCCACGATGTCTCCGATGTCAAGAGAGGCCTGCAGGGCCTTATAGGACTCCTCCCCCATCTCGTCTATCTTCGCATATACCTGCACGCGCCCCGAGCTGTCCTGCAGGTCCATGAAGGCAACTTTGCCCATACCTCTGCGGCTCATTATACGCCCGGCAACGCTGACCTCTTTGCCCTCAAGCTCATCAAACTTGTCAAGTATCTCCTGAGCCTTTCTGTCCACGTCAAAGCGTGTATGCAGGTATGGATCATTGCCCTGCGCCTGCATATTATTGAGCTTATCCCGGCGTATCTGTAGAATCTCACTGAGCTCCTGCGGCTGCTTTCCCGCCATCTTTCCCTCTCCTTTTCCTATATCATATGTGCTTCTATTAAAATCAGTTTATGGCATTGACGACATATGTGGCCATACCCGCTGGAGCTTCAACAACCACAGTCTGATTCACCACCGCACCGATAAGCGCCTGGCCTACCGCCGATTCGTCTGAAATCTTGCCATTGCGTGGGTCGGCCTCATTGGAGCCAACTATGCGCAGTGTGCGCTCACTCTGCTTTCCGTTGGGGGATGTTACACTCACATCAACAGTAGAGCCTATATGCACGGTCTCATTGCCCAGAGCCTCCTCATCTATCACAACAGCATTTTTCAGCATCATCTCCACATCGGCAATGCGTGCCTCAACCACAGCCTGGTCGTTCTTGGCTTCGTCATACTCGCTGTTCTCGGACAGGTCCCCGAAGGACAGGGCTACTTTTATCTTTTCAGAGACCTCCTTGCGCCGCACCATTATCAGATAGTCGCGCTCTTTCTCCAGGTCCTTTAATCCTTCTTTAGTAACAAAAAACTGCTTCTCAGCCATGCTCACATTTTCCTTTCCGTAGCGGCTATGCCGTTGTCGTCCATATATTATACCCCCTGGCGTGGGGTTTGTCAAGCAAAAAGGGCGGGCAGTCCTCCACGTAGGATAACTGCCCGGCAAGCCGTACTAAATCTATTTGTGGAACATTTTTGTCTTGCCGCTGATATTTACTAAAGCGTAGGAACACACGATCATAATTACAGCCGCAGCTATATTTCCCCATATATTATCATTGAGAATATAGATCCCCATTAAAGAATTTACAATACTGTGAAACAGTACGCAAAGCCATATACTGCCGGTGCTTTTTCTGATGCCTGCCAAAGCAAAGCTCATTCCCAGCACGCTTATTCCAAACGCAAAATAATCTTGCCCATACTGACCTGTCCCCTGTATGTAAAATAACGGCAAGTGCCACAGCCACCAGATAACGCTGACTACAATAACAGATACAGTGAACGAACACTTTTTCTCCAATTCCGGCAGAAGGATATACCGCCAGCCTGCCTCCTCCAAACCGCCGCAAATCATCATCATGGGAACCATGACGATAATTGCAAAGACGGGCGCTCCGTTTTCATATCCTGAAATCAGGCATTGGGGCAAAATGAACATCACCGCCACAACTACCACCATAAGGTAAGAAAAAATATTGTGTTTAAAATCAAAGATGCTTTTCAGCCACTCTTTAAGATTTGCAGTCCCACCGCTGCGCCTTAACGCCAAATAGGACGCGATCGTAGGCGATAACCCGCCCAACAGATATGGCAGGTACAGCAATTTGTTGTTTTCCAGCGAAATACCGGCGAGACTGCACAGAAAGCACGTCCCCCAGCAAATCAGCATTATCAGGAAGGTAAGGCCCAGATAGTTTCGGCTCAGTCTGCTCATCTCTCATATCTCCTGTTCGTTAGTCTTTTATAATTATATCACACACAGGTTTTAGGTGCAAGGTCCGGTTCCCGAACGACCATGAAGGGCAAAGTAAAAGGCCAGGCTTATTGCCCGGCCTTTCCCCTCATATCTTAGTATCAGGTGTAGCAGAAATAGATGGTGGTGCCAAGTATGCTGTCGTAGTAGCTGGTATAAACCCCGCTGCCGGATATCACGCCGTTCTGGCCGGTGACATTGTCCGGGCAGGTGCTGCCGTTTTCCAGCACGTATCTGGCGTTCTCTATGGATTTCTTCGTAGGGGTATAGTGAATCATGCCGTTATACACCGGTCCATACTGCCCGGGCTGGTATATGACCTCTCGGATGGTGTTGGGGAAATGCTTGCTTTTCACGCGGTTGAGCACCACGCTGCCCACCATCCTCTGGACCCAGTCGGGTATCCAGTCGCAGCCCGCCTCGGCGTTGATTATCCTGGCCAGCAGGTCCAGGTCCTCCTCGGTGTATGAGGGCTTGGGGCGCTTCGCCGCCTCAATCGCCGCAAGTATCTCCTTTGCCGTTGTATAGTCGGTGAAATAAGTGGTCTTAGCATAGGACATGTTCAGCTTTTCGATCTTCAAGTTGCGCTGCTGTTCGTAGATAGCGCCGATCTGCATGGCATATGCGCTGCCGTCCTTCAGGGCCCGGAGCATCATCGTCATGTAGTCCACATCGGGATCATAGCCAGTCACGGTGATATAGTCGCCAAGACCCCCGCCTTTTGCCGATGCGCTTACACTCAGCATGGGCATTACCGCCAATGTAATCGCCAGTACTGCCGCCAGAAGCTTCTTCTTCATATGAGCACGTTCCTTTCCTTAGGGGACGATAGCTCGTCCTCTGTATTTCAGTCTGGGCACATGTTTGGAGTATATGTTTTTGCTGGATAATTTATGCAAAAACCTTTCCAAAATTTTCCATACGCCAAAGACTAACGGCTCATATTCTACCACCGGCAGGCTGATTTTATTGTCGAGTTTACTGGGCGTACTCCATGTCCGCCGGGGTCCAGTTTTTAAGCACCTCCAGCATATCCTTTGCAACTTCCCTGGCTCCCGGCAGGTCATGCTCAAGATAGTTGCCGCACTCCTCCTGCCTGCTGCCCGGAATAACATCATCGAACTTCGAGATAAACCCAAGGGACTCCTGCACAAGGGCTATGGCCTGTTCCTTACTCACGCTGTCCCGAAGGAGCATATAAAACCCTGTGCGGCAGCCCATTGGCCCAATATAGATGACGCTGTCGCTGAGCTCCGTGTTCCTGGCATAGGTTGCAAACAGGTGCTCAAATGTATGCAGCTGCCCGTTATTCAGATAGTCGCCCATGTTAGGCTTCTTCATGCGAATGTCATATGTTATGACATCCCCGTCTACCCTGGATACATACATGCCTTTCTCCAGTTTGTTATGATTTACGGTAAAGCTCGCTATAGTTTTCATATTATACATTTCCTTTCTACCGTTCTTTAGTGAGATTATAGCACGTAAATGTATAAATGTCCACACCCTATACAGGACTCACAAAAAGTTTTTCTTATTGGCATTCAAACTTGTTCGTGCTACAATATACCATATTATACATAATTATTGAGGGGATTTAGATATGAGCGAAAATCAATCGGTCAAAAAAATGGATATACCGCTTTCTATGCTGCTGCTTGCGGCCAACATAGCCATAAACTGGCGCAGTGTACCGAGCCTGTTCACAAGGGTCATGTCCTTGGGGAGCAGCGGAGTCGTTGGTATCTTGGGTTACCTCGCGAATGCGGCCCTCACGGTGGTGCCTATAATTATGCTGGTGCTGGTATTCCTGTCCACTGTCAAGGATAAGCCCGTTACAAAAGCTGTCAGCCTGCTCTGTTTTATACTGGGAGCCGCCTTCCTGCTCAATTTCGGGTTGACCCTCTATTGGTATTTCTTTACACAAAGAATGGATCTCTACTCTGGATTTCCGCATTTCGGCAATATCTGCGCTCTGTTTGCATACGGCATTGGTATGATACAGATTGGCTCCAAGCTTACGAAGAGTAAGCTGCGCCCGCAGCTTCGGTCCTATGGCCGGCTGTTCTATATGCTAATGCTCGTAATAGCTATGTTTGTTATAATTCCTGCATTCATGGACATGACCGTCTCCATTAACACCAACGACCTGCTGAACAATATAATGCTTATAGCCGCAGGATTCTTCCTGCCCGCAACGCTTTTGGAGGACGGTAAAAACTCCCGTCCGATGGAGTCGTTTAACCTTATTGTGACTATTGCCGTTGCCGCAGTCATTTACATAATGGGAGGTTCAATAAACTATTCCTCCTATGGTGACAGCCACTCCATGCCGTCGGTCACATCCGTCACGTGCCCGGTGTGCCATAAGAAATATTCCGATAACGGCAATAAAAGCAGCATAAATTACAGCAATATGTGCAAGTCATGCCGGACCAGTTATAAAGCCACAAAAGACGCGCTTGGATGGTAAGCTGCACTGTCGATGAGCAACGAAATATCCCCGGAGTTTTCCGGGGATATTTTTGCTATAATACTCTTATTTGGCATCTCCGACATATGTGATAAATGAATAATCCCTACTGATTTCTGAAAGTTCTCCCAGATATCCGTCAGCCTCCTCAAACCTTCTTCACCATAATATAATCATCCATCACAAACCCGCCGCCGATATCGGTAACGGTGCTCTCCACCACTTCAAATCCCCAGTGCTCATAGACTTTCTTTGCATGGGTATTTCCCTTATTCACTGTCAGGCGTATCTCAGGGAGCCCCAGCCGCCTGGCCTCAGACTCTGCCATTCCGAAGGCGGCCCTTGCAGCACCGCTGCCCTTCATGTGGGGCAGCAGATAGAGCTTGCTCAGAAAGAGCTCATCCCGGCCCTCATAGTTTGGTGCAAAACCGATAAGGCCTCCGGGCTCGTTATCACCATATATTATGTAGTACACATAGTTCTGCTCCTTCATCTGCTGTACTACAGCCTGCGGTGACAGGAACTTTTCTACCATATAATTGATCTGTTCATATCCCAGCAGCTCACTGTAGGCCTGCTCCCATGCCTCCTTTGCCAGGCAGCAGAGCGCATCTATTTCCTCCGGCGTACTCACTGGCTTTAGCTCAATTTCCATCAGCCATCCTCCTCAGTTGAAAGCTCGCTGTAGTTTCCAAGGAAAGAAAACCTTGGCAGCTCGGCGTTCAGGGCACAGATTAGATTTAATGTATCAGGGTCATGTATGCTGCCGGTAAAGTCCAGATAGAAGTCATACTCGAAGGAACGGCCTGGAATTGGCCTAGACTCTATCTTTGTTAGGCTTAGGCCATGGGTAGCAAAACGGCGCAGCACGCTGTGCAGAGAGCCTGTAGTATGTGCAAGGGAGAAACAAAGGCTTATTTTATTGGCTCCATTTTGCAAAACCGGCTTCTTATAGACCGCCACAAACCTGGTGGTGTTATTGCGGACATTCTGGACCCCCCGCTCTATGATGGTGAGCCCATACCGTTTTGCCGCATCCTCCGAGCAGATCGCCGCAAGTCCCGCTTCCCTTCGCTCCGCTACAGCCTGGGCCGCGGCTGCGGTATTGCTGTATTCCTGAGCTTCAAGGCTCCGGGCCGCGATCAGCTCCGAGCACTGGGCCAGAGCCTGTGGATGAGATATTACCTTAGTCACCGGCCCGGGAGCAGCTGCAGCCAGGCAGTGCTCCACCCGGATATCTACCGCGCCGACAATATAGAATCTGTATTGCAAAATCAGGTCATACACCGCTGTGACCGACCCCGCCGCCGAATTCTCCACCGGCACCACTCCCAGTGCCCCTTTCTCTACCTCCCGAAACACCTGGCTAAACTCAGGCACGAACGTGATATCCCCATCATCCACAAGCCTGCTGGCAGCCTTGTGGGAATAAGCCCCTCCCACGCCCTGGCACACCACCCGGCCCACAGGATTTGGAAGCTCACGGTCGGCGGTACGCTCCAACACCCGCAGATCTGGATCCCCGCCTATTATGGCATACTCGCGGTCCCGGCTGATAGCCATGATAGCCCGGTAAAAAGCCGCGGCGCTCTGTCCCAGCTCTCCTGCCTGACGGCTCACTCTCTCGATTATCTCCTGCTCTCTGGCGGCATTGCGTACCGGAACTCCGGCTTGCTGCTTCAAGGCACCCACACGCTCCACACATCCCATTCGCTCTAAAAACAGCGGCAGCAGCTGTTTATCTATCCGGTCTATCTCCCGGCGCTCCTGGGCCAGTTTCTCTTGATACTCCTGTTCGTTCATATTTAAAATTTTGCCTCCCTATTTACCATCTTACAGCATCCTGCTCTGAGCCAGCAGGTCCAGCGCGGCTATACTGGCGGCCGCCTCCACGACCGGGGCCGCCCTAGGCACAACACATGGGTCATGCCGCCCGGTAACGACCAGCTTCGCATTAGTATGAGTGCTAAGGTCCACCGTGTCCTGTTCCTGGCTTATAGAGGACGTAGGTTTGAATGCCGCCCGGAATATCAATGGCATTCCATTGGTGATGCCCCCTAGTATTCCCCCAGCATTGTTGGTACGAGTCCTGATGGAGCCGTCTTCAGACACATACATTGGGTCGTTGTTCTCGCTGCCCCTTGAATCAGCCACAGAAAACCCAGCGCCAAACTCCACGCCCTTAACTGCCGGTATGCCAAAGACAATAGAAGCAATGCGATTTTCCGCACCGTCAAAGATAGGGTCCCCGGCTCCAACAGGCATACCCAGTATAGCGCACTCCACTGTTCCTCCAACACTGTCCTGGCTGAGCCTAGCCTTCTCGATCGATCGCCGCATACTCTCCTTGGCCTCCAGGTCGATGACCGGGAAATAGTCACTGCTGAGCCTGTCCAACAGCTCCCGAGAGACCTCTGTTGGATGAAACGGCTGGTCACTTATTTTCGCCCCGGCTATTTTCAGCACATGGGCTCCCACCGTTATACCGCGCCTAGCCAATATCTGCCTTGCAACCGCCCCGGCAAACACCAGCGGTGCCGTAAGCCGCCCGGAGAAGTGCCCGCCCCCGCGTACATCCTGGTGCCCGCCGTACTTGACCTCGGCTGTATAGTCCGCATGCCCGGGCCGTGGCAGGACCTTTAATTGACTGTAATCCTTAGAGCGCTGGTTAGTATTTGCAATAATTGCGCATAAGGGCACGCCGGTAGTGACATCGTCCAGCAGGCCGCACAGCACCTGGGGCTGGTCGCTCTCCTTACGCGTGGTGGCGGTCTTATCCTGCCCCGGCGCGCGGCGTGCCATCTGTGCCAGGATCTCTGGCAGCTCTATTCTCTCTCCTGCCGGAAGTCCCTCAATGTTCACCCCAATTGCCTGGGTATGGCTCCCTCCGAATATTGATATCCTGATACTATTACCCCAACTGGAAGACATTTGCTATACCTCCTAATCTTCGGTACTCGTCAAAAAAAGTTGGATATGTCTTATTTATGCTATACGCGTCCGTGACCTCCACCGGCGACTCGCTTCTAAGCCCAGCCCCTGCCAGCGCCATAACTACCCTGTGGTCATTACAGCCCTGAGCAAGCCCGCCGCTTAGTCTCTCTACTCCATTTATTATGAGGGTATCCCCCTCTTCAGAGGCTCTGCCGCCGATGGCATTTATGGCCTGCTCCATAGCCTCCAGCCTGTCGCTCTCCTTCAGGCGCAGGCGCCCTGCGTTCTCAAAACGGGTTTCTCCGCGACTCAGCGCCGCACATATTGCCGCCGCCGGGACCATATCCGTGATGTTTGATACATCCAGCCTCTGACCTCTTAAACCGCCGAACGGTTCCCCGGCGTGTAGATTCTGCGCCACCAGCTCGTCACCTTCCCAGCAAATGTCAAGCCCGAAGCCGCCAAAGACCTCGATACACGCGCGGTCGCCCTGCAAAGAGTCCGGCCTAAGACCGCCCATACGCACCCTGGCCCCTATGGGTGAAAGCGCGGCTATATTAAGGAAGAACGCCGCCTGAGACCAGTCGCCCTCCACCTGATAGGCCGGGCTCTCGTAGCTCTGCCCTCCGGGTATCTGCCAGCCTCCTTCAATGGCCCGCACAGTAACGCCAAAGTCCCGGAGCACGTCCATTGTCATGTCTACATATCCTATTGACTCCAAAGGAGAGGTCAGAATGATCTCGCTGTCCCCCTCCAAAAGCGGCAGAGCCATAAGCAGTCCGGTCACAAACTGAGAGCTGATGTTTCCAGGCAGAGTAAACCTGCCTGAAGTCAAGCGTCCCTCTATAATAAGCGGCAGGCCCTGTTTCTCAGATCCATTTGTAAAGCTCACGCCGTGGGCGGGCAAGAGATCCGCATATACGCCAATAGGTCGCTGCGGCAGACGCCCTCTTCCAATAAACCGCCATCTGCCGCCCAACGCGGCGGCAATAGGGATAATAAACCGCAGCAGTGAGCCGGACTCACCGCAGTCCACCTCTCCACTATCATCAGCACAGAGTATCTCGGCAGCTCTCATCGTAACTGTGATATCATCGCTGTCAAACAGGTTGGTTATATCACATCTCCTGCCGCTTGTCCGCATTGCCAGCGCCCCGCAGAGCAGCGCGCGTATGGCTGCTGACTTGCTGGGCGGTACGGTAAGGCTCCCGCCGGAAAAGGCAGAGCCGTAGCTTACATGGTCCATATCTATTCTCCTTCATAACGCTGGTGGTCCGTTTTATTATACCAGCTTTTTATGTTTCTTGCAAGAAAAAACAACACTCAAAATCTTATATAGTCATTGCAAACCTATACAGGTTATGGTATGATGTGTACAATTCACTTACCCCTGGAAAGGAGTATATCTATGCCCAAAATTCCAGAACCCGACCACAGAGATCCCTGGTATAGGGACGACGACCGATCAACACTTGAGGTTTTTGACGTAAGTGCTGGGACCCGAACGGTACTAAAGGAATTTGACCACCTTATCGAGGCCCCTAACTGGTCACCGGACGGAAAGTTCCTGACTTATAACAGCGGCGGCCATATCTATCGCTTTGACCTTGAGACCCGCGAGAGTCATGAGGTATTTACCGATTTCGTTACCCGCTGCAATAACGACCACGTTCTGTCCCCGGACGGCAGCAGTATTGCCGTCAGCCATGGCACCAAGGAGGACGGCCAGTCCAGGATCTATACCGTCCCGCTGACCGGCGGCGTACCCAGGCTCATAACTCCTCTTGCCCCCAGCTACCTGCATGGCTGGTCCCCGGATGGCAATACCCTTGCCTACTGCGCGGAGCGTGGCGGCGAGTTTGATGTCTACACCATCCCTGTTAATGGCGGTGAGGAAACCCGGCTCACCGCCGCACCAGGTCTTAACGATGGCCCGGAGTATGACAGCGCCGGGGAATATATCTGGTTCAACTCCGTGCGTTCAGGACTTATGCAGACCTTCCGTATGAGAGCCGACGGCTCTGAGCAGACTCTGATGACCTTTGACGAGGAGTGGAACACCTGGTTTCCCCACATCTCCCCGAACCGGAAGCTGGTGGTGATGCTGTCCTACCATAAGGGCGATTTGGAGCCTTGGGAGCATCTGCCCCATAAAAACGTGGCGCTTCGCCTGATGGATGCCGGCGGCGGCACTGCGCGCACTATCGCTGAGCTGTTCGGCGGGCAGGGTACAATCAATGTAAATTCCTGGGCCCCGGACAGCAATAGGTTTGCCTTTGTGAGCTACCGTATACGCGAACACTAAAACATATTATATTATTTACAACATTTGAAAGGAGCACAACTATGTCTATACCTCGTCCCGAATACCCCCGCCCGCAGATGGCCCGCGGAGAGAACAGCTGGTTAAACCTGAACGGAAGCTGGGAGTTTGAGTTCGACTTTGGAAACAGCGGCAAGGAGAGCAGTATGTGGAAGGCCCCCTTCTCCAGGACCATCAATGTCCCCTTCTGCCCTGAGAGCAAGCTGTCCGGCATCGGTCACACGGATTTTATGCCTGCCGTCTGGTACCGCCGTACCGTTGATCTGACGGAAGAACAAACCAATAATGTTGTCATGCTGCACTTTGGCGCTGTCGACTACCTCTGCACCGTCTGGGTAAACGGAAGGGAAGCCGGGAGCCATAAGGGAGGTTACGTGTCCTTTGCATTTGATATAACCGAGCATATACAGCCTGGCGAGAATACAATAGTAGTCTGCGCCCAGGACGATGTGCGTTCAGGCAAGCAGCCAAAGGGCAAGCAGGCAGACAAGCTCTACTCCTCCGCCTGCGACTACACCCGCACCACAGGTATCTGGCAGACTGTCTGGCTGGAGTTCCTGCCCAAGACACATATCGTCTCCTATAAAGTCTATCCCCAGCCCGCAAACAGTTCAGTCATGGTGCAGGCTTCCATTAAAGGCTGCACAGATGGCTGTACCTTCAAGGCCTCTGCCTCCTTTGAGGGTAAGACTATGGGCGTCTGTACACGCACCGGCGCCAGTGAGCTGGCCTTTGAAATATCGCTTGCCGAAGCCCATCTCTGGGCCCCGGAGTCACCGAACCTCTATGATTTGGAGCTGGCTATAGAGCAGGACGGCGCTGTACTCGACAGGGTAGACTGTTACTTCGGCCTCCGTGATATCCGCTGGGACGGCAGGGCTATTGAGATAAACGGCAAACCGGTATTCCAGCGGCTGATACTGGACCAGGGCTTCTATCCCGATGGTATATATACCGCTCCCAGCGAAGAGGCGCTTATTAATGACATCAAGCTGAGCATGGATTTAGGCTTTAACGGCGCCAGGCTGCATCAAAAGGTATTTGAGGAGCGCTACCTGTACTGGGCCGACAAGCTTGGATATCTGGTATGGGGAGAGATGGCAAGCTGGGGCTTGGATATCACCACCGCCGCCGGGCTTGAGAATTTCCTGCCAGAGTGGCTGGAGGAGGTTGCCCGGGATTTCAACCATCCTGCTTTAGTGGGCTGGTGCCCGTTTAACGAGACCTGGGACGACCCAAAGACTGGCGCAAGACAGGATAACGAGGTGCTGAGAGCCACCTATCTTGCAACAAAAGCCCTTGACCCCACGCGCCCAGTGATAGACACCAGCGGAAACTTCCATGTGATAACTGATATCTATGATATACACGACTACGACCAGGACCCCGATTCTTTCAGGGCAAAGCTTGCTCCTATGGCTGATGGAGGCGAGGCCTTTGAGACCTTCCCCCAGCGCCAGAAGTACGAAGGCCAGCCCTATTTCGTCAGCGAGTACGGCGGCACCTGGTGGAACCCAAATCCTGAGGATGAGAACAACTGGGGATATGGAAACAGGCCCGACAGCGAGGATGAGGTGCTAAGGCGCTTTGCAGGCCTCGCCGCCGCAATGCTGGAGAATCCCGCTGTCTGCGCCCTGTGCTACACCCAGCTCACCGATGTGGAACAGGAGCAAAACGGCCTCTATTCCTACGACAGGAGCCGCAAATTCTCCGACCATATCTATGAGGGCATGAAGGCAGCAATGTCTGCACAGGCGGCGATAGAAAAGTGAATGCCAATAAGCCCGAGAACTCCCCTCTTTACCTAAGAATACTGTTCTGTGACGACGACCCTAACATTCCTGCCCAGCTTGAAATGAGTCTTCGGGAATATTTTAACGTGAAAGACCTTCCTCAGCCCGAGTACGCCTCATATACTTCCCCGAAGGTCATGCTCGAAGAACTCTGCCGTCCCGGCGTGCCCCACCCCGATATTGCTTTCTTGGATGTGGAAATGCCGGAAATAAGCGGCATAGACGCCGGGGCAAAGTTACAGGCCCAATACCCATATATTAAAATATTTATCCTTACCTCCCACGCTGACTATCTTGACGACGCCATGAGGTTTCATGTGTTCCGTTATCTTTCAAAGCCGCTGGAGAAAGCCCGGCTGTTCCGCAACATGGATGACGCACTGTACCAGCTCAGCGTGGATACCAGGCCAGTGCTTATCGAGACCGCCGGGAAATCCGTCACACGCAGCGCCCAGGAGATAATCATGGCCGAGGCTCAGGGGCGGCGGGTGGTAATACACACCCTGGACGGAAGCTATAAGTCTACACAAGGCATGAGGCACTGGGAATCCCTGCTTGATATAGGCAGCTTCTACCGCCCCCACCGCAGCTATATGATCAACATGAAATATGTGCGCTCTTTCTCCTCCACCCTTATCACCCTGGAAGCCCCTGACGGTGTCCAGTACCCGGCATATCTGGCCCGTCGGCGCTGCCAGGAGTTCAAGAACGCCTATATGCTGTATGTGGAGGCGACAAGATGACAAAAGACGCCTTTGCCCTGCTTTTGGGATTCACCCTGCTGTCCTTCAGCGGCAAACTCATATATAAGGGCTTCTGCAAAATAACCCGGCATTTTTCTGAGGAGGACTCCCATATCTCCAGCTATGACCCCGCCGCTTTAATGCTGACCGGATTTTCCCTGGCGACACTGTTTATACTTCTGATGGTGAGCTATACGGCGTTCTTTATCGCACTGCCTCTTACAATAGGCTCATTGGCCCTGGCTGGCGTGATGATACTGATGTTCGACAACCTGCTAATATATATTGGCTACCGGATAACCCAGCGTATGAACCGGCAGGACCTGTCACGCCAGCTCATGCTCCAGAAACAGCAGACGGAGATCAGCTACTATAAGGCCATGGAGGAGCAGTATGACCGCCAGCGTGTGCTGATACACGACATCCGCAAGCACTTGGGCGCAATACGCGGCCTGGCCCAGGCCGGCGGGGATACGGCTGTGGCGCAGTATGTGGCGGAGCTTGAGCGCTCCCCCGCCCTCCAGAAACGGGTACGCATTTGCGGCAACCGGCTGCTTGATGTAATACTTGCCCGGTACGGCGAGGTGTGCGGCGAGAAGGGTATCCACTTCTCCGCTGATGTTCGGGACCAGTCCGTGGACTTTTTGAGCCAGATCGACATGACCTCCCTGTTTGGAAACCTTATGGAGAACGCCGTAGAGGCGGCTAATGGAGCCGAGAGTCCATATATCGAGCTCCTCTGTGACCTGCGGGCCGGGGGCGCTTTGATGGTGTCACTGGTGAACTCCTGTGCCTCGCCGCCTAAAGGCGACGGTATGGGCGGCTTCGCCAGCACCAAGCAGGATATCGTACACCATGGGCTTGGTATCAAAAGTATAGCCGGGGTCGTGAAAAAGTACGATGGCACCCTGCGCCAATATTATGATAACGGCACAGAGCTTTTCCATACAGTCATACTCATCAAGCACTAGCATGACCATGCGGCAGACCCGAAAACCGGGCCTGCCGCTTTCTATGCCTACCAAAACTGCACGATTTTCGACCGTTCATGTAAAAGGGGTTGAAATAATTTCTCTGCCTGTTATACTCATTGTAAAGGAGTGATATTTATGAAACCCCTCGTCTCCGTTCTTATCCCCTCTTACCAGGTGGAGGAATATATCTCCCGGTGCCTGGATTCAGTGCTCGCACAGACCTACGACAGCCTTGAGATATGTATAGCCGACGACGGCTCTACCGACGGCACTTTGGACGTTGTCAATACATATGTATGCGGGCATTCTGTACCAATTAAAGTGGAAGCCCTGCCCCATAAGGGCGTATCATATGCCCGCCAGCGGCTGGTGGAGATGTCCCGTGGCGAACACCTTTTCTTTCTTGATTCTGACGACTACATAGACCCGCGCACTATCGAGGTGCTTATGGAGATAGCTGCCGCCCATAATGCCGACGTGGTCCAGTGCGCTATGGAGCATACCGAGAGAAGCTGCTCTCCCCCTATAGACTGCGGCTCCCCAAGCCCACATATCTACAAAAGCCGGGTACAGGGCATGACCGCATATCTTAGCGCCTCAACTCCTATGCGCTGTATGTTAGCAGCCAAGCTCTACCGCAGGAAGATGTTATTGGGCATACAGTTCCCAATAGGCAAGATACATGAGGACGAGGCCACCATCCATAAAATACTGGACCGTGCCCAGGTGACTGCCTGCACTGCCCTCCCCCTCTACCACTACTTCTCAAACCCCGGCAGTATTACAAAGCGTCGCTTCAGCTATAAGCGGTATGACGCGCTGGATGTCTTTCGCGGCAAGGTGGAATATTGCTGGCAGGCCGGATACTATTCCTTCGCCAAGCTCTGGAGCCTGTACTACTGTGTTACCTGCGTCAAGCTCTATCAGGCGACATTAGAGGGGTTCGGCCCGGACGATCCCCACCTGCCCTGGCTCAAAGAAAGGTTTCATGCAGCGGCTGAATACTATATCTCCACCGGCCTTGCAGACGGTGGCTTTACATCCGCGCTGCGCCGCCAGGCTAAGGATCTATCCGTCTGGTCCATGCCCAAGTTTTTTGACACTGCCGCCACCTTCTTCTGGATATCAGAGACCTCCGGCGAGGTGCGCAGGCTCTTATCCCAGTGGCCCCAAATACCCCATAAGGAGGACGAATTGATGAAAAAGCTGACAATAATCATTCCTGTGTATAATAACCCCCGGGAGCTGCGCATGACTATCGGCTCTGTGCTGGGCTCGGACTTCCCTCTGGAGGACATAGAGATAATCGTCGCAGACGACGGCTCCTCTGTGGACATGAAGGCCGTTGCCGACGAGTACACAGGCCGCGTTGACATCCGCCACTTCTGGCAGGAAGACAAGGGCTTTAGGCCCGGTCAGGCCAGGAACATGGGCATACGCGCTGCAAAAGGCGAGGTCTGTGTTTTCCTTGACTGCGGGGTCATAGTCACCAGAGGCTGCCTTTCTGAACACTGGCGTCTCTATCAGCAGAATGGTCCAAAGGCAGTAACTATCGGCTATATCTACGGCAACGACCTGACCTCGGACTTGCAGGAAATGCGGGACATCATCGACAATAACACTCCCGACGAAGCCGCAGACATCATGAATGAAAGGGGAATGCTGGACGGGCGTGAGCGTGATTATGCGATAGGCAGCGAGCTCTACCGCTGGCAAGCCCCCTGGATAGTGCTCTGGAGCCTGCACTTCTCGGTGCCCACTGAGTTCATGCGTGAGAATAACGTATGGTTTGACGACTTCTTCTGCACCTGGGGCTGTGAGGACAACGATTTCGGCATACAGCTTTCTCAGCATGGCGCAAAGTATGTGCTGGGACGAGACGCCCGGGCTATACACTATCCTGCGGAGAAACGCAGCTATGACCGCCTGCATACCGAGCCGGACTTTAGGGCAGGCTGGATGAAAAACCGGGAGTATCTTAAAGAGAAGTGGTCAGGTAATGAGGTGGTGCAGTTGTGGATAAACGAGGGAGGCAGGGCTGTAAAAGCCCTTCCACTGCTGCCTGAGGAGGAAGCCTGATGGAGATAAACCCTCTGTTTAGATTCTATATTGACAATAAGAAATACCTGCCGGGTATACTCACTATCGTTGGCATATCTCTTCTGTCCGGCGTGCTGAAAATGCTGGCGGCGACCTTCTGGGGCCGGGCGGTAGATCTTGGTATGGCTGGGCTTATAAACGACATGATATTCGCCGCTATAATGATGGCTGCATTCATTCTTGCGGACTGTTTGCGCACCGCCGTACACTACCATATCATAGGCCGTATCACCGAGAACATGTTCCTTGGCGTGCGGGCCCGGGCCTTTCACAAGCTCACCCACGGCGACCCTGCTGTTCTTGAAAACCATTTCCGCACCGGGGATGTGACCGCCCGGCTTAACAGTGATATAGACCTGCTCAGCACCTTTTCCGCCGGACATGTAAGCAACTATTCACGGCAGATATTCTCCGCCCTGTTCGGGCTCTTCGCCTGCGTGTTCATGTCCTGGCAGCTCTCCCTTGCCTATGTGGTAATCCTGCCGGTGTCCCTGGGGCTGGTCTCACTTATCAGCAAGCCCATCCTCAAGCAAAGCAAGAAGTCCATGGACAGCGCGGGCTCGGCTATGAGCCTGGTCGCGGATATGCTTCTCGGCGCACCCACCGTAAAGGCCTTTGGCGCTCAGGAGCATTTTCAGAAGAAATTTGACGTGATGGCTGAGAGGATGTATGAGTTTGAGGTTGAAAACGAGCGCATAAGCATGAGGATGACCGCCGTGAAATACATTGCAAATGTGGTACAGACCATGTGCCTGTTCCTTGTAGGCTCATGGCTGGTAACAAAGGGGCTGCTCACCGTTGGTATCTTTATTTCCTTTGTAACTATGAGCAACTATATCACCGAGCTGCTCACCGCCTCAGACTATATGATACAGACCGTCCGCCGGGTCACAGCCTGCGCCCAGCGGTATTATGAGGTGCTGGACATTCCTGATGAGCTTCCCGGGCTGCTGGGCCTTGAGGCCAGTAAAAACCCCTGCTCTGCCGAAAAGCTCACCTTCTCCTACGACCGCGATGGCCGGGTGCTGGATGGGCTTACCCTGCACATCTCGGCAGGCAAGAAGATCGCGATCGTGGGCGAAAGCGGCTGTGGAAAGTCCACTCTGATCAAGCTTATATGCCGCTTCTATCTGCCTGAGAGCGGCAGCCTGAAGCTCTTTGGATTAGAGTCCCTGGACTGGCGCCCGGACGACCTGCGCTCAAAAATGGCGATCGTCACCCAGGATTCCTTCCTGTTCGACGGCAGTATCTATGAAAACGTGGCCTACGGCAGGCCGGGACTCACCCGGGAACAGTGTGAGCAGGCCCTAAAGGACGTGGAGCTCTGGAGCTTTGTTTCCAATTTAAGCGGCGGCATGGACCACCAGATAGGCGAGGGCGGGCAGACCCTGTCCGGCGGGCAGAAGCAGCGGCTTTGTATCGCCCGGGCCATGGTCAAGGAGGCCCCGCTGGTGCTCCTTGACGAGGCTACCTCAGCCCTTGATCTGCAGACGGAGCGCGAGGTACAAAAAAGCCTTGATAAGCTATTAGAGGGCCGCTCGGCAGTCATCATAGCCCATAGGCTAAGCACTATACAGGGTGCAGACTATATCTACTGCATGGACAAGGGCCGGGTAGTAGAGGAGGGCTCCCCAACGGATCTGCTGGCCCTCAAGGGACGATACTACGATATGTGCAGGCTCCAGGGCCTTGTTACAGACATAGGGAGGTGATAAAATGAGAAAGACATCCGCGCTGACTCTTTATAGGCGCAGCTTTGAATACCTTGGCCGGGCCCGGGGAAAGTATCTGCTCGGGGTGCTGTTTGCCTCTTGTGAGATGGCCCTTTTATTTGCGTTCCCATATGTGAATCAGGCACTCATTGATATAGTTGCCGGGGAGCGTCAGGGAAACATCATGGTAATGCTGCTCATTATGCTGGGCCTTTTCCTTTTGCTGGTACCGCCGGTGATACTGGGCAGATATATGCAGACTACAGCCGCAGAGTACGGTCTCAGCAGGCTCTACAAAAAGCTTTTCTGGCACGTGACCCATATGCCCTACGGCGTCATGACAAAATTCAAGACCGGGGACTATATAACCCGTCTGAGGGATGACGCCAGCCGTACTACCGGCGCCTTCCGCTCCTACTCTGTAACCCATCTTATCAGGTTTGGAGTCGTCTTCCCGGCAACGCTTATATTGCTGCTCATCAATGACTGGCGTATTGCCCTAGCCGGTGTGATCTACGGCGGAATAAACCTGGCCCTCTCCCTCTGGCTGGATCCACTGGCTAAGTCTGTTGAGCAGCGGGCAAAGCAGGAGATCGCAAACTCTGCGTCATTTTTAGTAGAGGCTCTGAGGGGGATCCCGGTGGTGCGGGTCTTTGTGCTGCACCATGTGCTTGCCGAGCGCTACGCCAGAATATGCGAGGTGATCAAAGACAGGCGCATTAAGTACCAGAATATCATCGGGATCACATACGGTGTTGTGGATTTCTTTGCCCAGTCTGCCCAGGCTATCGGATTTATAATAGGCATCCTGCTTGCCCGGGACGGCGTGACTCTTGGCAATACCGTGTTTAACGCTACGCTCATGGGCATGATGGCAGACTCTATATACAGGCTCAGCACATTCCTCCTTCTGACCCAGACTGACCTTGTCGCCATGGAGCGGGTACACAGCCTGCTGGACCAGCCCCTCGAGGATCTGCACGACGGCATAGACGCCGCAAAAGCCGACGGAGATATTGCCGTGGAGCTGCGCTCCGTTAGCTTTTCCTATGACGGAGAAAACAACGTGATAGACGATCTGGATCTGACCCTGCACCGAGGCGAGCACCTGGCTATCGTCGGCGGCTCCGGAGGGGGCAAATCCACGGTGATAAAGCTGATCGAGGGCTTCTATGCCCCGACTTCTGGAGAGATACGTTACTTCGGTCAGACCGGACTATCGCTCTCAGCCATACGCGGCCTGTTCGCATATGTACCGCAGGAGTGCACACTTTTTGACGGCACCGTAGAGGACAACCTGCAAATGGCCCGACCCGGCGCCGCACAGCAAGAGCTTGAACGCGCCGCCGGGATGGCCGATATCCACGAGTTCATACTTAGCCTCCCCGAGGGCTATGATACCCAGGTGGGTGAACGGGGCAGCCAGCTCTCCGGAGGCCAGCGCCAGAGAGTCGCCATAGCCAGGGGTATACTGAAAGAAGCCCCTGTACTGCTGCTGGACGAGGCCACCGCCGCTTTGGACTCGTCCACTGAAAAGGAGGTCCAGGCCTGCCTTGACAGGATATCTGTTGGCATGACTACCGTGACTGTAGCCCATAGGCTAAGCACTATTGAGAACGCCGACCGTATCCTGGTAATGGAGGGCGGCAGAGTCATTGAGGAGGGCCGCTTCCAGGAGCTTATAGACCTTGGCGGCAGGTTCAGGGAAATATATGATGGCCAGCAGCAGGAGGAACGCATGAGGCTTGAGAGAGAACGCAGTTGGATATAAACAAAAGTCCCCCGGCTCCGCCGAGGGTATTTCATATGCGGGTATGACCCTATGCTGCCAGCCATATGTCACGCCGCGTTGGTACGGCCTGGCATTTGTATATTGCCCTTATCTGTAGTCCATAAATGGGCTCTAAAGCTCTATCTCGTATACCGGGCAGAGCTTCGCGCTATGAAGCACCGCGACCGCTCCCCCGACTTCCTCTACCCTGGCAGCCATCCCGGACTCCACACTCACGTTTGCGCCCTCCTTCAGCGGCGTGATATACAGCACAAGCTGTCTGTGCTCGCCGGCAAACTCCCTCATGCCTACCTCCCAAACTGCGCCGTTGGCAAAATTATCGCTTATGAGCCTGCTGTTCAGGAACAGGCTGCCGATATCACCACTGTAGCCTATTTGCAGGCGCACATCTTTTACACCTTCCAACAGTCCACCGGGAATGTCCAGGGTATATCTGCCCGGCGCCACCTGTTCTACAGAAAGCTCCTTCCCTGCCCCGGCCCACTGCCCAGCCCGGTACAAGAATTTTCCCAGCACCCCGCTGCTTCCGCCCTGAGCATTGCCCGAAAGAGCATCCGCCGGGTAACAGTATATATGATTTTCAGACTTGACCGTCTCAAGCCTCAAGCCGTTTTCATCCTCAAGCAGGGCTTCATCTGTAAAGATCAGCCTGTTCCCTCCGGCAATATACATCTGCTCAGCCAGCTCCCTGCTGAGCACCAGAATGCCGGCGGAGCGCTCTCCCTTGCTGACTGTAAATTCTTCCGCAGTAAAGTTCTCCGGGCAGATATACGCGCCCGACTTGCTGATGTCTATTTCAGCCTTTTCCTCAAACGTAAAACTGCCTCTCATGCCTCTCGGGACAAAGAACACATACACTTCTCGGCCATCCTTTTCTATCACCGTAACCGGCTGGGCGTTAGCCTCAACCAGCTTGATCCCTCCCAGGTCCATATTAAACGGAAGTATGGCGTTCTCCTCTGCGGCAATACCGAAGCGGAAAGTGATCTCCCCTTCTTTCATATCCAGAGTAACCGTCTCTTCCAGGCGGTCCTTAACCGTCACATGGTCCTGGAAATTGTTCACAAACAGGAAACCGCCATGCCCGTCCGTGCGCGCAGCATAGCGAAGTGTATCCACGTCGTTTGGGTCAATAAGCGACGCCCCCTTGGGCAGCACGGTTTTCATTGGGCAGAGTATTTCTGCAAATGCGCGCACAAAATAGTGGAGCAGCTTTGTGCGCCGGTAAGACTCCCTCACCTGACCGAACTCGCCAAGAGCGGCCTGGTAGTCGTATGATATCTTGCACACCTGGCTCTCGTTAAGATACTGTCCGTTTTTCCCAACGGGATCGCTGCCGCCCTGATACATATAGTAGCCCAGAAAGTTGCAGCCTGAAGCAAGCTTCACTGCCGCCATAGCGTCCACTGACTTATACGGCAGCTGAAACCTGTAATTATAGCTGCACATCATCCCGCCGCCCATCTCGCAGCAGGCGTATGGACGGTCCTCCGGGGCATAGCGCGGCCGGAAATCGTCGGTGCAGGCAATGCCGTTTTTATGGTAGTCCTGATAGATATACTGCTCTGTAGCAGGATGCTCCCCTTTATGGGAGTAGAACAGCCAGGGCCTGTAGGCATAGCCTCCCCATAGGGGCAGCATAGAGTCCGGAGTCGGGGCATTGCCCCAGCCGGTGCATGTATAAAATACCGGGGTAAGCCCGCACTCAGCTGCAAGCTCCTTCAGGCGCAGCAGATACTCCTCACCCTCGTCGCCGCCAAAGGCCCATTCATTGGATATGCCGGTGGTCATCTCCCATGGCGCTGAAGACGCCATATACTCATTGTCTATCTGCACGCCGATCACCGGCCCGCCGTCCTTAAAAAACATCCCATTGACCTGACCGGCTATCTCCGTATACAGCCGCCTGGTACAGCTGAGGAAGCCCTTGCTGAGCTTCCGCACCTCAAAGGGCTTGCCATATAGCCAGTCCGGCAGGCCGCCGTTGCGCGCCTCTCCATGGGCGAAGGGGCCGCACCTTAGTATCACATACAGTCCGTGCTTTTGGCAGAGCTTCACGAACCTACCCAGATCCCGCCGCCCCGTAAAGTCGAAGCAGCCCTCTTCCTCCTCATGGTGGTTCCAGAACACATAGGTTGCCACGATATTCACGCCGCCCAGCTTCATCTTTATTAGCTCATCTTCCCAGCGCACCGGCTCCATGCGGCTGAAATGGAACTCACCGCTCACGCCAAAGAACGGCTGTCCGTCCTTTTCCATATAATAGCTGTTTACCGACAGCTCTGTACCGTCGTTATTCCTGCCGTGAAAGGCCTCTCCAAGAGGGCGCGCCTCAACTGCTGACGCATTATGAAGTGACAGTTTATAGTCCATTTATTTACTCCCTCTCACAGCTTTGATCGTCTCCCGTGACTGCCTGCAAAGCTCCGCTATCTCGTCCCAGTTCTGTTCCTCAATAAGCTGTGCGGTCACCATATACGAGCCCCCGCAGGCTGCTATCACCGGGCAACTGATATACTCCTCCAGGTTCTTCAGCGAGATACCCCCCGTAGGCATTACTTTAAACTGTGGAAACGGCGCGCTCATGGCCTTTATCTTCCCGAGCCCCCCGGACTGCTCTGCCGGGAAGAACTTTATAAGCTCAAGCCCGAATTTCAGCGCGGCATGGTAGTCTGTGGGAGTTGTGCATCCGGGATATATGGGCACCCCCTTATTTTGGGCATATTCCACCAGCTCCGGGTCGAAGCCAGGGGTCACTATAAACTGCCCGCCTGCCTCTATAGCTGCGTCTATCTGCTCTGTCACCGTAACCGTGCCTGCACCGGCTATCAGCTCAGGGCAGGCCTCCTTCATCAGCCGTATTGCTTTGTCCGCACCCGCTGCGCGGAAGGTGACCTCAGCCACCGGCACGCCCCCGGCGCAGAGAGCCTTCCCAAGAGGAGCCGCGTCCCGCTCCGGGTCTGTGAGCTTTATCACCGGCACAATGCCTATCTCTGAGATCGTCTGACTAACTTTATCCATCTATTATACCTCCAAAAATATTATTCGCCGTCATAGTCAAGATACGCTCCCTTCATGGGAGAAGCTGCCAAATCTGAGAACAGCCGCAGTACCCCCCGCTTATACTTGGCGGGCTTCGGCTTCCAGTGCTTCTTTCGCTCAGCCAGAACAGCGTCTATCTCCTCCGGACTCAGCCTCTGCCCTTTTATGCCAGCTATTTCCAGCACCCGTTCCTTCACATCTAAATGTATCAGGTCTCCATCCTCCACCAGAGCAATAGGCCCGCCAGCCTGGGCCTCCGGGCTGCAATGGCCTATAACCGGCCCTGTAGACGCTCCGGAGAAGCGCCCGTCGGTAATAAGGGCAATGCTCCGTCCCAGCTCCTTATCAGAGGAGATGGCCTCGGAGGTATAAAACATCTCTGGCATTCCCGAGCCCTTAGGCCCCTCATAGCGGATAAACACCGCGTCTCCAGGCTTTACCCTGTGGTGCAGTACCGCGTCGATGCACTCCTCCTCGCTGTCAAACGGCCTGGCGTTCAGCACCGCCGAGAACATTTCCTTAGGGCAGGCCGTGTGCTTGATAACAGCTCCCTCCGGGGCAAGGTTGCCCTTTAAGACCGCGATAGAGCCGTCTGTGCCAAGGGCTTTATCGTATGGGCGTATAACGTCCTCTCTGGTTATATTTGTATCATGCTTTTTATTCGCCTCTAAAAGCCACTTCTGGCAGCGCTCATAGAAGCCGCCTTTCTTCAGCTCCTCAAGATTTTCACCCAGGGTTTTCCCGGTGACAGTCATTGCGTCCAGATGCAGATGCGGCTTTATTTCCTCCATGATAGCCGGGACCCCTCCCGCATAGTAAAAGAACTCCGCGGGCCAGCGGCCTGCCGGGCGCACATCCAGGAGATATCTTGCGCCCCGGTGCAGCCTGTCAAAGGTCTCGCCGGTTATCTCCAGCCCCAGCTCGCGGGCTATAGCAGGAAGGTGAAGCAAGCAGTTGGTAGAGCCAGAGACTGCCGCATGCACAAGTATGGCATTCTCAAAGCTCTCCATTGTCACAATATCCGAGGGCCTCATGCCTGTGCTATGCGCCAGCTTTACCGCCAGTTTCCCGGCACTCCTGGCATATTCCAGCAGGTCCGGGCTGCCAGAGGGCAGCAGAGCGCTGCCGGGCAGAGCCAGGCCCAGGGCCTCAGCCATTATCTGCATAGTGGAGGCTGTGCCAATAAACGAGCAGGCTCCGCAGCCCGGGCAGGCGCTTTCCTTGGCCCAGTCAAGCTCCGCCTTGTCTATCTCCCCCCGCTCATACATTGCGGAGTACATGCCAAGCTGTTCTAAGGTGAGCAGCTTAGGCCCTGCAGCCATAGTCCCGCCTGTCACCACAACCGCCGGGATATCCACCCTTAAAAGCCCCATCAGGTTTCCTGGCAGGCCCTTATCGCAGCTGGCTATATATACCCCCGCGTCAAAGGGTGTGGCGCTCTGCTGTATCTCTATCATGTTGGCTATCATCTCCCGGCTGGCCAGGGAGAAATTTATGCCGTCCGTGCCCTGGCTCTCGCCATCGCACATATCCGTGCAGAAGTACCGTGCCCCATGTCCTCCGGCTTCCGCAACACCCTCCCTTGCCGCCTCCACGAGCCTGTCCAAATGCCCGGAACCCGGGTGGCTGTCGCCAAACGTGCTCTCAATAAAGATCTGCGGCTTAGGGAGATCCTCCGGCCTCCAGCCGGTGCCCAGGCGCAGAGGATCCAGCTCCGGTGAGAGCTCCCGCATTTTCTGGCTGATAAGGCTGTTTTCCATAGGCTTTAGCGCTCCTTTCTCGACTGCACATAAGCTTTTGTCTTATCATACCATAGCAGGCCGAAGGTTTCAACCTGCACTTGATATTTTCTGAGCCCTGCGGTATAATTACTACTATAATACGGGAATGGAGAGTAGGACTATGACAAAGCGCAAGAGATACACGGCCTGCCTGTTGGCGGTGCTCTGCATCGCTATAAGCCTGCATGTACCCGCCGCTGCCAAAGCCCCGGACAGGCACACTATCAGCGGTTTCCCCATAGTCTGGCAGATGCCCGAACTGCCAACCGGCTGTGAGGTGACAGCCCTCACTATGGCTATGCGCTACTATGGGCATACCGTAAGCAAAGTCACTATGGCAAGCCGTTATCTGCCCAAGGTCTCCCCATACTTCTACTATGGAAGCGGCGGCAGGCTCTACGGCCCGGACATGGACAAATACTTTGTGGGTAGCCCCTTTAACTCCGGGGGATATATCTGCGGCCCCACCGCTCTCTGTACTGCCGCGGACGGATATTTTAAAGCCAACAATATCCATATGAAAGCAAAGGATATCTCCGGCTCTGAGCCGCGGGAGCTGTACGCCCTGGTGGAGCAGGGCACCCCGGTGGTGGTTATGGTGACAATAAATATGGTTGACCGCCACGCCTATTTTAGCTGGTACACCCCCGACGGCAGACCAATGAGTATCAGCCATAACGACCACGGCGCGGTGCTGATAGGCTATACCCCCACAACTGTCACCCTGGCTGACCCTTTAGCCGGGAAAGTGACCTATAGCCGCAGCCGCTTTGAATCCGTATTCCGTTCCCGAGGCAAGCAGTGTGTAATACTAGAAGAACCGGTTTACAAGAGCGGCTATACCGATGTGCCGGACAACAAATGGTTTTCGGTCCCCATAACCTACTGCCGGGAAAAAGGGCTTATGAGCGGCGTCGGCGACAAGATGTTCCTGCCCTACAGTGAGATGACACGCAGTATGCTGGCTGGCGTGCTGTACCGCGCGGCGGGCCAGCCGGAGGTCTCCGGCTATGATATCCCATTCACTGACGTGAAGGCCGGTAGATGGTACACCTCCAGTGTGCTCTGGGCCAGTGAAACAGGGGTTATAGCCGGTTATGGCAACGGCCTTTTCGGTACTGATGACCCGGTCACCAGGGAGCAGGTAGTGGCCGCTATCTGGAGGTTGGAGGGAGAGCCTGAGGCAGCGCCCGGGCAGGACTTTGAGGATGAGGGCAGCATCTCCGTGTACGCCCTCACAGCTGTGGACTGGGCCCATGAAAAAGGCATGATCAGCGGAAAGCCCGGTGATCTGTTCGACCCGCAGACCAGTATGACCCGCGCTGAAGTTGCCACCGTCCTGTATAACTACACTTCACTAAAACAAAAGGAGGGATAAAATGCCAGATTATAAGCTTATGGCAAAGCAGATAGTATCCCTCGCCGAAATTGACAGCGGCTTCATACCGCTTCTCTCCAACGCCTCTGCAATTTTGAACGAGGGCCTTGAGCGCATAAACTGGGTAGGCTTTTACCTGATGGACAATGGATGCCTGCTGCTTGGCCCCTTCCAGGGCAAGGTGGCCTGTGTGAGGATAGAGGCCGGCAGAGGTGTATGCGGGTCTGCCGTCAAAGAGGGGCGGGTGCTGAGGGTACCGGATGTGCATGATTTCCCGGGCCATATTGCCTGCGACAGCGCGTCCCGATCTGAGATAGTTCTGCCGATCAGAAGCAGCGGGAGGATAGTTGGAGTTCTGGACATTGACAGCCCTGAGACAGGCCGGTTTAGCGAAGACGATGAGAAAGGGCTCATGCTGGTAACCGCCGCCATTGAGTCCGCCGCAGACTTTTCCCGGCTAAGGGCATAACAGCATTTCACAACATTTTTCGGACATTCTATTACAGTATAATTGCCTTTCCTAGCTGGTTTCTGCTATTCTGTATACTGAAAAGTGTGGTGATGGGTACGTTAAAATTTGCCGTCTGCGATGACGAGCCGGTAATGGCCCGGGAAATCTCAGAGCTTATCTCGAGCTATATGGAGTCGCGCGGGATCACAGCTTTCTCTGTCCGCAGCTTCTCCGGCGGGCGCTCCCTGCTGGAGAGCCCCGAAAACTTTGATGTGATATTTTTAGATATACAGATGGAACAGCCTGATGGCATGGAAACGGCAAGGCTCCTGCGCCACCGGGGGGATAGTGCTTTGCTGATTTTCGTGACGGTCCTCCGGGAGCGGGTATTTGACGCCTTTAAGGTGGAGGCATACGACTATCTGGTAAAGCCTGTAGACTGCAAGTCCTTCTACCAAACCATGTGCCGAGCCCTTTGCTCTCTGGAGCATAAAGCCTCCAAATCTATAGTGGTCCAGCGCGGCGGCAGCTCTGAGATCGTCCCCCTCTCTGAGATAGTTTACTGTGAGGTGCTGGGCCGTAAAATATATATCCATAAGAGCGACAGCTCGGTTATTGATTACTACGATAAAATGGGTGAGCTTGAGCAGCGGGTAGACCGGCGCTTCTTCAAGTGCCACCGCAGCTATCTGGTAAATCTCGCCTATGTCCAAGGACGCCGCCCGGGACAGATCATTCTACCGGGCGGCAGTACCATACCTGTATCCCGCCTGAGGGAAGGGGATCTTGCCTCTTCCCTGCTGAGGTATATGAAAGAGGGAGGGCTTTGATATGGACTATTTCGGCCTGCTCAGCGATATGGCCTGCCTGGCTGGGCAAAGTATTATGCACCTGCTTTTCACTTCAAAACTCACCGGGAAAAAGCCCAGGCTCTTGCTTTTCCCGGTTTACTTTCTTTTAATATGGACTATAGACCATGTATCTATTAGATTCCTTCCAGGAGGCGGGATACTGCCAGTCGGCGCCGGAGTGCTGGCCCTGGCATGTACCAGCCGGTACGCGCTTAAAAACCGCTGGCATGTTTCCTGGCTTGCGGCAGTGCTCTCCTTCTATATCTCCCAGCTCTCCTTTGGTGTCATCAACTCAGTTGAAGCAGTGGTATTTCCAAGATTTATTGGCGACCCATTATTGTACCTGCTCCTAATTACGGCGCTTGTTGTATTCTTCCTGTTATGCGCCTGCTGCTACTGGGGCGTCCTAAAGCTTATGCCCGGCGCTTACGGCATGCCGCGCCTGGGACTTCTTCTGTTTCCAAGCCTGTTTTTCTTTTCCGCAGAGCTCTATATCCTGCGCACATCATACAGCTTGTTCACACCGCCTGTCTCCCCTATGGAAACAGGCAGGCATGCCGCGCTGCTGTTTTTGCAGGTGATGGGCCTCGCCGCAATGCTCTGCACACTGTACGCCTACCGGCAGCTCTGCCGTGGATTCCGGGACAGTGCGGCACTTCAGTCCCTGACCCAGGCTGCCCAGGCCCAAAAGGTGTACATAGCCGAGGCCCGCAGCCGCTATGAGCAGACTATGGCCTTCCGCCATGACGTAAAAAATCATCTTACAGTGCTCAGCAGCCTGTTAAATAGCGGAAAAATCGAAGAGAGCCGGAAGTACCTGCTGAAGCTCTCAGCGGCCTCCGGCTCCCTATCCTTTCCCTGCCGGACCGGGAATGCCATCGTTGATATCCTGGTAGGTGAAAAGCTGGGGCTTCTTAAAGACGTCCACACAGAGGTGTCTCTGATCCTTCCAAGCTCCTGCGGTATAGACGATCTGGATCTATGCGTCATCTTTGCCAACGCCCTGGACAACGCTATTACTGCCTGTCAGTCAGCGGAAGGTGAAAAGCATATTCATGTCTCCGGTCAGCAGCAGGGGGATTTTTTCATGCTCACCTTTGAGAATTCCTGCACCGACGGCCCCGCGCCATCTCCCGGGACAGGCCTTGCCAATATACGCGCCGCGGCTGAAAAATACCACGGCGCGGCCCTTTTTGAAAAATCCGGCAGAAGCTTTTCCCTCAGCGTACTGCTTGACATTTCACTACACCAATAGGGCATTTCAGTGCAAAAGCCTTGAAACCCGGCCTTCAGACTGCTAAACTTGGTATATGGCAGCTGCTAAAATCCGTATGAAGGGACAGGTGATATCCATTTGAACACACAGACCATAGAGGGCCTTATGGGGGCCAGCGCCAACATAAAAATGGCTGGCACCCCTATGAGTGTGTACCGTCAGGCTTCTGCAGAGGGTGACACCGAGAAGATGAAGCGTGCCCTGGGCTATGCTGGTGAGTGTACCCAGCGTGCGGCGAAGTATCAGGAGAAACTGGACGAGGGCATAGAGGCCGAGCGCGAGGAGGCTAAAAAGGATAAGGAGGCCGAACTTGAGAAGCTGCTGGAGGAGCAGAATAAGCCAGATCCCAAGGGTACAGATACTGTGGAGATAAGCGAAGAGGCTAGAGCTGCCCAGGCCAATGAGCCTGTGGAAATGGACACAGAGCCGGTCGTCTATACTAATTCGGGTGAGGCTTCGCCTCTACCGGCAGCTGAGCCTGCGGTTATTTTCAACGCATGAAACTATAAAGGAGGGATAATTTATGCAGCCTATTTCCAACATAAACAGCCGCGCACTTAACCCCCTGGCCCCATTGGATAAGAAAGAGCCCGAGGATATCAAGCGCGCTGGGGAAGAAGCTAAAAAGGACCCGGCAAAGCCTGTTGTGGATGAATATACACCCGAGAAAAAGCCTGAGTCCGCTGGACAATACTGGATGGGCCGTGACCAGGACGGAAGTCCGAAGATCCACTTTGACGACCCCGAAAAAGCCAATGGGCCCGATAAAGACAGTGGAGCAGAAGGCCCGCAAAGGAGTGGCGGCAGAAAGCCCGAGACCTGCATAGGCAATACCGATGACGTTGACCGGGAGATACGCCAGCTTAAAAAGAAGCAGGAGGAGCTCAAACAGCGGCTGAACTCCGAGCAGGACCCAACTAAAGCTGAAGCCCTGAAAAAACAGCTATCCCAGGTGGAGCAGGAGCTTCGTCAAAAGGACAACGACACCTATAGGAAGGCTCACTCCAAGTTTACACAGATGGCCTGAATGAGCAGTAAGACCCCCGGAGTCTCGTACACTCCGGGGGTCTTACTGCTACAGCCTAATTTGAGAATTTCGTCGCGTAGACACCCTTCTCCGTCCCAGCAGAAAAGCAGCACTCCCTGGCCTTGCCAATTTACAAAGGCAATGAGGTCTTCCGTCCCGACCTCTTGTAGCACACTATAGACCCCGTCTGAATCGCCCCTGCGTTTAGATGGCGCTGGCTGCAGTATCGCCGCCTGATACCATTCCCTGTCTACCGGGAAACCGAGAAACTCGGCCCTCGCCGCCAGCTCCTCCTCAGAAATGGTACCACTGACCCAGCGGGATAATATATTATTGCGCAGAAGCTGATAGCTCTCCTGTACTGAGGCCTGCTGTCTTCGCTCATTGTCCAGCTTCTGCGTCAGGTGCCGCAGCGTCTTCTCAAGCTCGCTCTCCTCAATGGGCTTTAGCAAATAGTTTTCAATGCCGTACTGTGAGGCCTCTTTAACGTACTGGAAGTCGTCATACCCGCTTAGTATAATTGTCTTTATGTGCATCCCCAGCTCCCGGAGAGTCCGCAGAAGCTCAAGCCCGCTCATGCCCTGCATACGTATGTCGGTTATGAGAATATCGTTCTCCTTTTTCCTCAGCAGCTCCAGTGCCTGCTCGCCGCTTTCGGCCTTGTCTGTGATCTCTATTCCGAATTCTTCCCATGGTATTACCTTCTCAAACCCCTTTAATATCAGCGGTTCGTCATCAACTACCATCGCCGTATACATTCCTCTGCAGCTCCTCTCCTGACAGTCTCTGGATTCGCATATCCACCCTTGTACCGATACCCTCTCTGCTCTGTATCTCAAGCCCATAGGGATCCTTATAAATCATCCGTATCCTGTTCTGTACATTATGCAGCCCGATTTTCTCATACGCCGACCTGTCCGACCGGTTTAGGCTCTCCCTTAGCTGCGCAAGCTCCTCCGCCGCCATGCCGTTTCCGTTGTCAGTAATCGAGACTCTTATTGCCTCCCCTTCACACCGGCCCTCTATCAGGATATGATTCTCCTTTCGGGACCAGTCAAACCCATGCACGACAGAGTTCTCGATTATCGGCTGTATCAGGTGCCTTAGCACCGCGCAGTCCAGAATGTCCGGGTCTATCCGGTACTCAACCTTCATTCTCCCCTGATAGCGGATATTCAATAGGGACAGATAGGTTTTACAGTAGTCAAGCTCCTCCTTTCCTATTTTCTCCCTGTACAAAGCAAATAGTCTCTTCATAGCCCCTCCTGACCGCCGGACAGCTCTGTGCGCCGGGCCACTGCTTACCTGAAAACCACTTTCTCCAGCAAGCTCTCCCCTTCAATTCCAAGCAAACGTATCACCGTCTCCTCGGCGGCCTTCAGTTCCACCAGCCCGCTCCCGGCACCAACCGTGCCAAGGCTTTGCCCATCCTGCAGGACCTCTACCTTTCCCAAGGCCCCTTCAGCGAACACTACCTCTACGGTGCTTTCCTGTACGGCGTTATAGAGAGTATACTCTGCGTACTCCCCAGCTTTAAGGCTCAGCATAAATGCGTCCCAGCAGCAGTCAAAGCCGAAGCGCTTTTCGGGCATTGTCTTTGGCTCTACTATCCTCATGCCCGAGCCCCTGCGGTACCCGCTGAGAGCGTCGGTCTTTCCCATGCCAAGGCAGCCGCCCTCGTCAAAGTCCGTGGCCCTCACAGAGCAGCCCGGCTCCCTGCGGACGCTGGCGCTGACTTCTGGGCGCTCGTCACAGTGCTCTATCTTTATATTCTCCAGATATTCATCAAACATATTCACAGCTTCCTCATAAGCCGGGCGCTCCCCGCCGCTTGTATAGGCGGTAAATTCGTCCCAACCCTCGGGCTTTCTAACCGAATATGGGGAGTTCGTGCAGTCCATCTTCTTCCAGGGCCAAACATTGTACCCAACCCCCAGCTTTGCCCCCAGTGGATAGATCGCGGCAAACCACTCCGGAGTGTTCTCCCCGCTCTCGCCAAGCCAGAGTGGTTTGTTCCAGCGCCCGGCAAGCTCCAGGAACTCCCTATAAGCGCCAATATCCGGCAGCACAGCATAGCGGTGGAAGTGTATCACCATATTGCTGTCATAGTCCTCACAGAACACTGCCGGGTCAGTGGACCAGCTGCTGCCCTCGATGGAAAGCATATGCCGCACGTCATGCCCGCGTATCTCCTTGATAGCCGCAATGTAAAACTCACGGAGCTTTGGCAGGAGATACTGGCAGGGCTTTCTTCCGTCGTCCGGGCGCAGGGGCTCGTTCAGGATGTCGTAGCCGCCCACTATCCAGCGATCCTTATACCTCTCTGAGAGCTCTCCCCACAGAGCGATCGCCTTGTCCCAGCTGTCCCTGTCGGTGAAAAGCCGGGGAAAATCGTCCACGCAGTCGTCGATATTTGCCCCGGTCTGGCCCCCGGGAGCGCCGTGCAGATCCAGAAACGCGTATATCTTTGCCTCCTCGCACCAGTCCAGCAGGCGGTCAATGAGTCTGAACCCATCCTCCTTAAAGTGTACCCCCGGCTCGTCCTCCATGAGCACCCGCCAGCCGATGGGCACCCGCACGGAGTTATAGCCAAGCTCTGCCATACGCATAATATCCTCCCTGCGCACATAATTCTCCCGGAATTTAGGCCAGAACCCGGCGGCATACCCGCTCCCGGCCAGCTCCCGCACAATTTCCTCAAGCCTTCTTGGGCGGTCGCCTCTTGGCCCCGCTCTCCACATATAGCCCTCCGGCAGCAGCCAATTCCCCAGTCCCCAGCCGGACAGGATCATGGGCTCATCCTTCTCGTTGACTATTTCCCGACCCCGCGCGCGCAGATAGCCGCTGACCCGCTCTCTGGAAAGCTTTTCTCTGGTAGTCATGATCACTCCTCCTTATAATTGCTTATTGTATAACTATAGCTCTTATCACAGGTTGCAGCAACCTGTAATTATCCACAAATATTTCGGTGTGTTTTTGGCCAGTCCATCAGGGCCCACAATATTGACAACCCTCTTTTGACCTGCTATAGTAAGTATAACTATAAATATGAAAAGGAGATCCCCATGCAAGCATCAAAAGACTGGATAAAGGACCTTATAATCTACCAGATATATCCCCGCAGCTTCTGCGATTCAAACGGCGACGGAATAGGCGACCTGCCGGGCATTCTCTCAAAGCTGGACCACCTGTCGGACCTTGGCGTGAACGCCCTGTGGCTCTCGCCTGTGTACCGCTCACCTAACGACGATAACGGCTACGATATCTCAGGCTATCAGGAGATAATGGAGGAGTTCGGCTCCATGAAGGACTGGGACAGGCTGCGGGACGCCTGCCATGAGCGTGGTATCCGCATTATTATGGATATGGTCGTAAACCACTCCTCGGACGAACATCCATGGTTTACGGAGTCCCGCTCCTCAAAGGATAACCCCAAAAGCGAATACTATATCTGGCGTGACCCTGTGGACGGACACGAGCCCAATAACTGGGCCTCCTGCTTCGGGGGCAGCGCCTGGGAGTTCGTGCCGGAGCGCGGCCAGTACTATTTCCACTATTTTTCCAAAAAGCAGCCTGACCTGAACTGGGCTTGCCCGGAGCTACGTGAGGAGATATTCGCCATGATGAACTGGTGGGTGGATAAGGGTGTCGAGGGCTTCAGGGTGGACGCCATCAGCTATTTGGACAAGCCCCAGGATTTCCCCGACTCGAAGCTTCCGCCGCGCCCGGACGGATACTCCTTTCCAGACTGCCTGTCCTGCCGCCCCGGCACCCATGACCATATCCGGGAGATGAACAGGCGGATATATGCCCCCGGGAACGTGATGACCGTGGGCGAGGTATCGGCCCCCACAGTGGATGAGCTGGCAAACTACGTGCGCACAGAGCGGGAGGAGTTCGACATGGCTATCCCCTTTGTGCCGCCTATCGAGGAGATAAATACCTGGTCTCCTGAGAAGCTGAAGCATGACGCCTGGGAGAGCTACCGCATCATGCCGGAGGACGGCTGGTGGGCCAGGTTCCTCTCTAACCACGACAAGCCTCGGCAGGTGTCCCTCTACGGTGACGATGGTGAATACTGGGAGGCCTCCGCAAAGCTTCTGGCTATGCTTATCCACACCCTCCCCGGCACCCCATTCATATATCAGGGTGAGGAGATAGGCATGACAAATGTGAGCTTCCCCTCCATCGAGGATTACGACGATCCCAGCACCCGGGACCAGTACCATCAGTACATACTCTCCGGCATGGGCCCCTCAAAAGCCCTATCCCTTGTTAGGCTTGAGAGCCGGGACAACGCCCGCACGCCTATGCAGTGGAATCCCTCCGAAAACGCCGGGTTTACCACCGGAAGGCCATGGCTAAAGGTAAATCCCAACGCCTCAAAAATAAACGTGGAGGCCCAGAGACAGGACCCCCACTCAATATATAGCTGCTATAAAGATCTCATTGCGCTCCGCAAAACCTTCCCGGCGCTGTCCCGGGGCGACCTCCGCTTCCTTGACACCGGCTGTCCTGAGCTCATTGGCCTCACCCGCAGCTATGAGGACAAGGGCCTTTTGGTCTTCCTGAACTTCTCAAAAGAGGAGCACACGATACCCTCCGGGCTGCTGGAGAATGCCGGAGCTGTCCTCATGTCTTCCTATGGCAGGGAGGGCGGCTGCCAGGGAGAGGACCTGCGGCCCTATGAGGCGGTCATTTTTAAGATGAAAGATTAGAGCTTCTGTTTTTTGGAGGTGCTGTCTGAGAGGGGATAAACCGGCGTGACCGCCCCTTTCGGGCAGACCTCCTTGCATTTTCCGCAGCGTATGCACTCCACGCTGTTTATATCCTTTGTTACCTCCACCCCCATGGGGCAGCTCTCCTCGCACTTTTTACAGCCTATACATTTGCTCTTATCCAGCTTCATCTGATAGAAGCCAAAGCGGTTAAAAAGGGAGTAGAACGCCCCCAGCGGGCATAGGTACCGGCAAAACGCCCTAGGGATAAACACACACGCCGCAACGATCGCCGCCAGCACCAGGGCCTTCCAGCTAAACAGCTCTCCTGCTAAAGCCCTAAGCGAAGGATTTGTCAGCAGCAGCGGCACGCCGCCGCCCAATGTGCCTGCCGGACAGATGTACTTGCAGAAGTACGGCGGGTTCACCCCGGTATCAGTCACGGCGAAGGCCGGGAGCAGAACCACCGTCACCAGCAGGACTATGTATTTGAGCCAGCGCAGCGGGCGGTCGATCTTCCTTGGCACCCTAAGCTTTGGCACTGGTATCTTGTGGAGCAGATCCTGCAAAAGCCCCAATGGGCACAGCAGTCCGCACACGAGCCTGCCCAGCACCACCCCGAACAGCATCAAGAGGCCCAGCACGTAAAACGGGAACCTATGGCCCGCGCTGCCCAGCGCCGCCTGCAGGGAGCCGATCGGACAGGCGCCAAGGGCTCCGGGGCATGAGTAGCAGTTGAGCACCGGCACGCATACGGCCTTGGTGCCGCCGGTGAATATCCTCCCCTTGGCAAAGCCTATTGCATAGCCGTTGACCAGCACAGCCGAAACCAGCTGCACCCTGCGCTGGAAGCTTAGCTTATGCTTTTTCAGCCTATCCCTATACATTCCAGGCATATCATCACCGCCTTCTGTAACACCTCTATATGCTCCCGCCGCAAGAGGCCCACCGCTATAAAGAGCACCCCCAGGGCCAGCAGGCCATACCGCGCTGCCAGGATCCCTTTATTTTTCAAGGCTGATCTCCGCCTTTCCCAGCTCCTTCAGGGCGCTGTTGATAGCGGACAGGTACGCGCCCTCCAGGTCCTGCTGCATTCCAAGTATCCCTTCCCCTATCTGCTCGCCGTCCGGGCCGACGAAGATAGTTATGGGTATGGCCTGCGCCACCTTCAGCATTTCCTTAAAGCTGTCGTCGCCGTCTACCAGGGTGATCCCATCGTAGCCTGCGTAGTTAAGGATCTCCTTTGCCGTCTCCTCGTTGCCCTCTGCGTCCACACAGACGGTGATGAGCTGTACATTGTCCGGCAGGGCCTTCTCAAAGGCCGCCAGATCTGGCATTTCCGCAATACATGGGGAGCAGAAGGTGCCCCAGAAGTTTATAACAGTCAGGTCCTTTTTCCCCATTTCCTTGCCGCTGAAGCTGCCGCCGTCCAGGGTACTGGCGGTAAATGAGCCAAACTCGCCGCTCCCGGAGCAGCTGGTAAGCACCGCAATAAGCAGGACGCTTAAAATGGATAAAAATACACGCTTGTTTTTCATGCTAAGTACCTCTTTTCTAAGTTATCGGGGGCACCCCCCGCCTATTATTATACACATTATCGTGAAAATAGCAAGCTGTATGTAAGCGAGAAGCCCCGGCTGCCCGGGGCTTCTCTTTTAGTTAAAGCCTTTTGGGGAGCTGGGCAGGTCTCCCAGGTTATTGCTCTCATCACCGTCGGGCAGTGAGCGCAGGTACTCGCTGCCGTTGCGGCTGGCTATGGCTACCCCGCGGATCCCTCCCTGCTTGGCGAGGGCCACTCCCTCCCGCTTCGAGAGCACCCTGCCGTCGGAGAGCTGATACCCGGCTATCTTGCCGTTTTTACGCACCAGCTGTGTGATGGACTTGGCGTCCTTGTTCGGCACCGGGTTCATGATGTTGATATTTGCCGGCAGGTTTCCAATCCTGCCGTCCGCTTTAAGTGACATACTTATCCTTCCTTTCAGTTCTGTATGGATACACTCATATTTTGATGCTTTATACGAGCAAATATGCGAAATTGAACAAGTGAAAAAACCTTTTAAAATAATTCTTTATTGAAATCAAATATTGCAAACGCATGTGATATAGTATATAATATTGAATATCTTTGCACTTTTCGTGAGGTGGGGTCTATATGGTCGCAAAAACATACAGCATGGGCGCTTTCGGCCTGGAAGCCTTTCCCGTGGAGGTTGAGACCGACCTCTCCCATGGGCTCCCGGCATTTGAGGTGGTGGGCCTGCCTGATGCCGCGGTGAAGGAATCCAGGGACCGGGTGCGGGCCGCAATGAAAAACTGCGGCTTCGACTTCCCGGTCGGGCGCATTATAATGAACCTGGCCCCTGCCGACAAGCGCAAGGAGGGCCCAATATATGATCTCCCCCTGCTGCTGTCCCTATTAAAAGCCTCGGGCCAGCTGGCATGCGACACTGACGGCGCGGTTTTTTTAGGCGAGCTCTCCCTTTCCGGGGAGGTTCGGCGCATATATGGGGTACTGGCTATGGCTGTGAAGGCAAAGGAGGCCGGATTTACCGAGCTCTTTGTGCCCGCCGCCAACGCCCGGGAGGGCTCAGTCATACAGGGCCTGCGGGTGTACCCGGTGGAAAATGTGCGGCAGCTGGTGGACCATCTCACAGGCCGGAATCCCATCTCTCCTATAGGACCCTCTCCCCAGAATCGCTCCACAGACGCCATGCTGGACTTTGCCGATGTGCGCGGGCAGTACGAGGCAAAACGCGCCCTTGAGATCGCTGCCAGCGGGGGCCACAGCGTAATTATGGTGGGCACCCCAGGCTCTGGCAAGAGCATGATGGCTAAGCGCATACCCTCTATCCTCCCGGAGATGACCTTTAACGAAGCCCTTGAGTCCACCATGGTGCATTCCATAGCGGGCAAGCTCCCCGAGGGGAGCGCGCTATTGGGCTCCAGGCCCTTCAGGGCCCCGCACCACACTATCTCCACTGCAGGGCTCTCCGGCGGTGGCAGCTCCCCAAAGCCCGGGGAGATTTCCCTTGCCCATAACGGCGTGCTATTCCTGGATGAACTGCCGGAGTTTACCCGGCCTGCCATGGAGATACTCCGCCAGCCAATGGAGGACGGGGAGGTCACCATCTCGAGGGTGGGCGGCAACGCCACATTCCCCTGCAGATTCATGCTGGTTGCCGCCATGAATCCCTGTCCCTGCGGCTACCACGGCCACCCCACCAGGCCCTGCACCTGCTCGCCAAAGGCTGTGGAACGGTATCAATCCAGGATATCCGGACCCCTCTTAGAGCGTATTGACCTGCATATACAAGTGCTGCCTGTGGAATTTCAGCAGCTCTCGGGGAAAAACACCGGGGAGTCATCGTCCCAGATACGCCAGCGGGTGAATAGGGCCCGTCAGCTCCAGGTGGAGCGGTACACGGACCTTGGGTTCGCCTGTAACGCGGACATCCCCTCCTCCCAGCTGGAGGAAATCTGCATGGCTACCCATGAGGCCTACAGCCTTCTGGAGTCGGCTTTCCAGCGCTTCGGCTTCTCAGCCAGGAGCTATACCCGGGTGCTGCGGGTCGCCAGGACCATTGCCGACTTAGAGGGCAGCGAGACCGTCCAGGACGACCACGTGGCGGAGGCCATACAGTACCGCACCCTGGACAGAAAGCCGTAGGTTCCCAATGACTTATGAAAAAGTAATACCCGGCATATTCAGATCCCGGCCCAACCGGTTTATCGCCCATGTGGAGACTGCTGAAGGCCTGGAGGTCTGCCATGTGAAGAATACCGGCCGGTGCAGGGAACTGCTGGTCGAGGGCGCTAGAGTGTATCTCTCTGAGAGCGGCAATCCGGCGCGAAAGACACGGTTTGATCTGGTCGCTGTAGAAAAGGGTGACCTGCTCATAAATATGGACAGCCAGGCCCCAAATAAAGTGGCTGCCGAGTACATGCCTGACCTCCTCCCCGGCCTCACCCTTCTGCGACCGGAGACGAAGTTCGGCAGCTCGCGGTTTGACTTTTATGCCGAGGCCGCCGGGGAAAAGTGGTTCGTGGAGGTGAAGGGCGTTACCCTGGAGCGCGGCGGCCTGACTCTGTTCCCGGATGCCCCCACTTTAAGGGGAGCCAAGCATCTGCGGGAGCTCTGCAGCTGTATAAAGGAAGGGTATCGGGCCTGCGCGCTGTTTGTGGTGCAGATGTCCGGCGTGCGGGGCTTCACCCCTAACATTGAGACGGACCCGGAGTTTGCAAAGGCCCTTATTGAGGCGGAAAGCTCAGGCGTCAGGCTGGAGGCTGTAGACTGCTTCGTAGCCCCTGAAAGCCTCTGTATTCGGCATAAATTGCCAATATTACTGCATTTTGAAAAAAACCTTCAACAAAATTGAAATATATTTTCAAAAACCGATTTTAATTCTCTAAACGTAATTGACTTTTCAAAGCATTGCATTTATACTACATATAAGCTACACAGAACATTGAGTTCGTATAATTTATTATTAATCTGGGAGGTTCCCAACATGAACACCGAACATCCGCGATATTTCAGGCTCACCAAGTCCGAAAACGAGATCATGGAGCTGATGTGGAAAGAGGGGCATCCGCTCTCGCGCTCGGAAATCATTGAGTTGACCCCCGAACGCACCTGGAAGCCGTCATCCATCCATATTCTTCTAAACTCTATGCTGGAGAAAAATGCCATCGAGGTGGCAGGCTTTGTCCAGAGCACTAAGAACTATGCACGTACCTTCATCCCCTGTGTGTCCTCAGACACCTATGCCATAATGCAGATAAAGAACAGCCCCGCGTTCTCCCAGAACTCCGTGCCCTCCCTTGTGACGGCGCTGGTGGAAGATGTGACGGAACTCGATATCCTTGGACAGCTTGAGGACATAATCAAGGCCAGGCGGAAGGAACTATAAGTCATGCAGGTACAATACTTGATATGAAAAAGCGGGTGGGTTTTTCCCTCCCGCTTTTACAACGCTCAGCGCCTGAGCATAAGCTCGTCTATGAGCCTGCGCATGTCGGCCTCGCTGTGGATCTCCTTCTGGCGCTCCTCCAGGGCTGACCTGATCTCCTCGGGCAGGTCGTGATAACCTGGATAGTCCACAGGCAGGAGCCCTGCCATCATGCCGCTTCCGGGATAGCCTACAAATGAGCTGTTCCCCAACTGATACGGAAACATAAAATCACCCCCAGGCCTAGTATGCGCAGGCCGGGGGTGATTTTAACGCGGCAAATTCTGTATTGAAAAGGCTTATTTTATTTTCCTGGCTATGATCCGCTCGTAGGCGTGCTCATGGTGGATATCACCTGGATGGGTGTCCTTAAAAGTCCCCTCCAGGTGGTGTACTATCTCCCAGCCCTCGTACTTTGCCGGGAGCTCGCCCACATCAAAAAGGCTGTGGGTAAATGGGGCGTTATCAGGCGTGGCAGGCAGCCGGTTTGTAAAGACTCCCACGGCGTTATAGCCGCCGGGCTTTGTGTTCTCCTGCATTCTCCGTATAAAGCCGTCCACGGACTTCCTTCTCAGGCAGGTGGAGCACACCGTGAGACAGTATCACGTCATAATCCCTTTCAAACTCAAAAGAGCCCAGATCCTGGCAGAAGAAATTGACTTGCACCCCAAGTGCCCGTGCGATCTCACGTGCCTTGGCTACACCATTTTCCGATATATCGAAGGCGTCCACAGTATGCCCAAGCTTTGCCAGGAATACGGAGTTCCTGCCTTCACCGTAGCCCACGTCCAGAACCAGTGAATCCGTCGGGAAGATAGAATAGTACTCGTTAACGTCTACAGTGGGGCCTTTGGAAAAAGTAGCAACACTACTATCGCTGTAGGTCTGCTCCCAAAACGGTTTCTCCTGCATTGTTAGCCTCCTTAATTTTCAAAGAACTTCGAGTGTATAGCCTCCACTGCCCTGTCGCTGTCGGACTTATGCACCAGCACGGATATCTTTATCTCACTGGTGGAAATCATCTGTATGTTCACGTTGCGGCTGAAGAGCGCCTCGAACATCTCCGCTGCCACACCGGGATGGGTCTCCATGCCCGCTCCCACTATGGAGACCTTTGACACATTGTCATCGGCAACCAGGCTGGTCGCGCCCAGCTTCTCGGTATACTCCTTTAGGAGCTCTATGGTATCCTCCATCCTATCCTTTTCAACGGTAAAGCTGATATCCTTGGTACCGTTGCGGCCTATGGACTGGAGTATTATGTCCACGTTTGTACCCTTTGATGATAGCTTAGAGAAGATCTTATAGGCAAGGCCCGGCTTATCCGGCACGCCGATAATAGATATGCGGGCAATATTATCGTCCTTCGCCACGCCGCTTAATAGCATTTGTTCCACGCTGTTATCCTCCTTCACGATAGTCCCCTTAGCCCCTGTTAGGCTTGAGAGGACCTCCAGCTCGATATTGTATTTCTTTGCCATCTCTACAGAGCGGTTATGAAGCACCTGGGCCCCTAGGGTAGCCAGCTCCAGCATCTCGTCATATGTAATGGAATCGAGCTTCTTTGCCCCGGGTATCTTTCTGGGGTCGGCGGTGTAAACACCGTCCACATCCGTGTATATCTGGCACAGGTCCGCGTGCATTGCCGCCGCCATAGCCACGGCGCTGGTGTCCGAGCCGCCCCGGCCAAGAGTCGTCATGTCGCCGTAGCGGTTCACCCCCTGGAAGCCAGTTATCACCACAATGCGGCGCTTGTCGAGCTCCTTCTTCACCCTTGAGGTGTCGATCTTTTTAATGCGTGCATAACCGTAGTCCGAGGTGGTATCAAAGCCAGCCTGCCAGCCCAGCAGTGACACTACCGGATAGCCCATACGCTCGATAGCCATGGCTAAAAGCGCAGCCGAAATCTGTTCGCCAGAGGAGAGCAGCATATCCATCTCCCGCTTACTTGGCCGCTGGTTTACCTCAGCCGCCTTGGCGATAAGGTCATCGGTGGTATCCCCCTGGGCCGAGACCACCACCAACACATCGTTGCCGCCCTTATAGGCGGTGGTGACGATATTAGCCACATTGTCAATGCGCTTAGCATCCCGGACAGAGGACCCGCCAAATTTCTGTACAATTAAAGCCATATACAACCCCTCATTGCTTTGGTTATTGTTTTAGCGTATTATAGCGCTAAAACAAATATCTGTCAATACAAGCCGGATAATTCCGGCAATTTATACATTCGTATGCAAAAACCCTGGAAATCTTGAGTTCAGGTTTTACTCCGGGCTCACTCTATAACCACCTTGGCTCCCTCCTGGTCGGCCTGGAGTATCTCCACCCGCCATCCGGTTATGCCCTTATCCTCCAGATGTGATATGCAGTTCCTGCCAAAATCAGCGGCATTCTCCGTCTCCACCATGGCGATTATGGTTGGTCCCGCGCCGCTGACATAGGTACCTAGACTTCCAAGCTCGTAGCTCATGCGGAACACATTGTCGTAATTCTCAATAAGCCCCGAGCGGTATGGCTGGTGTATCCTGTCCTGGACCGCCACTCTCAGGTTATGGAGCTCCCCTGAGAATAGTGATGCCGTCATGAGCCCAGAGCGGGACAGATTGTACACTGCGTCCTCACGGCTGTACTCCTTCGGGAGCGCGGCCCTTGCCTTCTCAGTTTTCAACTCGAAGGGCGGTATCATCACCGCAAAGCGTATCTTTTCGCTCACGGGGACGCTGACGCTGTAGACCCTCTCCCCCTCCATAGCCGAGGCCACCAGGCCTCCTGAGAGGGCGGGGCTGGTGTTGTCCGGATGGCCCTCTATCTTGGCCGCAAGATTTATAAGGTCAGTATGTGACAGCGGGTTGCCCATGAAGCGGTTGGCTGCTAGGATCCCGGCAACGATACACGCCGAGCTGCTCCCAAGGCCCCTTGCCATAGGTATGTTGTTCTCCTGGATGATTTTTAGGCCCGGAAGCTTCTTTCCGCAGATATTATAAAGATGGCTTGCCGCCCAGAATATAAGGTTGCTCTCATCCTTTGGCACGTTCAGTCCGTCGGTACAGCTTATATCAAGGCCGTCATATTCCTCCACCCAGACCCGGTTTTTCATGGTGAGGGCGATACCCAGCGAGTCAAAGCCGGAGCCAAGGTTGGCGCTGGTAGCCGGCACATCTATGCGTATCATCTAAATTGCCCTCCTAAAAATCCGATATCCTGATGCGGTCCAGGACCCTAACTCCCCCGGCCTCAAGCTTATCAACACAGCCCCTAAGCTGTGCCTCGCTTATGTTCCCTACGGAAAGCCCCGCCTCGCCCGGGGCCTCCTCCCTGCGCGCTATCCTTGCCGCCCCGGGCAGGACCCCCGCAGCCATGGCAAAGACCTCGTCAGAGGAACCCTCCCCCTGGACGCGAAGGAAGAAGTCGCCGGTTATGCTCTCAAATGGCTCGATATAGTCTGGCTTCGCGTCTTCCCAGAACAGGTATTTTCTCGCCTTCATATGCTTCACGCAGTCGATAACGTCCGCAACCACCGCACTTGCAGTAGGCAGCTTTCCCGCGCCCTTGCCGTAGAATACCACGTCCCCAGTGGCGTCGCCTCTTACCAGAATGCCGTTGAACACATCGTCCACATTTGCGAGCTGGCTATCCCGGCTGATGAACATCGGGGCTACCATTATGGCTATGCGCCCATTCTCCAGCATACTCACCTGGCCTATAAGCTTTATCACCCCGCCCCAGGCCGAGGCATAGGCCACATCCTCCAGGGTTATCCCGGTGATGCCCTCGGTATGCACATCCTCCGGGTACACATGGGTGCCGAAAGCGAGGCTTGCCAGTATACATATCTTCCGGCAGGCGTCCGCGCCCTCCACGTCCGCAGAGGGGTCCCGCTCGGCATAGCCCAGCTCCTGGGCCAGCTTCAGGGCCTCTTCAAAGCCCATATGCTCCCTTATCATCTTGGTGAGGATAAAGTTTGTGGTGCCGTTCAAGATGCCCGCTATCTCGCTGACCTCGTTTGCGGCAAGGCACTGGCTGATGGGCCTTATAATAGGTATTCCGCCGCCCACGCTGGCTTCAAAGAGGAAGTTCAGGTTATTCCTCTGGGCCAGGGCCAAGAGCTCCGCACCCTTAGCCGCCACCAGCTCCTTGTTTGACGTCACCACAGATTTCCCGTTCTCAAGGCACCGGCGCACAAAGGTATACGCGGGCTCAAGTCCGCCCATGCACTCAACTACTATAGTGACCTCCGGGTCATTTAAAACCGTATTGAAATCCTTTGTAAATCTGCCGGCATAGGGCAGCTCCGGGAACTCCCGCAGGTCCAAAATATGCCTGACCCTTATCTCCTCCTTGGCCCGGCGAGTAATACTGTCCGTATGGGTCAGAAGCACCTCCAGCACACCGGAGCCTACAACTCCGTGGCCCAATACTGCGATATCTGCCATTTCATCACTTCCCTGAATATATTCGATAATTGATCTGCCCCCGACTTATCCCGGCACATCCGGCGTGTGGTCCTCAGGAGGCTGGTCCGTGGGCTCCTCAGTGGGCTCCTGCGTCGGCGTCTCTGTAGGCTCCTGGGTCGGCTCCTGGGTAGGAGCTGTTGTGGGCTCGTCACTGGGCGTTGGGTCAAAGCTCGGCGGAGGCTCCGGGGTGTCCGCCGGCCCTGCAGATGGATCCACGCTGGGATCTGCGCTGGGGTCGGCGCTCGGCGACACCGACGGCACCACTGACGGCGCTGCCGACGGCGAAGCCGAAGGGGCCGGCGACGGTCCGGTGATATGGTCAGAGCCGCCGTTACAGGTACCCGGTGCGTTGCCGGGCTCGTACCAGCCTGTTGCTGTGTTGAAACAGCTGGGCCCAGCCAGCTTGCCGCTGCTGCGGCAGAAGCCGGTGGAATACACGTTATCGCTTAGGACCCAGCTCTTATCTCCCCAGTCGTAGTTCTCATAGAGATAGTTCATAACCGTCTTCCAGATACGCATGGACATATTGCCATCCCCCAGCTCCCTGGAGTAGGTATAGCCATTCCAGACACCCGCCACGCAGAATGGGGTGCCTCCGACGAAGTACAGGTCGTAGTCGTCGTCGGTAGTGCCGGTCTTGCCGAACACCTTCATGGGCATATCCGCAAGGTAGCCGCCGGTAGAGTTGGAGTAGTAAATAGGCTTTTCCAGGAGCTTGTTCATTATAGTGGCGCTCTCCTCGCGCATTACTCGCTCTCCGTTCTCCATGCCCTCCCTATTGTCCAGTATCACGTTGCCGCTGTGGTCCTGTACATAGTAATATGTGACCGGTCTATGGTACACGCCGCCGTTTGCAAATATCTGGTAGCCCGAGGTCATATCGGCTACGGTAACGCCCCAATACTGGGTGCCAAGGGCCATAGCTGAACGGCTGTGGGCGTCCACGTCTGCCGTCAGGGTGGAGAAGTGCAGCTTCTCTGTCAGCCACTCGTAGCAGGCTTCGGCGGTGAGCGTAGTGCAGAGCTGCGCGGCTGGGGCGTTCATGGACATCTCAATAGCCTGGTCCACGCACATATAGTCGGTGTACTTGCCGTTCCAGTTGGCAGGCCCGGGCTCGCCGCCTATGCCGTTCCAGTCGGCTAGGGGCTGGTTTTTCAGCAGCGTGCCGTAGGTTATGGTGCCGTTCTCTATACCCAGCGGGTAGGGGCTCACAGTCTTCATGGAGGAGCCGCAGGGACGCATGGCCTGGGTAGCGTTGCTGTAGAGCAGCGCGCCGGTGCGCTCATACCGGCTGCCGATAGTCACCAGCACCCGCCCGGTATATGGGTCCATGGCGTAAAAGCCTGTATCAATATCGTCGTCGGCTGGGAGCATATCTAAATTTGTGAGGAACAGGCGCTCTATATCGTTCTGCATTTTATAGTCCATGGCGCAGTAGATGGACAGGCCGCCGTTATACATGACAGTTTCGGCGTACTCCTCGGAGTAGCCGTATTTGTCCATCAGGTCCTCCTTCACCTGGTTGAAGCAGTCGTCAATGTACCAGTTCCACTTGTCCAGGTCCAGCTCGGCGTCGTCCTCTTCCTCATCAATATCCGCGCCGATAAAGTCCATGCCTGCAAGCTCCTGCATGGCCTGGTCATACTCCGCCCTGGTGATAGGCTGCAGGTGCTCAGTGTCCATCTCCCCGGACTCTGAGAGCTCCAGCATACGATCCAGCACCAGCTCAGCCTTCTCCTTGCTCTCCTCTGGGAAGATAAGGGGATTATACTGGTATGGGTTCTGGGTAATGCCCGCTATAAGGGCGCACTCAGCCAGGGAGCACTCTGTAATGCTCTTTTCAAAATAGCACTGGGCGGCGGACTCCACCCCCTGGCAGATACCGCCGTAGTTTACTATATTGAGATAGGCCTCCAGTATCTGAGCCTTTGTGTACTTGTCCTTTTCCATGTTCAGGGCTGTGAATATCTCCGTGACCTTGCGCATAATGCTCACCTGGTTTTCACCGGTGATATTCTTTATCAGCTGCTGGGTCAGGGTGGAGCCACCGCGACCGGGCTGTCCGGTCACAAGGTGCAGGACAGCTCCCGCCGTACCCTTCCAATCCACGCCCTGGTGCTGGTAGAAGCGGTGGTCCTCTATGCACACCTGTGCCGTCTGCATCTGCAGGGGGATATCCTCAAGGGGCATCCAGACCCTGTTCTCGTTACGGTACAGCGGCAGGTACTCAGTGGGGTTTCCCGCCTCGTCCATCAGATATATCTCGCTGGAATAGTTCAGGTTGCCCGCGTTTATATCCGGGGGCTCGGCGTTGCGGAAGCTTAAAATGTATGAGGCCACAGACCAGAACACCAGCAGCCCTGTAATTGCGGCTATCCAGAACACGGTCTTGAATACTTTCCAGACCATGCCGCCCATGGTAGCCACAGTCGCCCCTGCTGATTTTGTGAACTCGCCCTCCGTATGCTGGCTGGGCACGCGCATAGAGGTGGTAGTGTACTTGTTGATGTCTTCCTTTCTCATAGGCAGTCCCTCCGTGATAATTTATAAGATTAGTAAAATATGTTAATATTCTGATATCTTGTCCAAATACTGGCATAAAATGCAGCTTCCCGTGGCAGAATAGGCGTATATCAAGCTATTCAATAGAAGGAAGGCGACGGATATGACCCACAAAAGCTATAAGACTCTAACGATACTGCTGTTGATAGTCACTGTGATCGCCCTGCTGCTTGCCGCCGTCATGCTCACTCTTGGGCGAAGCTCCGCGGCGGCCTCTGGCGAACCGGAAAACCCGCCGGAAAAATCTGTTACGTCCTATTATACCCCAAAGCCATCTCCAAGTCAAGAAAACAGCGAAATCGAAGAAAATACCACTGGCGGCGATTTTCTTGTCACTATTTACCGCGGCGGTATCGGCGTGTTTCAGCCGGGCAAGTCGGTGCCTGTGCTCACAAAGCATACGGAGGTATACCTGCTCCCACAGGAGGACATAGAGCTGCTGCGCAAAGGTATCCGGGCGAGGGATCTGTCCCACGCCAAGGAGATCCTTGAGGACTTTGACTGAGCGGTACTATAATTGTGCAGAACCATTTATTATAACATGGAAAGAACGCCCTGCCGGACATGCCGGCGGGGCGTTCTCCCTTAGCTTTGGGCTGATCTTACTTCATGCCCTTCTCGTAGCTCTCGATCATCTTCTTGACCATCTGGCCGCCCACGGAACCGGCCTGGCGGGCGGTGATGTCGCCGTTATAGCCCTGCTTCAGGTTGACGCCCACCTCAGAGGCGGCCTGCATCTTGAACTGCTCCATAGCTTCCTTGGCCTCAGGGACCATTACAGAATTGCTCTTCATGATTCTCGTCTCCTTCAAAAGTGTTTTTTCGCGTTTGCATTAGCTATTGTGGCACAGCCGCCCGCTTTTATTATTGACAATTTTTGCATGGCTGCGAAGGCATTTTTTAAGCTTCCGGAGGCCTCTCCAGCCTCTCCCTCACCTTATCCTGAAAGTACCCGCTGAGCCCGGACTCAGGCAGCAGCTCTCGTACCCGCGCTTTCGCCGCCTCCAGCTTCCCGCCGTCATACACGTCCATTACACATAGAAGGAGATCCATCTCCTCACCCTTGCCGCACACCTCCAGCACCTGCGGCAGATACCGTTCAATAAACCCATCATTCCTGAGCCGACCTGCGGCATTCATGATCTCCCGCCAGCAGGAGAGATTGCCCTCCCCGGGCGGCAACAACAGGCCCGCTGCCTTATCCCAGTCCACTGCTGCCAAAATATCCTCATATTCCTGCCTGTGGCCCAGCATAGCCAGATACCTCAACAGGGAGATATCGTCCGGACACTCCTCAAAGTCCTTACGGCGCTCAGCCAGTGTCTCCCGGCTCCTGCCGGTATTGTGACAGAGCTGGTCCCGCTGAAGCCTCATTGGCAAATACCAATTATGCTCCAGATCCCCCTCGGTCTTTTCCACAAACTCGTCCGCGATAGATAGGGCACGGTCAAAGGCCTCCCGGCCTTGCTGTATCCACATATGCACCTTTTCGGCCTCCAACTGCTCCATGTCGCGCTCCAGTTCCCGATGGTCTTCCCCGCCGTTTTTCATTGCCGCCTCGATAGTCAGCAGCTGGGAGTTGATATAGTCCATTGCCTCCCGGAAGGACCTGTCGTCCCTAAGCACCGAGTATTTTAACACCAGATCCTCTGTACGCTCCAGGGAGGTCAGACCAAAGAGCTCGTCAATGCTCACGCCAAAAAACGCGGCTATCCTAGGCAGCAGGCTTATCTCCGGAAAGCCGCTTCCGACCTCCCACCGGGACACAGCCTGCGGGGCCAGATACAGATACTCTGCCAGCTCCGTCTGGGTCACGTCCCTTTCCTTCCTTAATATTGCGATTTTTTCTCCAATAGTCAGCTTCATATACAATGCCCCTTAAAAAATATTTTAATCCCCCGGGTTTACTTAAAGTATAGCATGTGAAAATACCGGAGTCCAGCAAGGTCTCCTTGCATAAATCCCAACTCTCCCTTGATTTGCATCCTCATAGAAAATATGATAAAATTATCTCATCTATTGAAATATCCCTGCACAAATGGCGAGTTAATATACAGAGGGCCCTCTTAAATTCTTTTGAAAGGAGAATTGAAATGGACGACATGGAGATCGTCCGGCTGTTCTGGCAGCGGGACGAGGGCGCCATTGCCGAGACAGAATGCAAGTACGGCAGCTTCTGCCTGGGCGTCGCCATGAGCCTGCTCTCCGACGGCGAGGACGCCAGGGAGTGCGTAAACGAAGCGCTCTATCAGGCTTGGAGCCGGATACCGCCCCAGCGCCCGGAAAAGCTGCGGCCCTGGCTGGGCCGGGTGGTGCGAAATATTGCCGTAAGCCTATGGCGCAAAAACCACCGGCAGAAGCGGTATAACGGGCTGGAGCAGGCCCTAAGCGAGCTGGAGGACTGTGTCCCGGCGGCGGTGGACCTTCAGCAGGATGTGGAGGGCGCGGAGCTGGGCGAGGCCATCAGCCGATGGCTGGCGGCGCTCGGCAAGGAGGACCGGATATTGTTCGTGCGGCGGTATTGGTACGATATCCCCCTTGGTGAGCTGGCAAACGAAATAGGCGTGCCGCCGAAGAGGCTTGCCCAAAGGATGTACCGTCTGAGACAGAATCTCAAGTCATTTCTGGAAAAGGAGGACAGGCCCTGTGAAAACTGTGGACAGCTGCGCTCTGTTTGAGGGCATTGGCTATATCGACCCGGAGTTTATCCAGGAGGCATACGAGCCTCTGGGCGCAAAGCCCGCTCCGGCAGTACGCATAAATAAGCTTGGCGCGCTGGCAGCTTCCCTTGTGGTAGCTACGGCCCTGCTCTTTGGGGCCAACGCCCTGTTCCCTGCCTTTGCTGAGAGCCTGCCCATTGTAGGCGAGGCCTTCCGTCAGCTGAATTCCCTGGGGACCAACGCCCCTGGCTATGATGGTGTGGTGCAGGCCTTAGGAAAGAGCGCAAAAAATAGACAGTACCAGGTTACCGCTACAGAGGCTTACTGCGACGGCGAGTACATCTTCCTCGCCCTGCGGCTGGACCCGCTGGACAGCAAGCTGCTGCAAATGCAGTCCCTTGAGACTGTGGAGCTTGAGGACGCTCCCGGCTGGAGTATAGAAGTAGACGGTAATGCAGGAGGGCTGGTCTATGAGACTCCGGTGTTCACCCGGCGTGGATATTACTTTGAGTGCCCGCCAATGATGATACGCCTGCCCGAGCCAGCAGCAAGCGGGACCGTCCGGGTCAGCGCAAGCATCACCTCCCTGTCAGGACGCACCCAGGAGTCCATTGACCATGGAGGCGATGGACAGATAGTCTCACTGGAGCCGCTGGCCCTCAGCTTCGACCTGCCGGTGCGTTCCCAGCACAACATACGCCGGGAGCAGGATGGCGTCTCTGTAGACGGCATATCCCTCACCTCCTGGACCAGCTCGCCCAGCAAGTTCACCGTGACTCTCAGCTATCCCTACTCCACTCCTGAGGGTCTGGATGCGGCGGCTGTCACCGACAGCGGCATAGACCTTGGCAGCGACCTGCGGGAAAACGGCGACTTCGGCGACGGACGCTATCAGCCCGGGGACACGGCGGTACAGACCTGCTCGTTCACCGGCGCCCCCGAGGGCACAGGGACCGTCACCGTGACAGTCTTCTCCAACCCGTCCGGCGAGGAGCGGAGGGAGCTTGCCAGGTTCAGGATAGACCTGGAGAGCGGAGAGGCAACCGTAGTAGAATAATTTGTAACCACAAACGAAGCGCTCCCAGAAGGGGGGCGCTTCTTCGTGCAAATCAAAAGGCCGGCAGGTTTCCCCGCCGGCCCAACATATGGCAGACTTAGTTCAGAATAGTGACCTCAGTCTCCTTGTCAAAGACATGCATTTTGTTCAGGTCGAAGGCGATCTTGCACTTGTCGCCGGGCTTCGCAGTGGAGGTGGGCTCCACGCGGGCGGTAACAGCAGTGCCTTCGCAGTTCAGGTACAGATAGGTCTCAGCACCCATCAGCTCGGTGACCTCCACCTCGCAGGTGGTGTGGGCCCCGCCCACCTTCTCGATGAAGTCAGGCTCGTCGTGGACGTCCTCAGGACGGATGCCGAAGACAACTTCCTTGCCAACATAGTTGCCGATATCGGTGCCCTCTGCCTTCTTTGCGGGGATAGTGATGGTGCAGGCCCCGAAGGTCAGGGTATAGTCACTGCCGTTCTTCGCTACCTTGGCGTCGATGAAGTTCATCTGGGGAGAGCCCATGAAGCCGGCCACGAACTCGTTGACAGGATACTCATACAGGTTCTGGGGCGTGTCCACCTGCTGGATGAATCCATCCTTCATGACCACGATGCGGTCGCCCATGGTCATAGCCTCGGTCTGGTCGTGGGTAACGTAGATGAATGTGGTGCCCAGCTTGATGTGCAGCTTGGAGATCTCGGTCCTCATCTGAGCACGGAGCTTGGCGTCCAGGTTGGACAGCGGCTCATCTAGCAGGAAGACCTTGGGGTCGCGGACGATGGCGCGGCCCAGGGCCACGCGCTGGCGCTGGCCGCCGGACAGAGCCTTGGGCTTGCGGTCCAGAAGGTGGGCAATGTCCAGGATGCGGGCAGCCTCCTCAACGCGGCGCTTGATTTCATCCTTGGGAGTCTTGCGCAGCTTCAGGCCGAAGGCCATGTTGTCATACACGGTCATGTGGGGATACAGGGCGTAGTTCTGGAACACCATGGCGATGTCGCGGTCCTTGGGGGCGATGTCATTAGAAAGGGTGTCGCCGATGTACAGCTCGCCCTTGCTTATCTCTTCAAGGCCGGCGATCATGCGCAGGGTGGTGGACTTGCCGCAGCCGGATGGTCCGACCAGGATGATAAACTCCTTGTCTTCGATCTCCAGGTTGAAGTCCGTAACAGCCGTTACACCGCCGGAATAAATCTTATAGATATTTCTTAAACTCAAGCTTGCCATATGTTTTCCTCCTGTCAGGCTCGTGGAGCCCAATTGATTTATATGTATTATATCAGAAAAAAAACGATTTGAATAGTCGTGATATATCCAAAGATTTATCCCCACCTTTAGACGCTTTTACCAAAAAACAATACTCTCAAATGAATTATGTGAAATTTGACGAATGAAAAATCCACATCATAATACTTGGGGTCAATAGTTATGAAGCGTACTCTATATTGCGAAATTTCTTCCAGGGAAAAACCCGCGCAGCCGGGTACAGCTCTGGCCTCGCGGGTTTACATTTACCGGCTTTTTCACATTTTCCACAGGGTATTCCACAGCAGGCAGTGGAAAACTTCAGTCTGTTGGCCAGGCGTCCTCGGGCACGGCCCCGGCGTCCTCTGCCCCCTCTTCCTGCTGGACCTGGGATCCGGCAGAGCTCTCCAGGGAAGCGTCGGCGCTCTCCTCAGCGGAGCTCTCAGCCTGGCTGCTTTCAACAGCGCTTGAGTTTACATAACTGCTGGAACTCTCAGCGGCCTGGCTCTCAGGGGCCGGAGTTACCTCACCATACCTTGCGCTGTCCTTGGCAAAGCCGTGCATAAAGCCGTTGACCTTGCCGCAGGCCACATCCCCGCCGATTATCACCTCGCCGTATACCAGCAGCGTGGCATATACCTCGGTCTCATCCGGGTAGTTGGTGATAAGGTACTTGTACTGGGTCACCACCTGGCCCGAGTAGGGGGCCAGGTCAAACCCCTGGGCCTGCTGCATGGCGTTGTAGTTCCTGTACACGTCATTGAACTCCCGGGGTATCATTACCTCCCGGGTCTCTGCAGGCTCAGGCTCCACCTGCCAGCCGAAGCCTGTGAGATAGGCAAGGCGCTCCTCGCCGGTCCCGCCCTTCACCTGCTGTGGCTCCTTTGTCTCGCCGTCCCCTCCCTGCCAGCGCAGGAAGAGGCAGGCTGCCACCACTGCCAGGGCAAGCACGGCAAAGGCGGCTGCGCGTTTTTTGTTTGCTTTCAAAGATACGAACATAAGCACCGTTCCTCTCTATGGGTTCCTGCTCCATTTGTATGCAGTAAGGAACGGCGGTATACTCAAAGGACGCTATAATCTGTCCATCTGATCTGAAAGTCTATGGGCCCCCTGGAACAGAGGGTCAGCCAAAACCCCTGACCGGCGCAGATAAGGGGCATACTGTAAAAGCAGCACTCCCTATCTCCCGATAACTCCGGGCGCCCACCCAGAGAGGAAAACTCCGTCTCCAAAAGCCCTTGGGAGAAGCCCCGGCCCGTTAGCTTCATATGGCTCTCCTTGCAGGTCCAGAGCTGGGTCAGCAGGGAGTTGTCCCCGCCGGTAAGCCCGAGCTCGCCGGAGGTGCATATCTTCCCCGCCAGCCCCGGGGAGAACTCCCTTACCCGCTCAAGGTCAAGGCCTACCGGCACGCCATATACCGCGCAGGCTATGAGCCCCCGGCTGTGGCTGATGCTGAACTCCGGCCCTCCTTTAAAATAGGGCTTGCCGTGCTCCCCCTTCAGCGCCCGGTCCATCAAGGCTCCGGCGCTTACAGAGTCTTCACAGAGGCCCAGCTCCATGAGCCCGAGCCTAAGCAGGGCCCAGCCGGCGTAATGCTCCCGGCGAAAGCTTTCCCCTGGGGGGATGGCGGTGATGTATACCATGCTCAGCTTTCAAAAAGATCGTCCCGGGTGATATTCTTCAGCCACTTGCCCGAGCGGTATCTATGTATGACTGCAGGCCACTTAACGAACTCATCCAGGCACAGGATGAAATACACCCACAACACCGGCAGCTTCAGCACAAAGGCCGCAAGGAAGCCCACCGGCACGGCATACACCCACATGACTATGGCGTCGCAGATAAGCCCGAAGCGGCTGTCGCCGCCGGCCCTGAACACCCCTGCTATAAGTGTGGTGTTCACCGCACAGCCCATTATATAGTAGCTGTTTATAAGCAGCATCACACCGAGATACTCTATGGCTGTCTCAGTAAAATTACCGGCTCCCGCGTACATCATCACAAAGGGCCTGGCTATAAGCACTATGACCCCGCCTATGGCCCCCGACAGCACCGTGAGCCAGAGCACCTTCCTGCCGTCAGAGCGGGTCTCATCAAGCTTCCCCTCCCCCATCTTCTGGCCCAGGAGTATGCCGCCTGCGTTGGCAAGGCCGAAGCAGAGGATCGTGCCGAAGCTGCGCACCACAGCCGCCAGGGAGTTCGCCGCCACAGCGTCCGTGCCCAGGTGCCCGATTATCACCGAGTACATGGAGAAGGCCAGGCCCCACACCACGTCGTTGCCTATGGCGGGCAGCGAGAGCTTCATAAAGTCCGTAAAGAGCAGCTTATTGCGGATAAACATGTTCTTAAAGCGCAGCTTGATATGCTCGGACCGTGCGGAGACCACAAAGCACAAGGCAAGCTCCACAATCCTTGAGATGGAGGTAGCCAGGGCCACGCCCATCACCCCGAGCTTTGGCGCTCCCAGCCAACCGAAGATGAACACCGCGTTCAGTATCACATTGAGCACCACGGCAATGGAGTTGAGCACAGTGCCGATGGTGACCTTGCCTACACTGCGCAGTATGGCTATATAGACCTCTGTCACGCCCCAGCATAGATAGCATATGCTGAGTATCCTTATATACCCGGCCCCAAGGGTTATTAGCTCCTGGTCGTCTGTGAAGACCAGCATCATGTACTCGGGGATGGTGAGAGCCAGGGCCGCCACTACCACAGATACGCCCAGGGAGAATCGCATGGCTATTCCCTGGACCACTTCTATGGCCCTGTAGTCCTTCTTGCCGAAATACTGGGCGCAGAGCATGGTAGCCCCGGTGCCAAGGCCGTAGAACAGCATAAACAGCACATGGGCATACTGGCTGGCAAGGCTCACCGCCGAGATCGCCGACTGCCCCACAAAATTGAGCATCACCACGTCTGCCGAGCTCACAAGGGAGCTCAGAAGGTTTTGCAGGACTATTGGTATCACAAGCTTTGCGATCTGGCCGTAGAAGGGGTCCTGAAGCCCTCTGGATCTTTTCATCATTATTTCCTCCTGACTTTAGCATGTCACCCAACTATATCACAGTTCAGCCTGGATATCAAGCCCAAGATGAAAAAGATTTTTTCTTGGGCTATAAGGGTGGTTACTGTTGCAAAAGGGATCTGCTTATGCTATTATATAGTATATTTTTCAGGGAGGTCGTGACATCATGCCAAAAGCGAACAGAGGCCATCAGGCGGTGGTCGTGCTGGACTTCGGCGGGCAGTACGCCCAGCTCATCGCCCGCCGCGTGCGGGACCGGAAAGTTTACTGCGAGATAAAGCCCTACTGGACCGACCCCGGGGAGCTCTCCGGATATAAAGGTATCATTTTCACCGGCGGCCCCGGCAGCGTCTATGCCCCGGAAGCCCCCCTCTGCAGGACGGAGCTCTTCGATCTTGGGATACCTGTGCTGGGTATCTGCTACGGCGCGCAGGTCATGGCCCAGGTGCTTGGCGGCAGGGTTGGCCCTATGGAGGCCCCGGAGTTTGGGAAGACCCCCACTCAGTTCTCCGGGGAGTCCCTCCTCTTTGACGGTGTGCCGGAGAGCGTTGTATGGATGAGCCATAACGACGGCATCACAGCGGTCCCCCAGGGCTTCGCCCCCAGTGCCGGCTCTGCCCACTGCCCCATAGCCGCCATGGAGGACCGACAGAGGAAGCTCTACGCCGTGCAGTTCCACCCGGAGGTGGCCCATACGGATCACGGCGGCAAAATGCTTGAGAATTTCTTATATAAGATATGCGCCTGCGCCGGTGACTGGGAGATGGGCTCCTTTGCATGGGACACGGTGGAGCGCCTCAGGGAGACTATCGGGGACCGGCGGGTGCTCTGCGGGCTCTCCGGCGGCGTGGACTCCTCGGTTGCGGCGATGCTGGTGCACAAAGCCGTGGGCAAAAACCTCACCTGTATTTTTGTGGACCACGGGCTGCTAAGAAAGGACGAGGGGGATCTGGTGGAGCAGGTGTTCAAAAAGGAGTTCGACATGAACATCATAAGGGTCAACGCCGGGGAGCGCTTTCTCTCAAAGCTCCAGGGAGTCACAGACCCTGAGCGCAAGCGGAAGATGATCGGCGAGGAGTTCATCCGCGTGTTCGAGGCTGAGGCCGCCAAGCTCGGCAAGGTCGAGCTCCTCTGCCAGGGCACGATCTATCCCGACGTTGTTGAGAGCGGCAGCGGACAGGCTGCAGTGATAAAATCCCACCACAACGTGGGCGGGCTCCCCGAGGATGTGGGCTTTGAGGGGATAGTCGAGCCCCTTAGGGACCTCTTTAAGGACGAAGTCCGCAGGGTGGGCACAGAGCTCGGCATACCGGAGGCCCTTGTCTGGCGGCAGCCCTTCCCCGGCCCCGGCCTTGCCGTGCGCATAATTGGGGAGATAACCCCAGAGCGCGTGGCCACCCTCCAGGAGGCCGACGCCATCTTCCGTGAGGAGGTCGCGAGGGCCGGGCTCGAAAGGGATATCGGGCAGTACTTCGCGGTGCTCACCGGCACCCGCAGTGTCGGGGTCATGGGCGACGGGCGCAGCTACGGCGAAACCGTGGCTCTGAGAGCCGTGAACACCACCGACTTTATGACTGCAGACTGGTATCAAATGCCCTACGACGTCCTGGGCCGGGCGTCCAACAGGATAGTCAACGAGGTACCTGGAGTGACCAGGGTGGTCTATGACGTGACCAGCAAGCCGCCGGCGACAATTGAGTGGGAGTGATTGCAGAGGACGGAAAAGCCTTGATATGACTGGATTTTTCAAGGCTTAGCCCCCTCTGTGGCAACGATTTGGCAACATTTTTTCATGATTCATAGGAAAAGAGCTAACTGATTT
>CANPBX010000014.1 GCA_947572385.1 uncultured Clostridia bacterium
CGGCCTTGTAATGGCTTTCCAGGAGTTCCGTGTTGGCGATTTTCCCGGTCAGAGCGAATGGGTGGGCTTTAAGCAGTTCATATCGCTGGTGACCGACAGCGCTATCCCTCAAGTTCTCCGCAACACCCTTGTGATCAGCCTTCTGAAGCTGACTATTGGTTTTGTCTGCCCCATAATCTTCGCCGTTATGCTTAACGAGATGAAGAACCAGGGTATCAAAAAAACTATCCAGACTGTTAGCTATCTGCCCCACTTTATTTCCTGGACCGTCTGCGCGCTGCTGATGTTCGACTTCCTGTCAACTGACGGCGGCGCTGTCAATGAGATGCTGATGGCTGCCGGCTTTATCGACAAGCCCATAGGCTTCTTCCAGGACGGCAAGTATTTCTGGGGTCTGGCCCTTGTGACCGACACATGGAAGGAACTGGGCTGGAACTCCATCATCTACATCTCAGCTATAGCTGGTGTTGACGCTGAGATGTATGAGGCTGCCGACATCGACGGCGCTACCCGCGCCCAGAAGATGTGGCATATCACGATCAAGGCAATCAAACCCACCATTATCCTTCTCTTCATTATGAACGTGGGCGGCATTTTGAATGCGAACTTCGACCAAATCATGATGCTTACCAAGCAGCTGTCCATTGGCGCTCTGACGGAATATGCTAATGTTATTGACACATATATCTTCCGCATGGGCATCTCTTTGGGCCGTGTATCCTACGGCACTGCCGCAGGCCTGCTGAAGTCCATTATCAACTTCATCCTGCTGCTGGTCGCCAACACCATAGCCGATAAGGCTGGTGAGAACGCCCTGTTCTAAGCTCCATAATTAAGAGAAAGGGGGAACCCCATAATGACTGGTATTAAAGAATCAAAGCATAAAATGAAAGAAAAGAAAGTGGTAAGCGATTATGTCATAATCATCTCTATGGTTGTAGTCATGGTAGTTGTGTTCGTGACAACGCTTTATCCCTTCCTTAACTCTCTTGCCATATCCTTCAACCACGCGGATGACACTATTCTGGGCGGCATTACAGTATACCCACGCGTGCCAACTATTGCGAACTATAAGCAGATATTTACCAACCCCACCATCTGGAAGGCCTACGGCATAACCTTTGCAAGGACTATTATAGGTGCGGCGGGCGGTTTGGTGGTTACCGGTGCCATGGCTTTCGGCCTCTCACGAAAGAACCTGGTGTTCAGGAAGTTCTATACCTTCTTCTGCCTTATACCGATGTACTTCGGCGGCGGCCTGATCCCCACCTACTTTCTTATCCAGACCCTGGGTCTGCGCAACAATTTCCTGGTGTACATAATCCCCAACCTGGTGAACATCTGGAACATGATCCTGATGCGCTCATACTTCCAGTCCGTGCCGGACGCTCTCGAGGAGTCCTCGCGTATTGACGGTGCAAATTATATCACGATATTCTTCAAGATCTACTGGCCCGTTTCCACGCCTATCATTGCGACCATCGCTCTGTATTTTGGCGTGTACCACTGGAACGACTGGTTTATGCCCAACATTTATATTACCAACACTGACCTCAAGCCCATGACCTCCGTGCTTTTAAGCATTATAAGTGAGGCTGCTTTTGCGGAGCGTATGGCGGCTGCGGGCGCAGGAGCTTTTGTGGGGGACGCTTCAAAGGGTAAGCAGACAAACGTGCGCTCTATTACAATGGCTACCATGATAACATCGATCGTGCCTATCGTTGCTATTTATCCATTCCTGCAGCGCTACTTCCTCAAGGGCATAATGGTCGGCTCCATTAAGGGATAGATCATACCTTAGGCACTTACTGGTCTCAGTCATTCCGGGCGGGGCAGGGGGACAAAATGTCTTTTGCCCGCAGCCTGAATGAAAATAAATTTGTCTAGGAGGACGAAAACAATGAGCAAGAAGATCCTGGCCCTGTTGCTGGCTCTTGTCATGATCGTAGGCGTGTTTGCGGCCTGCGGCGATGGCGGGAATAATTCCAGCGCGGGCAACAGCTCTACCAGCTCCACCGCCGGCGGCGATGAGAGCACTGGCGACGACGGTGAGCCCAGCAATGTTTCTACTGGCCCTGACGACGTGAGCGAGCCTTATTCTTTCCGCTGCTACTGGTACTATGATTGGGCTCAAATTAAAGAGTGGGGCGCTGACGCTTTCTCCAAGTTCATGTCTGAGAAGTTCAATGTGGACATTGATTTTGAGAAGCCCGACGCTGACGCTGACTCCAAGCTTCAGCTGATGCTGACCGGCGGCGACCTGCCCGATGCTATAATCATCGACCGTGGCCGTGCTCTGGAGAACTGCGTACAGGCTAACGCTCTCGTTGAGATCGAGCAGTTCATGTATGACGGCTGCACATTCGCTGAGGACGTTGGCGAAGATACTCGGGAGCTGTTGAAGTGCCGTGACGGTAAGCTGTACGGTATTCCCAACTGGCCCCGCGCTCCTGGCAAGGCTTCTACCGGCGGTAACGAGCAGTGGATCGTAAACACAAAGGTTTATGAGGCTGCTGGCAAGCCCGCTCTGAACACCCTGGAAGACCTTCACCAGTACGCCCTGAAAGCGAAGGAACTGGCTGATGGCGGCCTGAAGTCATACAGCGGCATGGATATTATCCCCTTCTATGCTACTAACGAGGGCAATGGTTTCCGTATCACCAAGGGATTCTACCGTTCCTTCGGCGGCCGCAACCTTGTTGAGTCTTACTTCACTCAGGAGGATGGCAAGCTGGATCTGGCCGTCAACACTCCTCTCTACATAGAGGCTCTCCGTGAGGCTAACAAGTGGTATCGCGAGGGTCTGTGGACTCAGGATATCTACACCGACAATGGTGACCAGCTTACTGAGAAGTTCACCAATGGCCGTCCCGCTCTGGCTTTCTATGACTTCTCTCAGGACGACACCAATAACTTCCGCCGCGTTTGCGTTGAGAAGTCTACCGAGGCTGGCGATGACACCTCCTATGAGGTTATCGGTGACCCCGCCAACCCTGACTTTGCTTCCTTCCCCCAGTATCCTGGTGTGAGCGCTGATACTATCACCTATGGTGACGAGGCTGGCTCTCCTGGCTGGAACGTTAACGTTATAACCACAAAGGCCGAGCGTCCCCAGCGTATATTTGACCTGTTCACCTGGATGATTTCCAAAGAGGGCTCCCAGTATCAGGTTTTGGGCGGTCCCGAAGGCCCCATCTGGGATGGCGAGTTCGACGCTGACGGCAATGCCATTCTGAACATCGACTATGGTGCCATCACCTCCAAGGAGCAGGACGCTGCCGGAGCTTGGCTGTGGACTCAGCCCGCACACTCCGACTATGTTGATGCTTTCAAATTCGGTCTGAATGAGCGCGCCGAGAAGAAGAACTGGGTTGTTTCCATCCAGGCTAATCTCTGCACTTATGACGAAGAGGATCCAAAGGTTGGTCAGAAGTTCAAGACTGACCAGCTCACCGGTCTTGGTAATGTTATCGAGTCCACATCTGACCTGGGTATTGCTCTGAAGACCATCCAGGACCAGTGCATGGCTGAGATCCCCAAGATCATGGCTGCCGAGAGTGATGAGGAGTTCGACAAGCTGGTTGCTGACCTCCAGGATTTTGCAGCTAAGAACAAGCTGGCTGACATTCTGGTCGAGTGGCAGAAGAAGTATGATGAGAACATCGAGCTGCAGGGCTTCGATGCTTACAGCGAGGATTACGACGTCTATAATCTGAATAAGTAAGATAATAAATCTACTTAAACAGAATAAAGGGGTCCGGGCCGAAAGGTCCGGGCTCTTTTTTACCTTTTTTGCTGAAACCACTTGCGTAGAGTATAGTATAGGTAGTATAATATTTATTTAGAGTGATTTTAACAGAAGGGTAGGCTTCATAAATGAAATTTAGGCTGAGGCCTCGGGCGCGCCGGGGTACATACGAAATCAACATGACCGAGGGTCCTCTTTTGGGGAAGTTGGTACGCTTCTCACTGCCGTTGGCCCTCTCAGGAGTATTGCAGTTACTGTTTAACGCCGCCGATGTAGTTGTAGTTGGACGGTTTGCCGGTAATCAGTCACTGGCAGCAGTTGGCTCCACAAGCGCACTGAACAACCTTATAGTAAACCTGTTCATTGGCCTCTCTATCGGAGTGAATGTGTTGGTTGCCCGTTACTACGGCGCAGGCCAGACCAGGGACCTATATGAAACAGTGCATACCTCTATGCTTACCGCAGCTATCAGCGGTGTTGTGCTTATTTTTCTCGGCATGGGACTCTCTCGGCCGCTTCTTCAGATGATGGAGACCCCTGCGGATGTGATCGACCACTCGGTGCTCTATATGCGCATAATATTTGCCGGTATGCCCGCAAGTATGCTCTATAACTTTGGAGCGGCAATACTTCGGGCTGTAGGTGATACTCAGCGCCCGCTCTACTTTTTGCTTACGGCAGGCGTAATAAATGTGCTGCTGAATCTATTCTTCGTAATAGTCCTGCACATGGGCGTGGCCGGAGTTGCCACTGCAACAGTTATATCCCAGTGTGTGTCCGCCGCGCTGGTGATACTCTGCCTTGTGCGCAGTGATGGAGTGTATCGCTTAGACTTGAAGAAGCTGCGCATCTATAAGCATAAGCTCAAGGAGATGGCCCGCATTGGTATCCCTGCCGGCATCCAAGGCTCTATGTTCTCGATCTCCAATGTGCTTATCCAGTCCACGATCAACTCCTTTGGCTCTATTGCCATGGCGGGGAGCACAGCAGCAGGTAATATAGAGGGCTTTGTCTGGACAGCGATGGACGCCTTTACTCAGGCTACACAGAGCTTTGTGGGCCAGAACTATGGCGCGAAGAAGATAGACAGGGTCAGCAAGGTGATGTGGCAGTGCATGATACTGGTGACCGGGGTCGGCCTGGTGTTAGGCGTGGGAGCCTACCTAGCAGCGAAGCCGCTTCTGGGAATATATTCCTCAGACCCGGCTGTTATCGAGTACGGCAAGGCGCGTATGCTGGCTATCAGTGTACCGTACTTTACCTGTGGGGCTATGGGTATATTTGTTGGCGGTATGAGAGGGCTGGGGTCATCTATGGTCCCAATGCTCAACACGGTGTTCAGCGTATGTGTGCTGCGCGTTGTGTGGATATACACGGTGTTTGCGGTGTGGCCTCAGTGGGAAGTGCTTTTTATCTCCTATCCGGTGACATGGATCATTGCTTCGCTGATTGGGGGCATATGCTACTTTATAATAAAGAAACGAGCAGTTGTCCGTCTGAAGCCGCAGGAAAGTTGAAATTTTTATGTGAAAGAAGTTATAAAGCTGCAGGCTGTTAATAAATTACCCCCCTAGTTTACTAGGGGGGTAATTTATAGAACATTTTTTGAAATGGAGCTGCATTTTATTGCGATCATACCCTAAAGCTCTATAAAACACATGTGCTTCCGTGCGGCCCTCTCCAGACACAAGGCGACCAGTTTCTCCAGCCCGCTCTTCGCTGGCTTTAAGCAGAGCCTTACCAATACCCATAATATTTTCCTCATAGGGCCAAAGTAAAGCAAATTATAGCCCGCGGAAACACAGCTCAGATAGTATAGAGAAGGAATATCGTCGAGGGCTGCATCATGGATGGGTACCATTAAATGCATTTTTTACAGTGGCCTCAATACCTTCGGCGCAGAGCCCAAATTCCTTGAGCAAGTCGAGCGCCGGGCCTGAGTGCCCGTACACATCCTTAATGCCCATGCGGGTCAGTGGGGAGGGGCAGTTTTCGCAGAGACAGGCGGCTACGGCCTCGCCAAGGCCGCCGATAATATTATGCTCCTCGACAGTTACAATGTGCTTTGTCTCCTTAGCTGCTTTGATCACCAGCTCCTGGTCCAGAGGCTTTACCGTGTGCATGTCAATGAGCCTGGCGTTTATTCCCTGAGATGCCAGAGAATCCACGGCCTTTATAGCCTCTCCAACCATCAGCCCGGTGGCGATGACCGTGATATCGGTACCCTCGCGCAGGGTGATACCCTTGCCGATCTCAAAACTGTAGTCATCGTTATTATTGTAGCTCTCCACAGCCAGACGGCCCAGCCGGATATACACGGGACCATTATGCTCTACAGCAGCTTTCACTGCAGCCTTCATCTCATAATGGTCAGATGGATTTAGAACCACCATGCCAGGTATGGTGCGCATAAGTGCAATATCCTCGCAGCACTGATGGGTGGCGCCGTCCTCTCCTACAGATATACCCGCGTGGGAGCCGACTATCTTCACATTCAGGTGAGGATAGCCAACGGAGTTGCGCACCTGTTCAAAAGCGCGTCCAGCCGAGAACATGGCAAAGGAGGTGGCAAAAGGTATCTTACCGCAGGACGCGAGGCCTGCCGCCACACCTACCATATTGCCTTCCGCTATACCGCACTCAATAAATCTGTCAGGGTATGCCTTGCCAAAATTCTCGACCTTTGTGGCGTCAGCCAGATCGGCTACCAGCACCACAATGTCGGGGTTGGTCTTGCCAAGCTCGACCAGGGCATCGCCAAAGCTCTCCCTTGTAGCCTTTTTAACAATCTCAGCCATATACAAATAACCTTCCTTTCTATTTTCATCTCGTATCAGGTCATTCACCGACATATTGTACGAAGTCTAAATTATTACCATCAGGGTCCTTTACAGCAAATGCACGCCATTTCCACAGATATGTGACCGGCGCTGCGGATATTTCTATTCCCGCAGACAGCATACGATCGTACTCTCTGTCTGCGTTCCCGACCTCAAATTCAGGCCGCAGCTATAGGCGGGAACGATCACATTGCCGCTGGTGTAGGTGAACACCAGCGTTATACCCCGATCTTTAGCTCCCAACGGGCTGGAACCAATTCAGCGGCTTTTTCGGCAAACACCTTTTTAATAAAATGCAGTCAGGTCTGCAGGGGTTTGGGAAACTATATTTATAATTTATACAGCGAAGTTTCATGAAAAGCCTCAATATCAGGAGAGGCTGGCAATGGCAGCGTTAAGTTCATCCATAGCCTGTGCGTACTGCTCGGCGCTGGGGGCTTTGCCGTGCCAGCCTGCCTGATCCTCCATAAAGCTTACGCCCTTGCCCTTGGTGGTTTTGGCAATGATGGCGAATGGCCTGCCGGAGCACTTACCGGCGGCGTTAAAGGCGTCGTCAATGCTGTCAAAATCGTGACCATCCGCAACAGTGACCTCGCAGCCGAAGGAGCGGAACTTCTCGTCAATGGGCTCGATCCCAGCGACCTTTTCTACGTCGCCGTCTATCTGCAGGCCGTTATAGTCCAGTATCAGGCAGAGATTGTCGAGGCCGCGGTGGGCTGCAAACATTACGGCCTCCCAGACCTGGCCCTCCTGTATCTCTCCGTCGCCCAAGAGGCAGTAAACCTTATAGTCCTTGCCATCCATCTTTGCTGCAAGAGCCATGCCAACAGCGGCTGAAATGCCCTGGCCTAGGGAGCCGGTGCTCATGTCAACGCCGGGGGTACCCTTCATGTCCGGGTGACCCTGTAGCATTGCCCCAATATGCCGCAGCTTTTTCAGCTCGTTGGGGGAGAAATACCCGCGCAGTGACAAAGCGGCATACAGACCGGGGGCACAGTGGCCCTTGGAGAGCACGAAGCGGTCCCTGTCTGGGCATTTGGGGTTTTGAGGGTCGATATTTAGTTTTTCAAAATACAGATAGGTAAAAATGTCGGCAGAGGAGAGGGAACCTCCAGGGTGACCGGATCTGGCGTTATATACGCCCTCGATGATACCAGCACGGACCTTGGCTGCCGTAAGCGCAAGGGACTGTCTTTTTTCTGCGTCCATGAGTCCAATCCTTTCTTTTGTTCAGATTTTACATATTGATAATACTTTACGGAGAAAAGAGACTTTGCTCTCATTCCTTAATAAAGTATACATGATTTAGGCCCAAATTGCAATATACATTAGAGACGAGCTTTGAAACAGATTTTTATCAGTAAGCCGCATTTTGACGGTATACGGAGATGATATATTGAAAAAACAGAGTTTTCTTTACGGCGCATTTATCCTCACCGCCGGGATGGCTGTGGTAAAGGTTATCGGTGCGGTATTTAAAATACCGCTTCAGCATTTCATAGGAGAGTATGGGATGGGTCTTTTCAACGTGGCATATAATTTCTACGGTCCGGTGTTTAGCCTTGCTACAGCAGGATTTCCGGTAGCGGTATCAAGGCTTGTAAGCGAGAATGCCTCGCTGGGACGCTGGAACGATGTGCGCCAGGTAAAAGCTGTGGCGGGGCCGCTGTTCTTATGCTTTGGTATAGCTGGGGCGGTAGGCATGACAATGTTTGCGCCGGTGTACTGCGAAAGGATAATCGGCACGGAGCACGCCATCTTTCCAATGCTGGCACTGGTGCCGGCAATACTCTTCGCCTGCTGGGGAGCTACATACCGGGGCTATTATGAGGGCCTGAGAAACATGGGCCCCACCGCAGTATCAGAGATAATTGAGGCGGCAGTCAAGCTGTGCCTGGGTCTGGGCCTTGCATACTTTGTTATGGACCATGGTATGGCAGAGTATAGGGAGAGCGGCACTGTATTTGGTCTGCTGGCAGGAGGGGAGGACCAGGCAGGCCTTTTGACCCTGGCCCTTGCCGCTGCAGGGGCCGTGCTTGGGGTGACGGCAGGCTCATTGGGGGCGGCGCTGTACCTCTCTGTGCGCTGGAAGATAAAGGGTGATGGGATCGGCCTGCGGGCAAGGAAACAAGCTCCACCGGCGCGCAGATGGGGGGAGACAGCTAAGGCGCTGCTAAAAATCACCGGGCCGGTGGCAGCGGGCTCTATTGCAATGAACGCTGCCGGACTTATAGACGCGACCTTTTTGCAGAGCCGCATAGCCGATATAATGGAGATAGCGTCCAGCCGGCTGCTGACGGCCTATGAGGGAATGATCCCCGCCATGTATCTGGAACATACGGAGACCCTGCCCACATTCCTGTACGGCTGCTATACCCTTGCAATGACTCTCTATCTGCTGATTCCTGCTTTGACACAGGCGATAGGCATGAGCGCCCTGCCTGCGGTCACCGAGGCCTGGGCCAGGGGCGACCGGCCTCAGCTGAAGGAACGCATGGAGTCTGTGCTCAGCGTGACGGCGCTTGTATGCTTCCCGGCAGGGCTTGGGCTAACGGCCCTAGCCGAGCCAATAGCTTCACTGCTGTACGGAGGTGGATCCGCGCCAATTATTGCCGGTGTGCTGCTGACCTTAGGGCCTGCCTCTCTATTCGCGGCGGTGAACACACCAGTTTCAAGTATGCTCCAGGCGGTAGGGCGGGCAGATCTGCCGGTGAAGCTGCTGGCTGTTGCAATGGCACTGAAAATTGGCGTGAACTGGTTCCTATGCGCTATTCCGGAGATAAATATTCGCGGCGCAGGCGTGGGAACTTTGGTGTGTTACCTGTTTTTGGCAACTGCACAGCTCTACTGCCTAAGGAGGGTGACAGGAGTGCGGCTGACCTTTAGGCGGCTGTTCCTGAAGCCGCTACTCTGCGGGATATTGTGCGGCGGAGGGGCCTGGGGAGTGTGCAGCGGGCTGTCGGCGCTGGGACTAGGAGGCATTGCCATTGGTGTATCTATAGGGTGTGGCGGAGCGATATATATTTTCGGACTGTTTCTGACCAGAGGAATAGCAAAAAAAGATTTGATTATGCTGCCGAAGGGACAAAAAATTGCGAAAACCCTTGAAAAACGAGGGTGGATATGATATCATTGCTACTGTCACGGGATTCGAAGACAATAGTGCGGGCCCAAAAGAGGCGCGCGGAACATTACTCAGGGAGGTAGCAATTAAATGAACAAAACAGAACTGGTTGCAGAAGTATCCGAAAAGGCAGGGCTCACCAAGCGTGACGCAGAAGCCGCGGTGAAGGCCATAGTTGATAGTGTTACAGAGGCTCTGGCAAAGGGCGATAAGGTACAGCTGGTGGGCTTTGGCACCTTTGAGGTGCGCGAGCACGCGGCTCGTGTAGGCCGTAACCCCCGTACCGGTGGCACCATGGAGATTGCAGCCTCCAAGGCCCCCGCTTTCAAGGCCGGTCAGGCTCTGAAGGATGCCGTAAACAAGTAAACGGCAGGAATAGACTCCGTTTCGGGCCTGCTTATTTGGCAGGCCCAATTTTTATCTTATGTAAAGTGAAGGAGGTGATAATGTTGAGACTTGACAAGTATCTGAAGATATCCCGGCTGATAAAGCGCCGCACAATAGCTAACGAGGCCTGTGACGCGGGGCGTGTTCTGGTAAACGGCAAGGAGGCCAGGGCATCTTACAATGTAAAGGAAGGAGATGTGCTGGAGATCCATCTGGGAGAAAGGGTATTGAAGGCACAAGTGCTCTCTGTGGCGGAGTATGCTAAGAAAGAGGAGGCCTCTGGGCTTTATAAAATGCTGGAGGAATAATACCGGGCTTTGACGGCATATACATTTCCAAGGAAGGGGCGTTGGAAATATGCCAGAGCAGCAGGTAAAAAAGCATGACCTTAGCATAATCAGCAGAGATAGGCTCACCGCCACAGGTATCAGGAGGGTGGACTTTTTCAGCGACGAGCTAATAACTGCCCAGACAGATATGGGACAGCTGAATATCAAAGGGGAGGGGCTGCATATCGAGAGCCTCAACTCGGACACAGGCGATATGCTGGTGAAAGGCAGGGTAGGAGCAGTCTCCTATACCGAGAGCAGCCCAGCCATGTCGTTTTTCGGCAGGCTGTTTAAATGACCGGAATGACTCTGCCCGCCGCGTGTTTCTGCCTTATGACAGGTGCGATGCTGGGAGGACTGTTTTTAGGATGCAAGCTGCTGCGAGGGCTGCTGTATGGAGGCCGGTTCTGTGCGGCAGTGCTGGATGTGCTGTTCTGCTTGGTATGGGCTCTGACGGCTTTCCTCTGCGCTTTGGTGATAGATAAGGGAAGACTCAGGATGTTCCAGGTGGTCCTGCAGGGCCTTGGGGCCTGGGGGACAATAGTTGCTCTGGATCCCTTTGTAAACGGGCTGACTGGATTTATGCGGCGTATTGGCAGGCAGGTCATAAAATGGATAAGGCGGCCTATGGTTTTTCTCATGGGGCGCTGGCTGGCTGTATGGGCTGCTGCAAAGGAAAAACAGGTTCAAAAGCGCAAAGCAGTTAAAAAGAAGAAATTCCAGGCGAAAGCAGGAGCTAAGGATGGGAAAAATGAGCCCAGATATAGAAAGAGACTGTCAAAAGGCAAAATATATGCCCCAAAACGGAAAAAAACTAAAAACCCTCTTGAAAAACTTACGTAAACCGGTGTATAATTAGCCTAACACAAATTGCCGCTGGAGGGAGGGGCTGCCAATGGGTGGTGAAACGCCAAAAAAGAAGATGCCCGGCGGCCTCCTGCTAAAGCTGGCAATATTTTGCCTGACCGCCGTTGTGGTGCTGTCTTTGGTTGAGCGCCAGGTGCAGATATCCGAAAGGCAGGAGCAGCTGCAGCAGTTGGAAGCCCAGCTTGAGCAGCAGAACCTGCAGAATGAGGAACTGCGCGCCGCCATGAATGACGAGGAAGGCCTGCGCCGGTACGCTGAGAAGCGCGCAAGGGAGGACCTGGATTATGTCCGGCCTAATGAGCGTGTGTTTATGGACGGCGGCGAATGACCGGCTTGGATATTAGGAAGGATTAATCGAGGAGGATAATGGGAGAACATGGGGCTTGAGGTTGGAGAGATCTACGAGGGAAAGGTTACAGGCATAACAAAGTTTGGAGCGTTCGTCAGCTTTGAGGGTGGGCAGACCGGCATGGTGCATATTTCGGAGATCGCGCCCACATTCGTGAGCGAGATAAAGGATTTTGTCTCCGAGGGGCAGACGGTGCGCGTGAAGGTGCTGTCCGTAAGCGAAGAGGGGAAGATAAGCCTTTCCATCAAAAAGGCACTGCCGCCCGAGGAACAGCATAAGCCGCGCAGACCAGGGCCGCCTCAGGGAGGCAGAAGGCCTGCAGGACCGAGACCTCCCAGAGCTCCAAGACCTGAGCCCCAGCCGGGTCCGGGACGGCCGGGAGACTTTGAGTGGCAGAGCCGCCGTAACGACAGCGGGAGCTTTGAGGACATGATGTCCAGATTTAAGCAGACCAGTGATGAGAAGATGTCCGATCTGAAGCGAGGGAATGAGCCGCGCAGAGGATATTCCCGCCGTGGGCAGAAGGGCGGCGGAAGCTATTGACCGGCCGCAGATAATATCAAAAACGAAGCCTCACCAAACTTTGGCGGGGCTTTTTGTCTTGGAGGTAATCATGAGAGAGATAAAAGCTGAGCTGATAACCAAGGCCATCGCGCGGCTATGCGTTGAGTCCAATCGAGTGCTGCCCGAGAGCCTGGAGAGCTGCATTAGAAATACTGGAGAGACAAGTCCTGTCTCCCGACCGGTTATGGAAGACCTATGCAGCAATCTGGACGCCGCGAGGGAGCTGGGCCTGCCAATATGCCAGGACACCGGTATGGCGGTAGTCTTCGCTGAAATTGGACAGGATGTGCATATAAACGGCAGTTTAACAGAGGCGGTGAATGAAGGGGTACGCCGAGGCTATGTGGATGGGCTGCTGCGCTGCTCAATAGTGGCTGACCCTATACGCCGGGGCAACACAGAGGACAATACACCGGCGATACTTCATGTTAGCCTGGTACAGGGGGGCAATATCAAGCTAACAGTTGCGCCAAAGGGATTCGGCAGCGAGAATATGAGCAGATTGAAAATGTTTACCCCAGCTGCCAGCCGAGAGGATATCATAGGTTTTGTAGCAGACACTGTCAAAAAGGCCGGAGGAAACCCTTGCCCTCCGGTAGTACTGGGGGTTGGTATCGGCGGGGACTTTGAGCTTTGTGCGAAGCTGGCTAAAGAGGCCCTGTGCAGAGATGTGTCCGTACGGAATAAAGACCCGTATTACGCTGAGCTTGAGCAAGACATGTTAAATGCCGTAAACGCAACGGGGGTGGGCCCCCAGGGCTTTGGCGGGGACGTGACAGCGCTGGCGGTGAATATTGAGACATATCCGACCCATATTGCTGGACTTCCTGTTGCTGTTAATGTAGGGTGTCATGTGACTAGACATAAATCTGTGACGATTTAATAAAATTCATCTTGCTTTTTTATATAAAATGTGCTATTCTATAGTTGGACAGAGAGCAAGGTACAATAAGTGCTCTCATATTCACGAAGGAGGAAAGAGCTATGAAGATCACTATTATCGGACGGAAAGTCAACCTTCGCAACAATTTTAAGGAGCTGGCGGAGAAGAAGCTGGCTAAGTTTGACCGTATCTTTGACGAAGACGCTGAGGCGGTCGTAACAGTTACCGTAGAACGCAACCGCCAGACTGTTGAGATCACTATCCGCCAGCGCGGTGCCATATTCCGCGCGGAGGATACCGCTTTGGATATGAATGAGGCGCTGGACCATGTGGTGTCCGCTTTGGGCCGTCAAATGCGCAGGAACAAGACACGCCTGGAGAAGGCCAAGAAGGTAGACGCGGGCGTGGAGTTTGCTGACGTTTACTACGATGAACCCGAGGAAGAGCTGCAGGTGGCGCGCACGAAACGATTCTCTGTGAAGGTAATGACGCCGGAGGAAGCCATTATGCAGATGAACATGCTGGACCACGAGTTCTTCATGTTCCGCGATGATGCCTCTGGGGAGATAAACGTGGTATACCGCAGGAAGAATGGTGACTACGGCTTGCTGGTGCCTGATGAGAAATGACATATTCTGCAACCTGCCTGTTGGGGGTAGAGGGGCTGTTGGCCCAGGAGCTGCGTGATATAGGCTGTGAGGATGTCCGCGCAGAGAATGGCAGGGTGTTGTTCTCGGGCGACTGGGATATTCTGGCCCGGGCCAATATATGCAGCCGGTTTGCCGAGCGGGTGGGCATACAGATGGGTGATTTCCAGGCTAAGAGCTTTGAGGAACTGTTCCAGGGAGTGAAAGCCATGCCGTGGGAGGAATTTCTCGGCAGGGAGGATGCTTTTCCGGTATCTGGCAGCAGCCTGAACAGCCAGCTGCACAGTGTGCCCGACTGCCAGGCTATAATCAAGAAAGCTGTGGTGGAACGCTTGAAAAAGAGCTACCGCCAGGATTGGTTCACTGAAGACGGCCCTGCCCACCGTATCAGGTTTCGCATCATGAAGGACCAGGTGAGCCTGGCTTTAGATACCAGCGGTGCGGGTCTGCACAAGAGGGGTTATAGGCCCGCGTCCAATGCTGCGCCGATCAAGGAAACTCTGGCAGCCGCTCTAGTCAAGTTATCCAGGCTGCGGTCAGACGCTACATTTTATGACCCATTCTGTGGATCTGGGACTCTGCTTATCGAGGCGGCAACCATGGCCCAGAATATTGCCCCGGGTATTGGGAGGCGGTTTCAGGCAGAGGTGTGGGAACAGACTCCGGCTGGTGTATGGGAGCGTGAACGAGGCCGTGCCAGAAGTATGGAGCGCAGAGATACCGGCTTTACGGCCACTGGCTATGACATCGACCCTGAGGCCGTTGAGATCACCCGGGAGAATGCTAAAAGGGCCGGTGTAAACGTCACTGCTAGAGTTCAGGATATCAAAGACTTTGAGCGGTCCACTGAATATGGCTGTGTGGTCTGCAACCCGCCATATGGTCAGAGGCTTATGGACCAGAAATCTGCTCAGAACATTTACCGGCAGCTAGGACGGATCTTTATGCCCAAGAGGGGATGGAGTTATGGCATCATAACTCCGGATGAGGACTTCGAGGACCTGTTTGGGCGCAGAGCGGACAAGCGCCGCAAGCTCTATAACGGTATGATACGCTGCCAGTTCTATCAGTATTATAAAACAACCTAAGGTATAAGGATAAGAGGGTATGTAGATGAAGCTTTTTCAACGGCTCAGGGGAGGCGTTGAGACTCAGCGGCTGTTGCTACGCCGGTGGGAGCACAAGGACTTTCGGGCCTATGTGCCTATTGTCTCCGACCCAGAGGTGATGGTGCCTGCAGGCTGCCAGCCCGCAAACAGTATGGAAGCGGCCTCAGCCATGTTCTCAAGAGATATGCGCAACGACCTATGTTATGCAATAGTTCTGCGGGAGACGGGAGAGGTATTAGGCCGGTTCAAGTTTCAGAGCGACCTCAGAAGGTTTCATGTGAACAGCCTCTCCGTGGGATATGAGCTGCGCCGGGACCAGTGGGGCAGAGGTTATATGACAGAGGCGTTGGCTGCCATGATAACATATGCTTTCGAGAAGAAGAAGGTGGACGTGCTGGCGGTCAGCCATTATGCAGATAATGAGCGCTCCAAGCGGGTAATTGAGAAATGCGGCTTCAGGTTCGAGGGGATAGTACCATGGGCCTGCAAGCGCTTCGATGGCAGGATATGCGATGACGTCTGTTATTCGATACTGAGAGCGGATTACATAAATGGGCTTGAGGCTAATGCTCAGGCGCACCTGCCGACCTAAAGATCATCAGTATCTGCATATGATTTAAGTATCTGCACAAAGAAAGCACACTCCAAACTAGGGAGTGTGCTTTTAGTATCTGCATATAATTATTTAGTAGTGGCAGTCGCTGGTTTAGCTTCTTTCGGTTTGATATCTCCAGCGGCGGTTAAAGCCAACTTTGTGAGCGTTGGCCCGACTAGCTCATAGATCAGCACGCCGAACAGTACAATGCTGCGGATAGTGGAGCCTATCTCGCCAAGCTCCCCCACCTGGGAAGCCATACCCAATGCTACGCCCGCCTGTGGCAGAAGGGTTATACCAAGGTACTTTTGTATTTCCGGTGAGCATCCGGCGAATTTACTGCTGAACATGGAGCCGAGATATTTGCCTATAGAGCGGGAGAGTATATACATAAGTCCGATGCCTACAATGGCAAAGTCGGTGAATACATCAAAATGCAGTTCCGCGCCGCTGAGTACAAAGAACAGGGTCAATAGGGGAGCGGACCATTTGTCGGCCCGGCCCATCAGATCCTCTGAACTGCCGCAGGTATTGCAGAATACGGTACCAAGCATCATGCATACCAAAAGGGAGGAAAACTTCACATGCACAGAGCCGATCTCAAAGGAGAGCATGGACATGGCTACCGCAAGGACTATGAATCCGGCTATCATTGCCACACGGTTGCGGTTGGACTGAAACCAGCGCTCCATGAAGGTGAGTACCAATCCAAGCAGAGCGCCGAGGGCTATGGACAGAACGATCTCAAGCAGCGGCTCGAATATTATTGAAGCTATGTTGGCGCTATTGGTTTCCATGGCCTGGGCAGCGCCGAAGGATACAGCGAATATCACAAGGCCAACAGCGTCATCCAGAGCGACCACAGGCAGCAGGATATCGGTGACAGGCCCCTTGGCCTTATACTGCCGTACAACCATCAAAGTGGCGGCAGGGGCAGTTGCCGCGGCAATGGCGCCGAGGGTTATGGCAGCGGAGACAGGAAGCTTGTCTCCCAGGAAGATGTGCAGTACCAAAAGAGCAGCGTCCACTAAAAGCGTAGCTACAAAGGCCTGAAAGATGCCAACTATGACAGCGGCACGACCGGTGGTACGCAGGGAGGAGAGCCTAAATTCGCTGCCGATGGCAAAAGCAATAAAGCCCAGGGCCACGTCGCAGATGGGCTGCAGGGAATCTACCAGTTCAAAGCTGGTAAACCCAACCCCAGGAATGCCCAAACGCCCGATAATACATGGGCCAAGCAGCACTCCGGCGATAAGGTACGAGGTAACGTCCGGAAGATGAAAGCGCTTGAACAGCCGGGTCATCATCAATCCGGCCACAAGTGCTACAGAGATACTCAAGAGCATGATCATATCAATAGTCCATCTTTCATAATAGGTAGACCCGGCAAAGCGCCGGAAATAGGCAAAACCTTATATATTTTACACTTGTGGGTGGGGTTTGTCAACATGGTTTTTCAATTTATAGATGCTTAAAGCCTGTGTGGCGGCGGCATATATGGGCCAAAAGAAATTGCCGGTAAGCATGTTTTTACTGCTTATGCAAATTGTTTTCGGCTATTGGATTTATGGCAGAAGTAAAAAATTTGAAATAATATTGTAAAAGCCGATTGACAACCCGACAATAAAGTGCTATAATAACTCTCGTAGTTGCGCGAGTGCTGGAACTGGCAGACAGGCACGTTTGAGGTGCGTGTGCCTATGGCGTACGGGTTCAAGTCCCGTCTCGCGCACCAAAAAGAGAGAGCTGTAATTTCTGTAAGAAATAACAGCTCTTTCTTTTTTGTATATTAGTTAAAATTAATTATAGTTTTTATGCAACCAAACATCAAAAATCTGACTTCTTATATGTATAAACTATTAAAAGGCTATAATATGGCCATATGTAAGGAGGGACAAAGATGAAAAAAGCCAACCATACCAAACTTACGGCACTATTACTTGCTATTGTACTTTTATGTGCATCCTCACGGCCTGCGCTCAGAAAGAGGACAGCGCTCATACTGGCCCGGTATCCCAGGGCAGCGGCGAATCGGGTACGGCTGAAGGAGGTGAGGAAAAGCCCACGCTTACCGCGCTATGCGACTTCGCTGAGTGCAATCCGGGCAGTGATATCCATGGCCCTCTATTATGTATATCTGGCATGGCAAATTATGAGCTGAAGATGGAGTATGTTCCGACACAGGAGCCCGATCGTTAAAATTATATCACTTGAGCAGGTATTGAGTTTATGTCAGGCAAGGGTGTCGATGCATTTATTGAGGGTTGCTATATGGGAAACCTATTGACCACCTCTGAGGGCGGCATGTTTCCATACCCAGAGAAGGCTATGAAAAACAAGCTATTTCTGCCTTTGGATAACTACATTAAGGACGCTCAGCTTATTGACAGGGAGCTTCATAATATCTTCGTTGATCATGATACTGGCAGAAGTTTGCAAAGGAGTGTGTACAAGCATTATGTGACGATGCTAATGATGCTGGCGGAGTCATAAGCATTACAAAGTTATTGTATCAAACTAAAATATCTTACGGAAAAGGAGTAACGACCATGAAAAAATTGATAGCTCTGGTGCTGGCTCTGGCATGTCTGATGACGCTTGCCCACTGCCGAAGCGCTCCTCAAAGCAGCTCCGGCACAGGGAAGAGTGAGAGCCTTACCGTCGAGCAGATGGAAGAAAAGTTCGGAACAAAGGTAGTGAGGGTGCTGATTGACCTACCAAATGCAGAGGATGGGGCGAAAAGCGGACAATTTATTGACGCTTTGACGAGCCTGCCGGGATACGGCACGGAATTTACGGTTTTTTTGGAATATATGCCCAATGAAGGCGTGGACAGGAGCAACGTTGTTACCCAAATTAAGACTGAAATAATGGCGGGAAAGGGACCTGATCTATTTCTGTGCGGTCAGGATACGTATGGCATAAGTGGTATAACTTATGGCGGTAGTAAGGACCCGTTCTTTACTTTTCCAGAAAAGGCCATGGAAAACAGGCTTTTTCTGCCGCTAGATGACTATATTGATAAAGCGGAGTATATGGAGTGGGATAAGTTCCTTCCGGTGTTAATGAAGGCGGGAAGGAATGAGGAGGGGCAGCAGATAATACCGATGGCTTATTTCTTTCCTGTGACCATAGTAGAGAAGGAGAAGTACGGTCTTGAGGGCTTTGTGTGTCCTAAAACCCGCATGGAAATGGTACAAAGCGGCAATGCCGCCGTTAGGTTCGCAAGCCAAATACGAACTGTAGACTTTGTTGGCCGGGTGATGGATCCCGGAGCAGATGAGCCAATATTTACGGAGGAGGAATTGCTGGAATACATGATGAAAGATGTTGAAATGGCAAAAATGGCTTCAGCTTCTTTTGACAATTCAATGGAAGAAGACGAAAACTGTCATCAGGGAGCGTTTTTTCGCACAAAAACCTGCTGGGATGATGAGAGCATTCCCATGGGTGAAGACAGCCCTGACTACTGCATTATACCTGCCCGAAATGTAAACGGTGGAGTCACCGCAAATATAACAGCCTTTTCTGCAATAAACCGCAATGCCAAGTACCCGGAACTTGCCTTTAAAATAATTGACTATATAATGAGAACCGGGAGCCAGCAGAAAACCGATTTGTATGTAGAGCGCATAATGGGCGGTATGCCGGTGCATATGGACGTTGGCAGCGAGGAATACCCAATGGAAAACTCATGGTACATGAAAGAGGCAAACTTTAAGGAGTTCGAGACAGCCAGGGCCGAGATAAGTGAGGTAAAGTTTTTAGGGCCGGTGGATATGGCTGTATGGGAAATCTTTGGTGCAACGGACGAGGAGCTAAAAAAGAGCGTGCATGAGCAATACATACTGATACAAATGCTGCTTGCAGAAAGCTAAAAAATAGTGTATAATATATAAAAGGAGTGGTAAACAGTGAAAAGGGTGACAGCCCTTATGCTGGCGGTAATGTTATTGCTTACCCTTTCTAACTGTGGACGCAAAGCCCAGGATAGTCTGATCATACACCAAGGAGTCCCAGCGCCCTATGACTTGGGAGCAAATGACAGAGGATGCCTACCCCAATATCCGGGCTGCATCAAATGGGTGTCTGTACAATATTATCGGCACGACTATTCAAAAGATGTTCCCGTCTTTTCAGAGGATGAACTGCTTGTGTGACTAAACAGTATGATACATGGCAGGCGGTCCCGAGGGATCCTTCGGGCATACCGCCACGGCAAACAACGACACGCCCTAGAGAAGCCGCTGGCAAATGAACGAGACAAATTATATAGCCGTTACAGAAGTGCAGGAGCAAATGAATATGACAAATTTCCCGGGGACGGTGGAGAGTTAGCCTTTGGGGCGTGCTATGGTGTGACGAGGCGGCGAGGAAAGATCTGCCCATGAGAAATATGTTTTGATGGAAACGCTGCTTGCTGAAAGCCCAAAATTAGGAGTGATAAAAATGAAACGCTCAAGACCCGCATTGCAGGGATATCTGTTGATCGCGCCGCTTTTGATAGGGTGCCTGCTGTTCTATGCAATACCGTTCGTGCTGGTAGTACAGTATTCACTTAGTACCGGAAGCGGGGACGCGCTGTATTTTATAGGCTTCATAAATTACCAGGATGTGACTGCGAACCATATGTTTACCCTGGCTTTTGGGAATACTATGCGCTTTCTGGCGGCGGCACTGCCGCTTATTATGGTGCTGGCATATTTGATAGCCCTGCTGATGCAGAAGCACGCCAACAAGCATAGGCTGTTAAAGTCAGTGTTTCTGTTTCCGTACATTATGCCGGTAGTGGGGGCAGTTATACTGGTAGAGCTGTTCTTTGCCGAGGTTGGATTGGTACCTAGTGTAGCCAGCGCCCTTGGCCTGCCCTTTGTGGACTGGCTGGGCGGTCCGGCAGCCTTTGTGGTAGTGCTGCTCTTATACCTCTGGAAGAACACAGGCTACAGCGTCATACTGCTGCTGGCTGGCCTTGTGACTATACCAGAGGAGCAGTATTCTGCCGCCGACCTGGACGGCGCGTCCGGGTGGCAGAAGTTTTTCTATATCACTACTCCTCAGATGTGGTACTCTGTGTTCTTTGCGATAGTCTTCTCGCTTATAAATGCCTTCAAGTGTTTCAGGGAGATATTCCTGATAGGCGGCACCCATCCTAACGAGAACATATATATGCTCCAGCACTTCCTGAATAACAGCTTCGAGAATCTGAACTACGCGAAGCTTTCGGTTGCTTCGGTACTTCTGCTCATTGTGGTGCTTATTGTGTTTTCAGTGTTCTATATATTTGTCCGCAGGAAGGAGGAGTATCGGGCATGAAAACCAAGACTTCCATAACAGGAAATATTTTTGCGTGGATATTTGCCATTATCTCCATAGCGCCGTTCGTTTATGTCCTGACACTGAGCTTTTTGACTTCAAACGGTATAACCTTCGGGCATTATTACGATGTGTTTCTGGGCTCGCCACAGTATCTCCTGCGCTTCTGGAAGAGCCTGCTTATCTGCCTGGTGATAGTTGCGGGGCAGCTTGTGGTCTCAATTTTAGCGGGCTATGGCTTTGCAAAATATGACTTCCCCGGTAAAAACTTCTTACTATTTATATTGATGATACTGATGGTCCTGCCGCTGCAAGTTACTCTTGCGCCCAACTATATAATGCTCGACAAGCTGGGCCTGCTTGATACCTATTATGCTCTTATATTTCCATCGGTCTTTGTCCCTCTTGGCACATTCATTTTGACACAGAGCTTTAGATTGGTAAGCGAGGACATTATTGACGCGGCAAAACTGGACGGCTGCGGCCTGTTCAGAATGCTTACAAGGATAGTTCTGCCCATGAATACCAGCGGTCTGGTCTGTGTAACACTGCTGTCGTTCCTGGACGGATGGAACATGGTGGAACAGCCTATTGCATATATTAAAGATTTCCAGCGTTACCCCATATCTGTGGCGCTTGCCTATGTGCCTCCGGCTGACCCGACGCTGCAGCTGGTGTGCTGCATTTTGGTGGTGCTGCCGCCGCTGTTCCTGTTCACCTACTTTAATCGTGAGCTTGTAGAGGGTATCGTACTTGCGGAGGTGAAATAAGATGAAAAAGAAAGCGCTGCTTATATTTATACTGATATTTTGGATGGCTGGGGCATGCACATTCCTGGCTATGAAGATCGAGGGGCAGATGATACCAAAAGTGACCTCCGTTGAGCCCGACGGAGGATGGGACAGCGCCCCCTCTCTTCCTGCTGACTGCCTGATAGAGGACGAGAACGGTATACACCTATACAAGATATATGAAGGGACCGGCTGGGAAGCTGGCACCCGGGTGGCAGAGGAACAAGGCTGGGTGCAGGTCGAAGATAAGCTGATGATGAGCAGCGCCTGGGGGGACTATGTGCAGTACAGCTCTAAACCATTGCGCGAGGGAGAGCTGGTTGAGGTGGTCCGTAACGGCGACAAGGTTGAGGACCGCTGGCTGGCGATATTTCCTGAGGGCCTGATCCCGGAGACGGACTGGAAGGATCTTCCCAAAGGCGTGAGGCTTGAGGAGAGGAATGAAAAAACTGTCCAGCTCTATGTGGAGGATGACCAGGCGCCGTTTATGGCCGGACGGGCAAAAAGCCGTATACGTGAGCTTGCTGGAGCAAAAGTGTACAGCTTCAACGACATGACCCAGATGCTGGATAATTTCACTGCATTGGGCCTGTTAACAGGTATGTTCATGTCGGCACTGGTACTGTGGATATTTTCGTGTGTATACTCAAAGGAAGCAAAACTCAACCGCTGGTATTTGGGTGTGAATCTGGTGCTGGGAGTGCTCCTGCTGGCGTGTGTGCCCGTTGTGCTTAACAGCATAGAGCTGCCATCATCCTTATTGCCCCGGGAACGTATTACAGATATCGGCACTATTACCGGAGCGATAGACGAGTTCTTCGGAGCGTTAAAAGGATTTGCACCGCCTGCTTCCGAGACTGGGTTTCTCAGTCCGTCATTGCCGAAATCGGTGGCGGGCAGGGAAATAATTGGATCCAAAAATATGGTGATAATGAGGCCGGTGCTATATGGCTTTTTAGGCACGTTTTTCGCCGCGCTCTTTGCCCTTGGAGAGAAGGTAGTAATGTACATAAGGCGCCGTCCTAGAATAAAATAAGCCATTGAAAAGCCTCTGTCATGTACTATGCAATTACCATCTTAGGAGGGGACAAAATGACGAATGAATACGATGACCCAAAATTTTTCGAGCAGTATTCCAAAATGCCCAGGAGCAGGCAGGGCCTTGAGGCTGCCGGGGAGTGGCACCAGCTAAAGGAATTGTTTCCTAATATGTCTGGAAGTTCTGTGTTGGACCTAGGCTGTGGCTACGGCTGGCACTGCCGGTATGCCGCAGAGCAGGGAGCTGCCCGGATACTGGGTCTGGACATCAGTGAGAAAATGCTGGCTGAAGCCGGGCGGAGCGAGGGAGAGGCTGTTGAGTATCGGCTGTGCGGTATTGAGGATTATGAGTATCCGGCTGACGAGTGGGATATTGTTGTCTCAAATCTTGCCTTGCATTATATTGAAAATCTGGAGACAGTGTATCAAAAGGTCTTCACGACTCTAAAGCCCGGAGGAGTATTTTTGTTCAACATAGAGCATCCGGTATTTACCGCGGGTGTGGGTCAGGACTGGGTATATGCCGCTGACGGGGCTCCTCTGTACTGGCCCATAGACGGATACTTTTCACCTGGGGAAAGGGCCACAAATTTCCTGGGCTGCCAGGTGAAAAAGCAGCACCATACACTTACACAGATACTTAACGGCCTGCTTCGCTGCGGGTTTACGCTGACCGCCGTTGAGGAGGCCCAACCGGCTGAGGAAATGCTTGGTCAGCCGGGAATGACGGACGAGCTGCGCAGACCGATGATGCTTTTGGTGCGTGCAGAGAAGAGATAATAGTATTTTTGAGAAAAAACGCAAAAAAGGTCTTGACAAACCACATCGCCGGTGCTATAATAAGTAAGCGTTAGGGCGATAGCCCAGACGATGTGAGCAGGTATGGCGGAATTGGCAGACGCGTATGGTTCAGGTCCATATGAGCGCAAGCTCTTGCAGGTTCAACTCCTGTTACCTGCACCACAACTGGAAGTCCTTACAGTATTTTAGATATACTGTAAGGACTTTTTCGTTTATGCTGTGACTTTTTAGCACTTTACTTAACTGTGGCGCTGTGTTATAATAATAAATTATAACTGAGTGGAAGGGAGGCAAAATTATGTACCATATTGTTATTGGCGATGATGACACGGTATTTTTGGAGGAAGCTGCAGGTGTTGTGTCGGAATGCCTGACAGCAGAGGGCTTAGTTCAAGATGCTGATTTTGACATAGAATGCTACTCCAAAGCAGAACCTCTTATAGACGCCCTTGAGAGGGGCGAAGAGGGATGCCTTCTACTTTTGGACGTGGAGTTTGGAGATGTCAATGGATTGAGTGCAGCGGCTTTGCTTCGGGAAAAAGAAGTTGAGTTTCGGCTGATTTATATTACCAGCTATCGAGACTATGTGTTTGACAGCTTTGATACACAGCCTTTGCACTATCTCCTAAAGCCGATTGATAGGGAGAAGCTGGCTGGGCTGATAAGGGATGATTTACGTCGTCAGTATCTGGATGCGAGGATATATCTGAAAGCGGGCAGCAAGCATTTATCGATCGCGTACAGTAATATTTATGCTGTTGAGGCAGCACAGCACAGGATCATTTTTCATCTGAAAAATGGGGTGGAGGAGTGGTCCGGCACTTTGCGGGAACTGGCAAAAACTCTTCCGGGATGGTGTTTCTGCCGATGCCATAACAGCTATATAGTGAACTTTTCCCATGTTACAGAGCTGGTGCGCTATCAGGCGAAGCTGGACAACGATATCATCATTCCAATAAGCAAGCGTTTTTATAAGCCCGCTATAGAGCAGTACATGGAGTTTCTAAAAAACTGACCGCCGCCTTTTCAAATTAAAGACGGCGGCCTTTCTATTTACTTCCAGGCATAAGCAGCGCTGTGCGGGCGAGAAAAACCCCATCCTTAGCCTCGGTATAGAGCTCGCTTTGATACCGGCGCGCTACCTTTTCCATTATCCATAAGCCGTATCCGTGTCCGTCTCCTTTGTGTGAAATGTACCGCACGCTGTCCCTGCCAGGGTCCGGGGCCTGTGAGTATGGATTTTTACCCTCGATGAACAGATATTTGCCCCGAACGTGCATAGTGATCTCTATCCACTTCTGCTGGTCCTGTGTAAGCAGCTCGACCGCTTCTAGGGCATTGCGCACAAGGTTGATTAGATAAGATGCCAGGTCTTCATCCAGTATAGAGACAGTTTCTGGAATAGTTACTTTACAGCGAAAGTCTATGTCAGATGCTTGGGCGCGTTCAGCTCCCTGAGCCAGAATGGCGTTGACTATTGGGTGATTCGCTATTTTTATTGGCACGATTTTCTCGGTTTGACGGGTGAGCAGTGCAAGGTATCTGTCCAGCCCATCGTAGTCCTTTTTCCAGCTTAGTGACTGGAGCACACTTAAATTGCCAAGCATATCATGCCGGGCCTGTATGATGGCGGCGCCGCTTTCCTGGATGATACGCAGATTTTCAAGCGCAAGCTGGCTTCGAGTGGAGAGCACCGCCATCTCCGTTCGTGTACGGTTGTCCACCATTTGCTGCCAGAGTGAACGTAAAATAGTTAGATATGTCAGAGGCATAAGTATTAGTACAAGCATTATGCGCATAAGGCCGATCTTGTCGGGCATAGGCGTGCCAACAGGTACAGAGGTCACAATGATCAGGAGGTAATATGTGCCGCCGATTGCCGCAAAGAGCCACCAGCCTTTATTAAGGTCTCTTTGCAGTTCTATATAAGGTATGCGCAGGTACTGCCAGATAAGCCACTCGACCAGAGGGAATAGGACGAGCCGGGATATGAACATGGCAACATATGTATCGCCGGTAAGACGGTCTAGGAAGTTGGTGATTTGCAGTATCCAGAAAGACAATGTATCGGTCAGGCAGAACAGGAAGAAAAACCGTCCGCCGCGGTGTTTGGAAAGTGCAAGGAAAATTATTGCAGAGGGGATAGTGCATGTAAAGAATGCGACACTCATGATAATGGCTGGCCCCTTCCATATCATCAGAAGCGCATTTGCAATCATTATTGCCATGCAGCTGCCGAAGCTGATGACCATGGTCGTTTTCCAGGAGTATTTAGGCTCGAATAGCAGAAGGAACAGTATTATAACATGGAACATGGACAGAAGAAAAGATATATCCCTTAGCAATGTCATTATTTTGAACCCCTTTTCATCTTGCACATATATTGAGACTATGACCTTATTGTATACTATAGTAATAGCGCAGCCGGACGGTGTCAAGTTTTTTATCTTCCCACTTAGGTTGATTTCCTGCCCACTTGGTAGAAACCTCTTGCATATTATCTCAATATATTGTATCATATGTTAGCTAGAATGGAAAGTAATGAGCGGAGGGGATATATATGGGAGGCCCGGACATTAATGAGATTCTGGAATGCTCAGATGCCGGAGTATTGAGCATAGAGCCGGAGGAAGTCCGGGAGATACTGGAAACAGGGAGCCATGGAGGTACATGCAGGGAATTATCAGGTATGAATATCCTGGTAGTGGAGGACAACGAGATAAACCGGGGAATGGTAAAAATCGTGTTGGAGAAAGCGGGAGCTTCAGTTGTACTGGCGAACGACGGAAGGGCTGGTGCGTACACATTTGCAGCGTCAAATGTGAATGCGTTTGATTGTGTGCTTATGGATTTGTGTATGCCGGTCATGTCGGGATTTGAGTCGGCAAGAACTATTCGGGGTATGGACAGACCTGACGCCGGTACCGTACCAATTATTGCCCTGTCGTCAGATTCATCAGAGAGGGATGTGCAGAATGCAAAGGACTCCGGGATGAACGAGCATTTGGCAAAGCCGGTAGACATTGTGCGGCTGTACAGAACACTGCAGGACCTGAAAAAATAGGTGGTGGAACTTATAATTTTTTGACTTTATTGTAAGAAAAATTGTCAGGTTCTCAGCTTTACACCCTCGGTCGATTATCATATATTGATCTTATATCTCACAGATCGGGAATAGATCAGTTACTTAATGCGATTTAAAGAAAAACTCTTGCAATCAGATACAAAACAGAGTATAATATCTGATAAGAGGGGAGATGAACGATGAACGAGGTGCCACACCAGAACACCACCGGCTTGGAGCCTACGGCGGACAAAGCTGTAGATATTGTGGAAGTGAAGCCCACACTTGAGCAGCTGGAGCGTGAGCTTAAGTTCGAGCAGAAGAAGCATTTCTGGACTGGAGTGGCGAGGAATACGCTCTTTTTCTTGGCTGTCGTATCTGCGGCGGTTGTTATCCTTGTAGTCTTTTTGTTCCCGGTTGTACAGCTTGAGGGCACGTCTATGGCGCCCACGCTGCAAAACGGGGACGTGATAGTTTCAGTCAGTGGGGTGAAGATATCTTCAGGTGATATAATAGCCTTTTACCATAACAATACGATTTTTGTAAAGAGGGTAGTTGCCGTTGGAGGCGATACGGTCAATATCGACAGCGACGGCATAGTTTATGTTAATGATGTACCTTTGAATGAGCCTTACTTGGAGGAAAAGGCTAAGGGCAGCTGCGACATACCGTTGCCATACCAGGTACCAATAGACCAGTATTTTGTGTTGGGTGACCACCGCTCTGCTAGCATAGACAGCCGCCATGCTGCGGTTGGATGTGTGGGAGCGGACATGGTGCTGGGCCGGGTGGCGTGCCGCATATGGCCGCTAAACCGGGCCGGACTGTTTATAGACGAGACAAAATGATACCGATGCAGGCAGGAGGCCTGTTACGGATTTATAGGATATAAGGAGGCAGTATTATGGAATCTCCCAATAGACAGGCAATAAGATTGCTGCGGGAGCAGAGAAAACGGAAGAAAAGAATAGCGGCGTTTCTATGCATGGCTGGCGTAGTGGTGGTAGGTACTGTGATGGCCCTGCGCATGAGTGGCCGCGCGATGAATAATATGGCGCTGGACTGTGTGCTTACCCACGATCTGCCGCACCAGCATAGTGAGAACTGCTACTACACTCCTCCTGAAGATGGAGCGCAGAAGGTTTTAGTTTGTGGCACGGCGGACTTTGTGATGCATAAGCATGATGAGGAGAACTGCCATGACAAAGATGGTAATCTGGTCTGCATGCTTCCGGAAATCGAGGAACATATACACACGACAGAGTGCTATCAGAGCCAGCAGGTACTTATCTGTGAGATGCAGGAGGGTGCTGGAGGGCATATCCACTCTGATATGTGTTATGTGACAGACTATTCTGCGGAGCCGCTTTGTGGTATCAAGGAAAGTGATGGCCATACTCACGACCAGGAAACCTGCTATGACGAGAGCGGAGGGTTAGTCTGCGAACTTGAGGAGGCTGCGGCGCATATACATGATGACGGTTGCTATCCAAATAAGCTGGACTGTGGTATGAACGAGGGCGATGGAGCACACACGCACTCGGATGCGTGCTATAGCACGGAGGACATTCTTGCCTGCGGCAAGAATGATGTTCATCTGCACAGCCACACTGAGGAATGCTATCTGCATACAGTAGACCAGCTTGACGAGGCACAGGTGCAGGAGCTTTCATCGAAAGGTATAGATGTATCTCAAATAGCTTTTGCCAGCTCGCAGGAAGCCCCGGCAGAAGAAAACCGTGTACAGGCGGCCGATGGTATGCCTGTGTTGAAGTGCGGTCAGCTGCAGGTATTGGAGCATGTTCACGGCGAGGACTGCTATAGGGCAGTCGGTGTTGAAGGCGATATGCTGTCTGACTTGGAGAGCAGCGGTGAGGGGGCGGAAATGCCCGGACAGAGGACTGCCACCTATCAGGACGGTACTCTCAGGGCTACGGCAATATATAATGGCGCAGATCTCCCGGAGAATGCCAGGGTCAATGTGGAACGTGTGGACGAGAATGAAAACCTGCCGGAGAAGCAGGAGCAGTTCGCTGAGCTGATGCAGGATGAGGAGCTCAAGCTGAGTGCATTGTTAAAGGTCACTGTTTCTGGCATTGACGACATCTCGGTATTGTCTGAGCCGATCAAGCTGACTATTGAGCCTGCGGAGCAGGGTAAGGTTACAGCTATGGCTTGGTGCGGCAGTGCGGGCGGCACTGAAGCTGAAGGAATTTATGTGCAGAGTGAGAAGGAGATCAGGCTTCTGGATGTGGCTGAACAGGATGGCAAAACTGTTGCCGTTGAGGTTTCTCCTGAGGCAGTGGTCGGCTTTGCCGTGCTCCAAAATAAGGAGGACAGTAACGAGAGCAAGGCTGACGACAACGGAGCTGATGATAACCAGAGCCAGGATACAAACAATACTGAAGTAAAAACTGTACTGAGCATTTCTCAGGACTTCGAGTATGAAGATGAAGATTATATGATGGTCTTCCATATAAACGGTATAGCCCGCCCCAAGGAGACAACAGGGCGGCAGGAGGAAACTTCGGAGCCAAGGGAAGATGGAGAACAGGCTGGGGAGGAAGTTGAGGACAAAAAAACCACGGAGGATGATCCACAGCCGGATATTGATGCGCTCGATGAAGTGACAGACGAAAATGATACTGAGAATGAGCCTTACAATATGAGTGATGAAGAGAGGGCTGACTCAGGAGTCTTCTTCACTGGAAGTGCTGACGAGCCTGAAGCTACGCCAGAGCCTGTCCTGACCCCGGAGCCTGTGGCAGAGCCTGAGCCCATAGTTCAGCCTGTATGGACTGATGGGCCGGTGGAGGAAACTGTAACTATCGCCGGAGACGTGCTGCCCGCCAACGTGTTGGATGACCCGGAGAATCCTCTCGGGCTGATGGTAGAGCAGTTGGGGGAAGATACGCCGGAGTATAATACTTATGCGGATTCTATACACTCTGACAACACAGATAACGAACTTCCAGAGCTTAGGGTGGTCTCATATGGCTTGTATTATAAAGGCTCCGAGCTGGACTTAACACAGTGTGCTGTTGAGGTGAATGTCACCGCTAAAAAGCGGCTTATTGACGCTGCTGTAGAGCTTGAGGAGGAGCGGAGCTCTGAAGCCGCAGACGAGTCTGGTTCCGTTAAAATTGCTATGGCTGCGCTTGTATCAGTTGACAGCCAGAAGGCCTCAGCAGAAGAAACTGAAGAAGATGAGATATATTCTATGCCTATAGATGGGGCCTATGAAGTCTCAGACTCTGAGGACTCAGAAGCAGATGTCATAGATTTTGTAAAGGAGCAGATAAAAGAGGGCAGCGCGGTTGACGTTGGCTCGGCTGATACAGTGGACGAGGACGGCGCCGCAATAAGTGCGGTTATAAAGGACGCAGGCAGTGAGGGCCCGCCGGCGTTCGGTATGACTGTTGTCACGGCAGAAAACCCGAATTTTACTGTGCAATATTATGCGTGGCTGGATAAGGCGAGGATTGGTGATGCCGGTACGTTGGATATCATTGATACTACTGGCGGAGAACTTCCCCAAAATGGTACAACGCCAGCAACATCAAAGTTGACCATTGACCCTGATGGAAGTGTAGCCACTGATAAAACGATGATGCAGATCTATACTGATGAGTCGACATCATATTTTAAGAGGCCAAATCTAGATTATTTTGCGCCGAAGGGCAGTGCTGCCGATAACTATGATATTAAGCAGATATGGGTGCTAAGAGATGAATTCAAGAATAGGTATAGCGAGGAGAGTTTCAAAAAAATTGTTGATGGCGCTAATGACATAAACATGTATTGGACCACTTACGGTCAGGCCTGTGGTGAGGGTGCAGATGCTTTTACGCCAGGAAATATTATGGATGCGAGCCAGTTGAAATTTACTAACCGTCCAGAAACTGCGGAACTGTATCATAATTACTTGTATATTACCTCTAACGATGTTATTCGTTTGGTGTATGAGCCCAAAAGAGATGAAACTATTACAGTAGATGCTGATTTCTTTGACTATGATATCAGTGATGGATATGAGGAAACTGATGGAGTAAAAACAATGAAAGGCACAAAAAGTAATGGCATAAATAGCAAAGATAACTATACAGGAGATGGTAAAAAATATGCGTTCGGCAACGGAAATACAGGTACAGATTATGGGGACTTAAAATGGAATGAAAACTATCTAAATAAGGCAAATAAGGAAGGAACTACTGAGAGAAGCTTTAAGGGCTGTACGTTTGGTCTGGTGAAAGGTTTGGAAGTTCTTAAAGGGGCAACAAGGCCTACGCCAGTGTTTGCAGACGGAGTAAGCGCCCCCAATTTGTTTGGAGAGACAACGGTTAAGGGAAAGACAGATTATGAAGGTACGCTGACTTTTAATAAAGTTGGCGACACTCACACGCTTTCTATAGCGTCAGTGGTGAATTTGGGAACAATGGACAAATTAGAAATGTTAGGCCACCCTCAACCAAAGTACACAAATATTTGGACTAATAATTTTTGGCCGATGGACAATATCACGGATCCTTCCGGCAAGCAGGACTTCATGTTTGGAAGCAATAGTTCTAATCAGAAATGGGAGTCTAGCAAAGATGGGAATAAGGGGCAACTTCCTCCCAGCGACGATGGCCGAGACCACAACGCTTACTTCGGTATGCACTTTGCCATTGAATTTGAGCTAACCGAGGCGTACAGAGGCCCGCTGGAGTATATTTTCTTCGGAGACGATGACATGTGGGTGTTCCTCACGCCTGTAAACGGTGAGGAGGCGGCATTCGGATACTCTCGGCTTATCTGTGATATCGGCGGCGTGCACTCGTCAGTTGGCGAGATGGTAAATTTGTGGGATTATGTAGAAGAAGGAATAGCCCAGAAGTACCGGCTTGATTTCTATTATACTGAAAGAGGCGCGTCCGGCTCTACTTGTTGGATGCAGTATACGCTGCCGTCAGTGCGCGGGATCGATGGTACGAGAACAGAAGAGGATTACCGCACCCTGTCATTTGGCAAGGAGGTTAAAAAGCAGACCATAGATGGCGGGCTTTCGGATGAAACTGTTGATTTTGATACTGAAGAAAAGTTCCTTTTCAAGCTCACGCTGAAAGATGAGAACAATGATGAGTTGCGGGATAACTTTAGGTATGAAAAGTACGATGAGAAAGGTAATATCGAGAAGCCTAATAATGAGGAAGATGGTTACCTTGACAGCAGAGTGCTGTATGACGGAGCGTATTTTGTTCTTGGGAAGGGTGAGAGGATAGAGATACAATATCTGCCTGTTGGAACAAAGTATACTATAGAGGAATGCGGCGTGTTTGATAGGGTAGAGGAAAGTGAAGATGGCACCAAGATCGAATATATTGTTAAGAAAAAGGATGAACAGAAGTATGACTATATAGTTTCTGCAGACCCGGACGGTGGACGACTGAATGGCAGTGTTTATTCAGGTGAGATAAACGAAAATCAGACGGCAAATTTGAAGTTCATCAATACCTTTAAAGAGTTCCGTTTACCTGAAACCGGTGGTGTAAGCACATGGGGCTTAACAGGCGCGGGTGCTGTAATGTTCCTGGCGGCAGGGTGCCTGGTACGGCGCAGGCGCAGGAAATAGACAAACACAGAGATAACGGAAAGGGGGTGGCTTGTTGACAGATAAAGAACTCCACAAACTTGGGCGCAGGGAGCTTTTACAGCTTATGCTTGCGCAGGGCAGGGAAGCCGAAAAGGCAAAGCAGGAACTGACCGAGGTTCAGGACAAACTGCAGCAGCTTGAGGAGAGCTATGAGCGGCTGAAACGCCGTCTTGACGACAAGGATACGCAGATACATAAGCTGCGCGCCGCCTTGCAGTCTGCTCAAGGCGGCGCAGTGAGGGCTGACGGAGCAGGGGCTGCGGTAGCTGCAGTGCCGGTCCCTGATGATTACTATGCCCCTCCGCCGCCAGTACAGCAGCAGCCAACGGCTCCAGCTCCACGCGCTGCACCCCCGGCAGCCCAGATCCCTCCTGTACAGCAGCCTGTCAGGACTGCGCCGCAGCCTCAGCCACGGCATGGGGACGCGGGATATACCGGCGGCCATGCGGCGGGGGAGGCGTCGGTTACCGGAAGGCATACACGCAGGGAACAGGAATACTACGATTATCTGTTTGGGCCAGTGCAGAACCAGGGCCCTCAGGCCCAGCAGCCAAAGAGGGAGCGTCCAAGGCCCCAGGCACCGCCGCAGACTTACCGACAGCCGCAGGCCTACAGAGAGCCCCCTCCCCCTTACCGGGAGCCTCAGCACTTTAGAGAGCAGCCGCCGATGCCTGCGGGCCAGTGGGACCAGCCGCAGTATATGAAGGAGCAGCCTCACGCCTACTATAACGAGCCGCAGTATAGATACGCGGCCTATGCAAGGGAGCAGCAGCCGCCTGTCCCGGCCGTACCGGAGCCATCGTACCCGGCGTACCCGCCGCAGAGCCCGGATGAATTTATCCCGGCCCCAGAGGTCCCGCCGGAGAACAGTATGCAGATGCTCAATGCCGTAGAGATAGTCGATGGCAGGCCGGTGTCCCAGAGCCAGGTGCTGCGGCCCAAGCGCTGACAGGAGTGCTGATGAAAAGCAAGGAGCTTGAGTTACCGACTGTTGAGCAGATCGAGGCTGAACTAAAGAAAGAGAACAACAGGAAAGAGTACAACCGGGTGTTGAGAAGCACGGTATTTGTGCTGCTGGTGGTGACAGCCGCGGCGGTCATAGTGGCGGTCCTTATGTTTCCGGTGCTGGAGATAAAAGGCGACGCCATGAACACGACGCTCCAAAACGGCGACTTTGTGGTAACAGGCAAGGCTAAGGAGTACCAGCGTGGAGACATCGTTGCCTTTTACTACAACAATACCCTGCTTGTGAAGCGCATTATCGCCAAGGGCGGGGACGAGGTCGATATTGATGAGGACGGAAATGTTACCGTGAACGGCCAGGCCATTTCAGAGCCATACGCAGCCGAGAAGACCCTTGGCGAATCTAATGTGACATTTCCATACAGTGTACCTCAGGATGAATTTTTTGTACTGGGTGATAACCGCGCCCAGTCCGTGGACAGCCGAAACACGGCCCTGGGCGCGGTAACACAAGACCTGATAGTCGGCAAGCTGCTATTCCGCGTTTGGCCTATTACGGCTATTGGCGGTGTGAAGTGAGCTGGCGGTCAGGTCAGATATAAATTATATTTTGAAAGGATATGAGAGAATGAAACAAATCAAAAAGCTTTTGGCTCTGGTATTGGCCTTAGCCATCTGCGCAGCATTCGCTTTGCCGGCAATGGCGGAAGCTGATGAAGCTGGTGGACCTGCAAGTGATGGACCGTTTACTCTTACTATGAATAGTCCTCAAGTAGACCACACTTATGTGATTTATCAGTTATTTAAGGGTGATCCTGCGACGAACGGCGATGACTGGGTTCTTGCCAATGTAGAGTATGGTAGTTCTGGCTGGAGGATGACTGACAAAAATGCTGCAGAAGCTGCAGAAATCATCTCTAAGTATAGTGCTCAGGAATTAAATAATTTCGTGGGAAGCTTGGACTATGATTCTTTAACTCAAGTTGAGAATTCTAATAAAATAGCTAGTGCCAACGCAGAACCACTTACCTGGAAATTGGATGGCGGCTATTATGTCATAAAGGATATCACAGAACTAGCAGAAGGTTCAGATGACGTAATTTCTGGTATCATGGTGCGCGTTGTCGGCCCTGTAGATGTGACGCCCAAGCCAACTAAGCCCACACCTGATAAGGATATTGAGAATACTGACCCCGATGTTGTGGGCCCCTATGACTACAAGGTGGGTGACATGATTCCATATGTTCTTTCTGCAAAGGTGCCAGCTGCTAATTTAAGTAAGTATGTGAAGCCTGGAGATAGTAAATCCACGTATAAGCTTACTTTCCGGGATTATATGCCAGAACAGTTGACCTACTTGCCCACTAAAGCTGATTTTAAGGTGTATTATAATAACGGTGGACGTGAGGTTATTGATGAAGGCAAGTACGAAATCAATAATAACCCAGATCAGGACAAAGATGGCAAAACACCTACCTTTGAAATTTCCATGGATTTATTTGAAATTATCGGTACCGATTCTTCCGATTGGGAGGATTATATTGACGATGAAGGGAACATTGTAATAGAGGTTACCTATTATGCCATGCTGAATGCGGTAACGACAGTACCGGTAGAGGGTGTCAAGAACCAGGTAACTTTGGTTTATCCCAATAACCCATATGATCCAGATCAGGAAGGCTCTAGTGTTTCACCTCCGGTTGAAGTTCCCGTGTACTCCTTCGAGCTTGACGGTACTAAGGTTGATGGGAAAGATGGGGAAAAATTTTTAAGTGGCGCAGTGTTTGAACTGAAGGGCGAAGATGGCAAAGTCCTTGATTTTGTGGAGGATAATGGAAAGTATATCCTTTGGAGCAACACCGCTTATTCAGATAAGCAGACCGAGGGAGTAGGGGAGAATGCTACAACTTTCGTTTATAAAGTAGTTGGTGAAGACGAAAATGGTGAACAAGTGTATGAGACGGATAACAATTCTCCTAAAAAATACTCTGTAGTAACCTCTGTCACTTCTAATACGGATGGCAAATTCGCATTTGGCGGTTTATCAGCTGGCACATATATCCTGCACGAGACTAAGGCACCTGCCGGGTACAATGTTCTTGAAAAGGATATTAAAATTGTAATTACAGCAGAGTATGACGAAAACAATAAAGTAATTAATGTTACCCATACTGTTGATGATGGAACTGCCGAGAACGGTACAGCTATTATAGTGGAGAATAATATGGGCTCCACTCTCCCCAGCACCGGCGGCATGGGCACAACCATCATCTACATCGTAGGTGCAGTCCTGGTAGTCGGCGCAGGCGTGCTGCTGTTCACCAAGAAGCGTATGCACGGCTGATTGGCCTGAGAGGTTTTAGAGCACAGGTTTTATGAGTTCGTAGTTAGAAATTTATACCCGCTGCTAACCGGCGGCGGGTATCCCCTTCGGGGGACATCAGTAAGGAGAGCCTTGTTTATGGCGAAATGGCTAAAAAAGAATTTAACCAATATACTCTTATTTGTCATTGTGCTGGCGGGGCTCTGCTTATTGCTGTACCCTTCCTTCTCGGACTGGTGGAACTCCATGCACCAGTCAAGGGCAATCGCGGCCTATGTTGAGACTGTGGACGCCATGTCCCAAGAGGAGATCGACGAGATTCTGAACGCTGCCAGGGAGTATAACGAGCGCATGTGGACCAAGCCCAACCGCTGGGTGCTCTCGCCGGAGGAGGAGGCTGAGTATAACAGCCTTCTGGATGTGAGCGGCACAGGTATCATGGGGTACATCAACATCCCGCTGATAGGCGTAAACCTGCCGATATACCACGGCACCGATGAGGCGGTCCTGCAGATCGCCAGCGGGCACCTGTCGGGCACGTCCCTGCCGGTAGGGGGGGCGGGCACCCATGCCGCCGTCTCCGGGCACCGCGGGTTGCCGTCCGCCAGGCTGTTTACGGATCTGGACCAGCTCAAGGTAGGCGACGTCTTTACTATTTCCGTGCTCAATGAGGTTTATACCTATCAGATAGAGCAGATAGTCACGGTCCTGCCCGAGGACATCTCACAGATGAACCTGTACCAGGGGGAGGACCTGTGCACACTCCAGACCTGTACGCCCTACGGAGTGAACAGCCATCGGCTGCTGTTGAGAGGACGGCGCATTGAGGATGTGGGAGGGACTCTGGTTGCCGCGTCGGAGGCAGTTAGAGTGCCGAACTATGTAGTTATTCCAGCCGTGGGCATACCGATACTGTTCCTGCTGCTGGTCGTGGCGCTGGTATATTTCCGCCGCCGCAAACCCAGGATAACCCCGGAAGACCTGCGTGACATATTCAAGAAAAAGTAGCTTTGTGAAGGAGGAATTGCCATGAATATCAGGCGTTTGCTGGCTATACTGCTGGCGGTGGTACTGTCAACATTGCTTGCGACCCAGATATGGGCCGCCGCAGCCAACGAGCCGCTGGACCTGAACAGACAGTGCTGGCTGACCGTGCATCCGTGCAGTACGTCAGACAAGGAAATGCTCGAGGATTTGTCCGGGGCAGATGTGGTCGTTGACCTGTACAAAGTAGCTGATATGAAGGCTGAGCAGAATAGCTATTCTTTTGAGACGATAAAGCCCTTTGACCTGCTTAAGATCCCCCAGGACATAGCTGATGACAGGTGGGCGGAGGTGGCGCAGTCGGCGGCAAATACGGTGCTGACTTCCGATACCTATACGCCTTATCAGAAAGATATTAAGGCAGGCACAAAAATCGAGCTGCAATCGGGTCTATATCTCCTGGTTGCCCACAAGAAAGGCGACGCCGACTATGTGAAGACCGTAATTGACGAAGACGGTAACAGCAGGACGGTTACCCAGGTAAGGACAGATAAACACCTGTATACCTTTGCCCCTGAGCTGGTTTCATTGCCGAGCAAGCTGCCTGAGAATGGGGCGATCAATACTGCAAACCCCGGTGATTGGATTTATGATTTGGAGGTCAATTTAAAGCCCGAACTTAACGACTTAAAGGGGAAGCTTGAGATAGTTAAGACCCTAAGGACCTTTGATACTGCCTATGGACCGGCGACATTTGTTTTCCAGCTTGACTGGGATGAAAACGGCAAGCATTACAGTGACGTGCGCACCATTACTTTTTCATCTTCAGGAAAGCAGGTGCTGACAGTAGAGCTGCCGGTTGGTGTTACGGTAACAGTTACGGAGATCTACTCCGGCGCAAAGTATGAGATAGTTGGCAGCGCAGAGGGGACGGCTGTAATTGAAGCTGACGAAGTAGCCCGGGTAGAGTTTGTAAATGATTATGATGAAGATAGCCCTCCCAATGGAGGCGGTACGATAACTAACAAATTCACTTTCAGTGACGGCAAATGGCATGTAACCCAACAGGTCGACAGTACAGAGGAGTAAGGAGGCGAGCGAGCTTTGAAAAAGAAATCGCTTATTTTTGCAGGGATTACAATTATCCTGATTTTTGCAGCTAATCTCCCACTTGCTTGGGGATATTTCTCCACCTATACTGAGGCCAAGGGAGGTATACGGCTGCAGCCCAGAAAAGTGGACACAGAGATAAAAGAAGATGTGTCGGACTGGACTAAACATGTGATTATATCTAATACCGGAGATGAGTCGCTGTATATTCGGGCAAGGGCCTTTGCCGGCAGTGAATATAGGCTGACCTATATTACAGGCGATGATTGGACAGATGGAAAAGACGGCTACTACTATTATAACGGCATTCTGGGGCCCGGACAGGAAACTCCGGAGCTGCTTGTCAAAATTGAGGATCCTCCTGAGGATCCGATAGATGGGCAGGAATTTAATGTTGTTGTAGTTTATGAGAGCACACCGGTTAGATATGACGATAATGGCAAACCCTACGCGGACTGGAACAGGAAGCTGAAGGCCCGGGAAAGGAGTGCTGAGTGATGGAGAAAAAGCGCAGGATCAAAGGAATGACGCTGGGGAATCTGGCTCTGTTTGCTGTTGCGGCAGTGTTGCTTATCAGCAGCAGTATTGGCAGTGCCCGAGCTGCCCTTACGTTCTTTTCAAAAACCTATACCTCACGCGTTCAGACACTTAATATTGGTGTAAGCCTTGTTGAAAACGGGTCATTTATTGCGTGGCGTGATTACGATAAGAAAACAGCTGACGGCAACTGGGACGTGAACTCAGTGCCAGTAGACCAGCGGCTTTTCCAAAACCTATTGGACGAGAATGAGAATTTCTTGATGGGGAAGGTCTATGACGAGAAGCTGGCAGTGCATAATAGTGGCAATATTGATCAGTACGTGCGAGTGAACATATACCGATACTGGGTGAAGGTAAAGGAAGATGGCAGCGAGGAGAAACTTCTTGACCTTTCACCGGACCTTATAGATTTGAATTTTGTGAATACGGACCGCTGGCTGCTGGATGATGAGTCAACTACTCCGGAACGCATTGTGCTGTATTATGACAGCATTCTGCCATCTGGCGAGACTACTCTCCCGTTCAGTGATACGCTGAAGGTTGATGGGTTGGCGGCAGACCATGTGACTCAGACTAAGACTACTAATAAGGAAGGCTATACAGTGATAACCACCACATACGACTATGACGGCGTGGAATTTCGTGTGGAAGTTGAGGTAAACGCTGTACAGACACATAATGCCCAGGACGCTATCTGGAGCACGTGGGGCCGTGAGGTGAGTATATCCTCCGATAAAAAGCTGAGCCTTAAATAAAGGAGGCGCGTGAATGACAGGAAAGTTAAAAAAGTTATGCCTATATTTTATAGCGGGAGCCGTCCTGACTTTTGGAGGGCTCGCTGCCAGTGCGGATACCTATTATGGCAACTCCAACTGGCAGGTGACTTTTACAGATAAGCTGGAGGAGAACTTTGACTCAGGTGAGATAACCGATGTTTTTCGCGGACTTCAGCCCGGAGACAATGCGGTCGTTACCATAAAGCTGGTTAATAAAAACACCAAATCTACCGACTGGTATATGCGCAACGATGTTATAACCTCTATGGAGGATGGGAGCTCGGTAGCTGAGGGCGGCGCCTACACCTACAAGCTAACTTACAAGGATAAGACCGGTAAGGAGAAAATTCTTTATGACAGCGAAAAAGTCGGCGGCGACAACAGCAGCACTGTCGGTGAAGGCCTCCATGGAGCCACAGGAGCATTGAAGGATTTCTTTTTCCTGGACTCCCTGGCCACAAACCAGTCAGGAGCGGTCACACTTGAGGTGGCTTTTGACGGAGAGTCACATATCAATGACTACCAAAACACCTTGGCGGATTTGCAGATGAATTTTGCTGTTGAGCTTGGGGCTACCAACGATCAGACAGGCAACCGCACCCAGGTAGTGCGCACAGGTGATGATACAGAGCTTCTGCCGCTTTACGCGGCAATGGCTCTAAGCGGAGTGGTGCTTCTGGCCTTGGGGATTTACAGCTTTTTGAAAGATAAGAGGAAGAGAGGAGAGTAATGATGAAGCTGCTTAAACGGCTGCTTGGAGTGAGTCTTGCGTTTGGGCTGGTCCTGGCAATGGCATTCCCCCAAACTGCACAGGCGTACACGTATACTGTGCGGATATACGCCGGACAGCAGGGAACTATAGTTAGCGGTAATGGGAAGATCACGGGCCAGGGGGAAGCACTGGTTTTTGAGGGGCTTTCTTATAATGACCGTATCGATTTTCACAACAATATGGTCTCCCTGAAAGATGGGAGTAAGTATTATATCAAGGGTATCCGTCAGAGCGGCAAGGGTACTGAGGAGATATCTGAGACCGGTAACAGTAAGCGTACCGCCTCATTTACAGTTACAAAGGACCAGGACTTTGTGGTGGCATATGGCGTGCTGACGGAGCCGGTACAGTATACCATCAGATACCACAACGCCGCAGGTCAGGAATTGGCCCCAAGTGAAACTTACTATGGCAATGTGGGCGACAGACCGGTTATTGCATACCAGTATATCGAAGGATATCAGCCGCAGGCTTATAACCTGACAAAGACTCTCTCCGCTGACCCTGGGGAGAACGTGTTTACATTTATATATACGCCACTGCCAAGAGATACGATCTATACCGGTACCACTACGACCGTGGTTTCTGAGGCAGGGCCGTCAGGGACTACGCCGCCGGCCTCAAGCGAGGATAGCGAGGATACTGACTCTACAGCCTCTCAGCAGCCAGAAGAAGATATTTCTGATAACAGTGTCCCAGTAGCGGAGCCTACCCCTGGAGCTACTGGATTTCCAAGCAGGCCGCCTTTGAATGAGTGGGACCTTGACAACGGCGACGTACCTCTTGCGGATTTTGATGAATTGGGCCTTGGCAGCGAGGAACAAAGTGAGCTGTCATCAGATGGGCAGATATTTTGGAACAACATCCCATTAGCGGCAAAGATAGCGGGCGGTGTGGTTATGCTAGGAGGCTTCTCTGTGGCGCTATGGTTCCTGATCTTCCGCAGGATAAGGAAGGAAGACAGATGAGAAGGTTAGCTGCGGCGTTATGCAATATCCTTGGCGTGATTATATTGCTGGCGGTTATTGGCGTGAGCTTGTTGCTGACAGTGCCTAAACTTTTTGGATACGAAATGTACAATGTGGTTAGTGGCAGCATGGAGCCGGAGATACCAGTAGGCAGCCTTATCGTTGTTGGCGCTGTTCAGCCGGAGAACATCAGCGAGGGTGATATTATTGCCTTTGAGAGCGGCGAGTCTGTGGTGACTCATCGGGTAGTGCAGAATAAAAAGCTTGAAGGCGAGTTTATCACTAAGGGTGATGCCAACGAGAAAGAGGATATCAACCCAGTACCATATCAGGGACTTATAGGCCGGGTCGAGAAGCATATCCCATATATGGGACAATACATGCTGATTTTTACTACAGGTGTTGGCAAGGTATATATGCTATGCTTCGCTGCGTGTGGGGCAATGCTGAATATTTTGGCTGGCAGGATAAGGAGCCGTGCCAATGAGAACGAGGATGATATTTTATCACCGGTATAGGAAGTATACCGGGTGATAGGCAGAAAGGGGCCGCATGGGAAAGAAAGTCAGACTTATCATAATGGCCGCGGCTCTGCTGGTGTTTTTGGGTTCCGGTGGGGCGGTACTGGTTATCCAGGGGAACTATCGGGCCAGCAGGCAGGGATATACTGATGCCGCGACAGAGTATACCCGGAAGCAGGAAAATAGCAGCAGGACAAATAGTTCTGTAAGTGCAGCCATGGGGGAAACTTCAGAAGAGGTGTTAGAGCAACCTCCTATAACTGTGGACTTTGAGCGGCTACGGGCTGATAACCCACAAGTAGCAGCTTGGCTCTATTGTGAAGATACGGCTATAGATTATCCGGTTATGCAGGGAAGTGACAATGAATTCTACCTGCACCACTCATATACTGGCGCGGAGGACCAGAGCGGCGCAATTTTTGTGGACGCTCAGTGTACTCCGGGCTTTGCTGATTACAATTCTATTATCTATGGCCACAGCATGAAGGACGGCTCTATGTTTGGGGGGCTGGAGTCTTGGAAGAGCCAGGAGTATTATGAAGAGCACCCGGTTATGTGGCTGCTGACGCCTGAAGCAAATTACAGGATAAAGCTTTTTAGCGGCTATACCACCTCGGCATATTCGGAGACATATACTATCTTCCGAGGGCCAGGTGAGGATCTTGCAGCCTACATAGCTGAGAGTCAGATAAACTCTGATTTCACCCCGATTGAAATTAATGAGGCAGACGGAAGGTATGTTGTGCTTTCCACCTGTGCTTATGATTTTGATGAGGCCAGATATGTTTTGCACGGCAGGCTGGAACAAGTGGATATGCAATAGGGAGGGCGGCGTCATGGCACGTAAATTAAAGCTATGGTCCACCCTGTTTCTGCTATTATGTCTTGGCGGCTGTATACAGGGTCATACGGATATTCCGCTGGAGGAAGTGTCGCAGCCACCTTCTTCAAACTCAAGCAAGGTGGCTGCTTCAATGCCAGAGGCTGAAAAAACCCCCGCTGCAGCTCCGAGCGATTTTGCGCCATACCAGGCTCCTGAATTCGCCAGGGCAGATTTTGATCCCAGCGCTGCCGAGGGTGGGAATGGGGTAAGGGTAGATCTGTCAGGCTTGAGCAGGGGATATGTAGCAGTGACGGCAAACAGTGACAGGCGCATGAAGTTCCGAGTTGAAATGGGTGAGAAGGTATATAACTATGACCTTCCGTCGGATGGTACTCCAACCATATATCCGTTGCAAAGCGGGGATGGGAGCTATGTTTTCCGGGCGCTGGCGAACACTGCTGGGACAAACTATGCTGAGATATACTCCACACAGGCCGAAGTTCAGCTTGATGACGAGTTTCAACCGTTCCTTCGCCCCAGCCAGTATGTGGATTATAGCGAAGGCTCTCGCTGTGTCAAGCTTGCGGCGGAGCTGGCTTCTCAGCAGCCGGACGCCCTTGGGGTAGTGGAGGCGGTGTTCGACTATATCTGCGAACACGTGACTTATGATAAAGAAAAAGCTGCCACAGTTAATAAGGGGTATCTGCCACAGCCGGATGAGACGCTCACTTCCGGTAAAGGCATCTGTTTTGACTACGCCTGCTTGGTGGCAGCCATGTTACGCAGCCAGGGGATACCTACCAAGATGGTCTTTGGCTATGTGCAGCCGGGAGATTTATACCACGCCTGGAATATGTTCTATACAGATGAGAGCGGATGGGTGACAGTGGAATATGAGGTGGAGTCAAATAGCTGGAGCCGCCTTGACATGACTTTTGCTGCCAACGGTGCTGATCCTCAGTTTATAGGGGATGGCACTAACTATACAGACGTATATTTTTACTGAAGGCGGGTGTGGATATGGAGAAAAGTAGAGGGCAGAGGTTGGACGCGCTGGGGGTCAGCGCTTTTTGTGAGAGCATGGCGATGATGATCCAGTCGGGGATACAGCCCGACGAGGCTGTTGCACTGTTAAGGCAGAGTGAAGGAAAAGGCGGTGCATTGGAAGACGCTCTTGCGGCTATGCAGGCAGAGCTGGACCTGGGCCATGGGCTGGCTGAAGCAATGAAGACCTGTGGAGCGTTTCCTGACTATGCGGTGAATATGATAGCAGCCGGGGAGGAATCCGGCCGCCTGGAGGCGGTGCTATTCCGTTTGAGCAAATATTATCTCAACGAGGAGACCATGGGGGATAAGCTGCGCAACGCTATTACCTATCCAGCTGTAATGCTGACGATGATAATTGCGGTGCTGGCGCTTATGCTCGCTATGGTGCTGCCAGCCTTTACACAGGTATATGAGAGGGTGACAGGCAGCCTTGCTGTGTCTTCTTACGGATACATAAGCTGGGCCTACGGATTCTGCTGGATAGCCCTTGGGGCTATGCTGCTGCTGGCGATGGTACTGGTGGTAGGCAGGCTGATGTGGAAAAGCAGGCATAGGGCAGCACTTGAAAATCTCCTGCAGAAGCTGCCGCTCTGTGGGGATATCCTGAGGGAGCTGGGGCTATACCGCTTTATGGGCGCGTTTGTGACTTACCTGTCCAGCGGAGCTGTACAGGATGTTGCCATGGAGGAGAGTATAAAGATGGCAGGATGCAGGCCTGTGGAGGAGAAGCTCCTGCGGTGCATGGCACATTTGCGGGCAGGGCACAGCTTTGCCCATGCAGCATATGACGAAGGACTGTTCGAGCCGGTTTATGGGAGAATACTGCTGGCAGGAGAGCGCAGCGGAAGAACTGAGACAGTGCTCTGGAGGCTCACTGACCTGCTGGAGGAGCACTGCACCACCCTGACAGACCGGCTGGTTGGAATTGTAGATCCCTTGCTCTCAGGGGTGCTGCTGCTGACGGTAGGAGTTTCCCTGCTGAGCGTTATGCTTCCGCTGTTGGGCATAATGAATTCCATCGGTTAGGGGAATGGGTATGTATATAGATAAAAGGCGCAGAAAGCGCTGGCCGGTATTTTTATCCGCTATATTAACGGCTGGCTTGATTGTCTATGGATTTTGGCTTATTGCCGGAGGCTCCGGGAGGAACATGGAGACAGATGGGGCCAGGGCGCTGCGAGCGGCTATACAAAGCGCCGCGATGCAATGTTATGTTGTAGAGGGCATGTATCCGTCGGGACTCGTCTATCTTGAGGAAAACTATGGATTGCAAATAAACAGTGATGATTATTATGTGACCTATGAAGTATTTGCGTCCAATCTGCCGCCGGATGTGACAGTGGATAGCAAGCCAAGGCAGGGGGGATCATTTTGAAGCATAGATATCTTCCGGTCATGCTTTTTACCCTGGCGGTAGAGGCACTGTTTTTGATAGCGTTTTTATTTCTCACAATATTCGGTGCGGGGATATACCGGGAAACTGTAGAAGTACAGGCGGCAAATGGGCAGGACCGCCTGCTGCTCAGCTATTTTTCCACACGTGCTAAAAGTGCCGACACCAAGGATGCTGTCACACTTTATGACGATGATATCGGGCAGGTACTGAGCTTCGCGGATCCTGTTAGCGGCTATGCGGTACGGGTGTATCAGAAGGATGGAAAGCTGTTGGAGGACTATGCTCTGGCGGGTTCACCACTGGTACCTGGCAGCGCGGCTGTAATCGGCAGTACGGAGGTTTTTAAGGTCAAAAGAGATGGAAAGCGCACATTCGTAGTTACTACGGATGTGGGCACTGTGACCTTTACCTTAAAGTCGGGGGCAGAGTATGAAGGACAGACGTAGAACTACAGCATTTTATATGGAGATGATATTGCTGGTGGCAGTGCTCACCGGCGTTGTTTTAGTGCTGGCAGACGTGTTTACGACTGCAAAGGAACAGAGCTCCCAGGCGAAAACACTGACTACAGCTGTGCGCTTAGCAGAGAACGCAGCTGAGATAGTGGCTGGCACTCAGGACCGCAGCGAGATTGTAGACATGCTGGGAGGCGGCGATAGTGCAGCCTGTCATTTGGAGATGCAGAAGATATTGGCCAGGTTTAACAACAGTATGGATCCTGACCCGGATGGGGGGTACTGTGTTGAAATCACATGGATTGACTATAACGGACTTATAAGCTATAATATTAGTGTGGCATGGCAGGAGGACAGCGAGCAGATCTATAACCTGAAAACAGCTGTCTTTTATGGATAAGGAGGGGCTTGATGAGACAGGTATCGGTACGCCTTGGTCCATTGGCGCTTTTGTTGACTGTAATAGTTATATGTATGACTGTGCTTGGACTGCTGGCTGTTACAACCGCCAGGGGTGATTTGAGCATGGCGAGGCGGTATGCTGACTCAATAGAGAAAAGGTATGGGCTTGAGGCACAAGGACAGGCTTTTTTGCAGCAGATCGTCCAGGAACCTGAAATATGGGATGAACTGGAGAGGGACAAAGACGACATAGGTTGGAAGATCCTGACAGATGAGGGGTTGAGCCTGCATATTGGGATAGCTCGCAACAGAGATAAGTATGAGATAGTGAACTGGCAGTTTGTCCAGGAGAGCTGGGAGCCTCAAGAGGAGATCGGCGGACTGTGGAGCGGCGAGTAACTAAAGGAGAGGGGTCAATAGAATGGATATTCAGGATGTTTTAGTGCAGGCAATGGAGTGGAGCGCGTCGGACATTTTTCTGGTGGCGGGCCTGCCTGTTACCCTTAAGTGTAAAGGACATCAGCAGAGGGTAGGGGAGGGTATTCTTATGCCGGAGCATACCCAGGCGCTGATAAATCAGATATACCGTTTCAGCGGGCGGGAGCAGACTAGGCTCGCCCAGGGCAAAGACGACGACTTTTCCTTCGCGGTGCGTGGTATGGGAAGGTTTCGGGTGAATGTGTTCAGGCAGCGCGGCTCCATGGCTGCAGTGATCAGGCTTATAAGATTTGGTCTGCCAGACCCTGAGCAGCTAAATATACCCGAAGAGGTCCTGTCGCTTACAGAGAATCAAAAGGGAATGGTCCTTGTGACTGGAGCAGTGGGCACAGGAAAATCCACCACATTAGCGTGTATGATACATAGGATCAATCAGAGCAGGGACTGTCATATCATCACAATGGAGGACCCGATAGAGTACGTCCACCGCCACGAAAAGGCCATTGTGACTCAGCGTGAGATATCAATTGATACATCTGGATATCCCGATGCCCTGCGCTCAGCTTTGCGGGAGAGCCCTGATGTAATTCTGCTGGGTGAAATGCGGGACTACGATACTATTTCCGCGGCTATAACCGCTACAGAGACAGGATTGCTGATGTTCAGCACCCTGCATACCGGCAGCGTTGCCAATACCATAACAAGAATAATTGACGTTTTTCCCGCAAGCCAACAGCAGCAGGTCAAGATACAGCTGTCACAGCTTCTAAGGGGTGTGGTCTGCCAGCAACTAGTGCCAGGGGTTGACGGAAGGCTTATACCTGTGTTCGAGATAATGAAGTCAAATAACGCTGTGCAGAACATGATACGTGAGGATAAGCTGCACCAGCTGGATTCGGTAATGATGTCCGGTGCAAAGGAAGGTATGCGCACTATGGACGGCAGTCTGCTCCAGCTATATAAGCAGGGAAAAATTGCAAAGGAGACCGCCCTTGTATACTGTGCTAACTACGAGCTTATGTCCAAAAGGCTTGAAGTTTAGGGAAGAGGCAAAGTAAATGACCGCGGTTATCATGTTTTTTGTGTGCCTGACGGCCTCCGGGGTGGGCTCAATAGCCGGATACGGAGGCGGTGTGATAATAAAGCCTGTGCTTGACGCAATGCATATCCTTCCGGTATCTACTATTAGCTTTCTCTCCGGCTGTACGGTACTGGCAATGGCGATAGTGTCATTGCTCAAAAGCAAGGGCAATGGTGTAAAGCTTCAGGTGCGTACCACCACGCCGCTGGCACTTGGGGCAGCAGCCGGAGGGCTGTTGGGAAAGTGGCTGTTTGAGCTGATGAAATCCGGTGCGGATGAAAATGTGCTGGGATCTACACAGTCGCTGCTTCTGCTGGCGACAACAGTGCTAGTCTGGATATATACACTGAAAAGGGACAGACTGCCCTCGTATCGCCTTAAAAATATGTTGATGTGCGTAATTGTAGGAGTGGCTCTTGGAATAGTGTCGGCTTTTCTAGGTATTGGAGGAGGTCCGCTTAATGTGGCGCTCCTATTCTTCTGCTTCTCAATGGACGCTAAGGAAGCGGCAAAAAACTCTATTCTTATTATACTATTTTCTCAAACAGCCAGCCTTTTCAGCGCACTTGCACAGCATAATGTGCCGGAATTTGTTTGGTATCATCTGGCGCTCATGGCTGCAGGAGGCATAGGCGGGGCGCTGCTTGGGGCGGCGCTCAGTAAAAAGATGGACAATAGAGCTGTCGAACGCCTGTTGTTAGGCTTGATGATAGTGATAATCGGCGTCAATGTATATAATGTGGTAGTCTATGGTATGGCGAACTAAATATGTAATAATATGTGCCTCCAATGGGTATACTGTATAGTGAACGATTATTACGGTGACGGGAGGCATTTTATATGGACAAGATAAGAGTTGTACAGTTTGGCTGCGGCAAAATGGCAAAGTATACTCTGCGATATCTCTACGAGAAAGGTGCGCAGATAGTGGGTGCCATTGACATCGATCCCGAAGTGGTGGGTATGGATGTAGGCGATTTTGCAGAGCTGGGTATGAAAACAGGGATCGTTATCTCCAGCGACGCGGACAAAGTCCTAGATGATTGCGATGCTGACGTGGCAATAGTCACGCTATTCAGTTTTATTGGTGATATATACGAATATGTGGAGAAATGTGTGCATAGGGGAATCAACGTAATAACGACCTGCGAGGAGGCTATATATCCCTGGACAACCGCGGCGGCTGAAATAAACAGACTGGATGCGTTGGCGAAAGAGACCGGCTGCACCATCACCGGTTCAGGTATGCAGGATATTTTCTGGATAAACATGGTTGCTATGGTGGCTGCTGGCTGCCATAGGATAGACAAGATCAAGGGTGCATACAGCTATAATGTGGATGAATACGGTTTGGCCTTAGCAAAAGCACATGGATGCGGTCTGACTCCCGAGGAATTTGAGAGGGAGATAGCACACCCCGCAGGGTTTGAGCCGTCATATGCCTGGAACGCCGCTGAAGCTATCTGTAATAAGCTTGGGCTTACAATAAAATCTATTACCCAAAGGCATGTACCTTGTGTGATCGGCAATGATATATATTCCGAAACCCTTGGGAAGACGATTGAAGCGGGTAAGTGTATTGGAATGTCAGCAGTGGTGACTATCGAAACATTGCAGGGCATAACAGTAGAGGAGGAGACTATTGGAAAAGTCTATGGCCCGGAGGATGGAGATATGTGTGACTGGTGGTTTACCGGTGAGCCAAACACCGAATACCATGTCATAAAGCCTGCCACAGTTGAGCATACCTGTGCAACAGTTGTAAACCGCCTGCCGTCACTATTGCACGCACCTGCGGGGTATATTACTGCCGACCAGCTGGAGGTCAGTGAATATATGTCATATCCGATGGAATTTTATCTGTAAAGCTATAAACCTTATAGGTCCACTGATTAGTCTAAATGAAAACCACTAGTTTACTAGTGGTTTTCTTACGCCAAAGCAACCGACAAAAAAGGATACTACATTTTGCAGTGTCCTTTGGGGATTATTTCGCTATCATGCGTACCTTGATAGGTAAGGGCAGGAGGATTCGAACCCTCGGCACGCGGTTTTGGAGTGGATGTGGAAAAAGCATTAGCGGGAATATAGCGGCCAGTTTTCCGCGCCGTTGAGCCGTTTGTGTTTCCAAAACACAAATCTCGAGAAGTTTTGATGATTTATTGATGACTTCCGAAAATTTGAAGCCCCAAGAGACGAGTTTCACAGCCAAAATTTGCGCCGCAAAACAAAGAACAGCAGAAATCAGCATAGAGCGCTATACCTGCTTTTCCCCTGTCTGCAAATAGTCGGACACAACCGCATAGAACTCCGCTGCATCCAACAACTGCCTTTCGGCATCTTCAGCCGATACAAAAAAGAAATCCTCATAATCGCTTTGATCACGAATCAAAGACGCCTGCCCAACAATGTTGGATAACTCTTTGGAGAATATGCCGGACTTTAAACATTTTTATCTGAAATGTGCAATCACACCGGAATGCTTTTTATAGTCGACGCCTTCCAGAGAGAACCACGCTCATACTGTGAAATATTTGTAGTAGGAACGATTGACGCCGTCCTTGTACTCAGAAAGTTCCTGCCATTTGGCATCAGGCATATAACCGTACTCCCTCCTTTTGGATGTTTCGGTAGTAGGGAAGTACCGTTTGATACTCCGTGTAATCAGCACGGGGAATAGCAGTAGGCGATATCGTAAGCCCATAGGCAAGGCTCAACTCTGAGGCAATTTCTCCCAGCTTGGGAAACGTCCGTGTGAGTTCTTCCCGCGGATAATCTACAATCGCGGCTACATCAACATCTGATTCATCATCCATCTCTCCCCGGGTATAAGAGCCATATAGAATAACCTCCTGCAAAGAAGAACCGTATAAGTTTTTGTATTCTTTAACCAAATCGCACTTCAGACACAGTTTCACTTATTGGCAGTGCACATAAAACCCCCTGCCTAAAATTATAGCACAATAATCTGATAAATTCAACTACTTGCCTTCCCCTTTCGCAGCTGGACCTCCTGCCCGTCAGAAACCTCCGTCGCGGCGGAAACCACAATCGGCTCCTTGATCTCAGTGATTCCAAATATCACGATATTCTTCTCATCCAGCTCGCGGTAATTGAGGATATCCTTTGTGTTTACAACATATCTCTTTCCCCAGGGGCCGTCCTCCTGGACAACGGTATTCACCCGCAGGCACCCCCGTTGAGCATCGTACCAGGTATATTCCTTAGGGATGCGCCCATCGGTTACCTGCCCCAGTTCCACAGCCGGAAGCGCGTTCTGATAACCAGTCTGTGCATATACAGTAGCGAATATCACAGCCGCGCAATAGGCCAGCGTGATACAAATATATACAATCCGCAATTTGTGTTTCATATGCCCACCTATGCCTTTACGCCCGACAGCGCAATGCCTTCCGTCAAATGCTCCTGCCCGAACAGGAACACCAGCAGAGCCGGTATCAGATAGAACACGGAAACCGCAAAAAACATGCCCGGCTCCTCACTGACCACATTGCCCAGATAGACGGACAGCGGGTTCTGATAAGTCTTGTCGATAAAGACCACCGCCTGGTCCACAATGTTCCAGTTGTCGGCAAACAGCAATACTGCCAGCGCCGCGACCGTTGAATTCAAATTTGGCCGCACCACCGAGCGGTACGTGCGAAAAACCCCCGCGCCGTCCAAAGCGGCGGCCTCTACGCACTCCTTCGGAAAGCTTTTCAGCTGCTGGCGTACCAGAAACACTCCCAGGGGATGGAACAGCGCCGGGAGGATGATGGCAAGATAGGAGCTTCGGATATTCAGCCACCCGGCCACGAGAAAATTGGGCACCAGCAGGAGCTGGGTGGGCATGAGCATAACGATAATATAGGTGAAATAAATGGCTTCTTTATATTTCCAGCGGATATTCTCAAGGCCATACGCAGCTAAGGGAGCCAGTAGGCACTGTCCTAGCAGCACAGGTACTACGATTATTACCGAGTTCCAGAACATCCGCAGATAGCCCGGGCTTTCCAGCAAGAGCCTGCGGTACTGCTCAAGAGTGACCCGCTCCGGAAGCAGCCCGAAACGCACGAAGCGGATATTGTGGGAGGAAAAATCCCCAGTGTTGGAGGCCAGTATCTCCGGCGAGTACCGGCTGATTATCTCGTCCTGCCCCATAAGGGAATTCGCCGCGATAAATATGACAGGGAACAGCGCCACGGCTGCCGCCAGCCATATGATGATGTCCGCCCCGAAATGCTTCGTCTTCATGGCGGACCCTCTATTCGTTCAGCCAGATAGCCGCCCGCTCCTGGAGCTTTTTGGCGCACTGCTCCGGGGTGGTAAGGCCGTTTACATAGTATTCGTCCAAAAACTCCTGCACATCAATGCCATATGCGCCGGTATTGACCAGGGGAAGGGACAATATCTGTTCCAAAGTCCAAGTCATATCGGGGAGGCTCAGAGAGTCAAATTGGGGCGGTGCCACCATTAAGGAAACGCCGTTTTCTGCGATATACTCAACAGAATTTTGAAAATTGGTCTTGCTCAGCGGGATATCGCTGGTATAGCGCTGCCGGGAGCCGAGGCCAGAAAAGTCCATGCTCTCCCGGGGCCGGACGCAGTACTTCATGAACTCCCAGGCCAGGTCCTTGTTCTTACAGTTCACCGGCAGGGCAAAGCTCTCGCAGGAGACTATCCCCAGCCTGCCGTCGGAGCTGGTATAGGGATAGGGCCCAGCCACATACTCCATGGGCTGCAGGACGCTTATCATACCGGCCAGGTTAACATTCATCTGGGCGGCAAGGGCCGGGCGGCTGACGGTGACAAGGTGTCCGAACATACCGGCGAAATTGCCAAGAGCAGCGGCCGGGTCGGCCCCAGTTTCCATACAGCGTAATTTCTCGTTCATCAGCCCGGGGTCTGAGATACCGATCTCGCTCTCCGTGTCCAGCTCCGGGTCGTCGTTGGACACGGCGGCGGTACGCTCAAGAAAGCGCAGAAAGTCCGGCGACTCAAAATCCGCAGACTTATTCTCAAGGTCAATATACCTGCACTTTTCCGCAGTGAACAGAATGTCCTTGCCGGGGGAGGTGAAGATCAGATTCAGCTCAGGGTCATCCTCAGCGGCCTGCTCGTACCAGTCCAAAATCTCATCACAGCTGACCGACTGGATCCCGCTGGAATCAACATTCAGGCTCTGCAAAACGGGCTTGCTGAAGAATATTCCGTTATACATAAAGGAAAGCGGGAGTACGGGCGTTTTCCCGCTAACGGCAAAAGCGTCTAGGACCTCGGTGAAATACTCGTCAGGGTCTATCTCCGGGTCGTTTTCAAAAAAAGCTCCCAAATCCTCCAGCAGTCCGCTGACGCTGGGTAGGTCCAGGTCCTCTTGCACGTTATAGAGAAGATATTCCCCCTCTCCAGCGGCAAGCTCTAGGCGGAGTTGGGTATAAAAGCTCTCCTGGCGCATGCTCCGCTCGGTACGGGAAAGGGAGTTTAACTCCCCGTCGCCCAGCTCATAATCAAACTCAATTTTGACCTGGGGGTGCAGCTGCATAAACTCTTCAGCCAGCAAATCTATGGAACTGCTTTTTAAATACGAAACCGTTTTGATAGTGAGCGTTTCGCCGGAGCCGCCTTCTGGCTGGGGAGTCTGTAAGGCACTCTCAGAGGCTGCGTCCTGCTCTGAACTGCCCGAAACTCCATCGTCAGCCATAGCCTGGCTGTATATGGAATCCTGCTCGCTCTGGCAGGCCGCGCATGATAGAACCAGGCAGAATGCCAGCAGAAGAGAACCGATGGACCTCGCTTTATTCATTTCGCTCACCTCTGGGGAAATTTAGAAATTTATTGGTATGCGTCCGTCACGCGCTTTTGTAGCCGGAAAACCAGTAGCAGTACCAGGCTGACCGCCAGGAACAGGATATATGCGGCGCTGCACATCTGGGGCAGGCTCAGGGACTGAAACTGATTGTTCATGTAGTGCTGGAGCATATAGATATCGGTGCTGGGATACGGGCCGTAGAGCATGTATATCTCTTTGAACACCTTAAAGGAGTTCACAACAGACATAAGCAGCACCACAAAAGTGGTGGGGGAGAGGTAGACCCAGGTGACGCTCAGAAACTGCCGCCAGGCCCCGGCCCCTTCCAGAGCCATCTGTTCATAGTATGTTCTGGGGATCCAGACCAGCCCCGACCAGAACAGCACAATGTTGTAGCTGACATTTTTCCAGAGGAACACCACAACAAGCACTGCCATAGTCCAGCTGCTTTGAAAGACAAATTCGTCGGATAAGCCGGTCTGCAAAAGCAGTTTTCTCAGCAGCCCGTTCTGGTCAAAGAGGACTTTCCAGAAGTAGACGATGCTGCCGGAGGGGACCACCAGCGGTACCAGCAGGGCTAACGTCGCCGGAACTCTGCCGCGCCTCATCTTTTGCAGACAGAGCGACAGGAACAGCGCCAGCGCCATTCCCAGCGGTACGCACAGGCCGATAAAGAGCAGAGTGTTCCCGGCGGCCTGTCCGAAAAGCGGGTTTTTTAAGGCAGCGGCGAAGTTGCCCAGCCCGACAAAATGCGAATCGCCGAGGTTGTCGATGAGCGCGTAATAGATGGAGAAGATAAATGGGATTATGTAAAACATCATTACCCCAAGAAGGCTTGGGAGTAGAAACAGCCAGTAAATATGAGTGTGCTTTTTCAATAAACTCACGGCCTTGTATTGATGAATTGTTGTTTGATTTATTATATCAGGAGGCAGGGGGATTGTCAAGGGGCTGGGATATGGGGATGGACTCTTGTAGCGTTGGTTGGAAGGGTCGAGGGGATATTGTTGTTTGTAAAGAGCGAATTTCAGGATTACTCTTGAGATATTATACGCCATAATAGTGTGGGCATTTTGCACATATAGCAAAGATTACTGGGCAGTCGATTTTTAAGCAGGTTAAAGCGCGGGGTCTACCGCGCAGAAGACATCGGACGGCAGAGCCGACCGTTGGGGCAAAATGAGAGATTTTGCTTTCTGCAAATCAGGGATCGGTCGATATACCGCCATTACGGATGAGAAACTGCAGGTTCGTGCGCGAGAAAACCTGCCCATGGGGCAGGGCAAGCATAGCGTTCGGCTATACGCCGTCCGCAGGAGCCGGGAGCTCCCGGCTCTCCCCTGCCCCTAAAGGGGAGTTGAATGGGCTTTGCTCGGCGCTCAAAATTTGCGCCGCAAAACAAAGAAAGGGCTTTTTCGAAAGGTCAGAAAAAGTAAGAAAAATGTCAGTGGACTTTCAAGGCAAGCTGTGGTATGTTGTGTTGTTGATGAAAGGAGGGCTGACAGGTGGCTCAGAAGAAATTGTTGACGAACGGAAAAGCTTTTAAGCGAACCGATGATCGCTGGGGCGGTACAGGCTGGTACATGGACGAGAAAGGAGAGCGCAAGCGAAAATCCTTCTCCGGCACGACCAAGGCAGAGGTCACCAAGAAAATGACCGATTACGTTGCGGCCTTCAACGATGTCTTGCAGGAGTCGGACGAATCACGCAAAACTTTGAAAGAGAGCATGACCCATTGGCTCCAAGTTTTCAAATTTCCTTCAGTGGAACGCACCACCTACGACCGCTGTGAATGTACGGTAGAACACCAAATTTTTCCTGTGCTCGGTGAGAAAATGGTAGGCGATATTACCGCCGCTGACCTTAAGGGAGTGCTCAACCATTGGATGGGCGAGGGCTACGCCTATACCACGGTCAAGAAGGTGTACATCGTCCTCAACGAGTATTTTCGATACCTGGCCCAGCAAGAAATCTTAGCGAAGAATCCTATGAACAGCGTACCAATGATAAAGAAGTCCAATTTCATGGCCGCTCAGAACAAGGAAGACCGACCCACCCAGGAAACCGTAACAATATTCACACCGGAGGAAATAGAAAAATTCAAAACTGAAGCATTCAGCCGATTCAGCAATGGAAAGCCTAAGTACCAACAACCAGCGGCCTACATTCTCATGCTGAACACAGGTTTGCGGACTGGTGAGTTGCTTGGCCTTCTCAACAGCGACATCAACCTGGAGGGCAGATACCTTGAAGTACGCCAGAACGTCAAAGAGGTGTGCAGGCGTGAGGGAACAGATTACGTCCCAGGCCGGGAAGTAAAGGTTGGCAAGACCAAGACTGCCACCAGTAAGCGCCGTGTGCCCCTAAATGGGGCCACAGTGGACGCGATAGAGAAGATACGTCAGGAACGCGACTTCGGCCCCACAGCGCCCCTTGTGAGCGACGAGAAGGGCGACTACACCAGGCCGGTCAATTTCCGCAAGAGGTACTACAGAATTTTGAAAGCCGCAAGGATAGAGCAGAAAGGGCTCCACAGCCTCAGACACACATTCGGCTCATCCCTGGTAAATGGCATCCGCCAGCCAGATGGTACTCTCATGGCACTCTCACCAAGGCAGGTAGCCGACCTGCTGGGTCACAGTACCTCGCAAATCACCGAGATGTACTACGTCAAGAAAGACACCACACGCCTGCAAGGAATCACAGATGGGTTCAATTTTTGACAGGGGACAGCGAAACAGGGGAGGGCATCCCGAAATTTTGATGATTTATTGATGATGTGCCAGACGGAAAGGTTAGAAACGGATGCGACCAGATACGAAAAAACAGCAAAATACACGCCATAGAGAGCGGCTCTACAGACCGCATCCCACCACCCAAAAACACGAGAAAAGCCCGGAATTCCAAGGAATTCCGGGCCAAGTCTGTGGCAGGGGCAGAAGGACTTGAACCCTCGGCACGCGGTTTTGGAGTGGATGTGGAAAAGGCATCAGCGGAAATAAACCAGCCAGTTTTCCGCGCGGTTGAGCCATTTGTCTTTCCAAGACACACGTCCGAAAAATTTTTGATGATTTATTGATGATTCCCGAAATTCTCAAGCCCAAAACCGGAGCTTTCCAACATGAAAACAAGCCGCTTTTGAGTGGATTGGGCATAACGATGGTAGTGATAGTAGTATAGAAATAACACTTTGTCAAGTCGGCAGTACTTCTCAATTTTTGCGCCGCAAAACAAAGAAAGCATTTCCAAATCATACCATTTACTTCTCCAAAATCTTAGAAGCTGTATTCACAAGAGGAAAAGACAGTGGTAAAAAAGATATATGGAAGAAAAAAGACGAAAGTCGTATCCAAGCG
>CANPBX010000015.1 GCA_947572385.1 uncultured Clostridia bacterium
TTTCTGATATCCTCCGTGGCGTGGATTTCATACTCACTTGCCCCTGAGTCGGAGCGATCCAAGAGCTGGAATACCTCACCGAACACTGCGGCCACTTTTGCACGATTGATTTCTTCGATGAGCAGAAGGTGGGGTTGGGGTGATTCGGTGCGTCCGCTTTTTAATGCCGCTACCAGCACACGCATAAAAGGCCCCGGTACAAAGTCATAACGAATTTCTCCGGTTGGCCCGGTCACCGGCTTGTAGCTGCCGACAAACTGCGAATAGGTATACTCCGGGTGGAAGGTGACACGTTCATAGGAACCGCTGGTATCAGCCAGCAGGGAATCTTTGTCCTCGTTCAGTCGGTGGCTCTTGCCAGTACCGGGAGCGCCGAATACGATCCTGTTTCGCTCGAAGGAGGTTGGGAGGCCAGTTTCAAAGCGAATCGTCAAGAGCAGCTCAAACAGCCAGTCAAGGAAAGCGCCTCTAGCATCCTCACGGTCTGGACGCCACTGAGAGGAAACGTAGTATTCATCCTCGCCAATGCTGTATGTATCTGCATAGAAGCGCGGTCTGCCAGCTTCATCCTGCATCCCCGCTCTGAACTCTTCGTCTGTTGTTCCCGCCGGACGCTTATAAAGGATGCCATGTAGATTATTGTGCCGGAACAGCAGAGAGCATTGCTCCCGGCTTTCAAGAGTTGGCAAAGTGTAGCCGTTAAAAAGCCGATGGCGTGACATAATATCAAGGCTGGTGAAAATGAACTCTTTATTGTCCATTGCCATCAGTTCTTCACGAGTATACTCATGCGCGGCTGTTTCTTCGCCATAGAATCCACGCGGGTTGGGAACCGTGTAATCAAACAAAGGCTCCAATTCTGGGTAGGCGGTTACAGAATCTTGGCGGAAATCAGGACACACTGCGCGGAGGACAAAGAAAAAGGCTTTTAACTCTGAACGCTCCGAATCCTGTGTAATCATACGAATGGTCTGGTTCGAGTGGTCATCAAGGCCAATCACAGGCAGCATCGAACACCAATAATAGGCCGCAGGAGCATCTCTCAAAATATCAGTGCGGCTCACCGCATCTGGAAAGATGTATGAAATATCGACAACTGTCGTACTCTCATCATTATATTTTTCCCCACGGTCTATGCTTCTGACAACACCGAGGGCCTTAAATCCTTGTTTCCATGCCGTAGGCATACCTTTGCTGTTATCGGAACCCAGCCACAAAAACGTGTAGGTTCCCGGTAAGAGGTCCGCAGGAACCTGAGTACAGACCACCGAAATAGTCATAGGTGAAGTCAAGATGCCGCTCTCTTGCGCATCGATCAGCCTTATGTCCTCAACACTCGTTTTACCAAGCCGCAATGTAGCAAATGTCATTTATATCCCCCCAGCAACTTTCTTTGATTTCTCAGCTTCCAACGCCTTCCGCAAAGGTGGAAAGAGCTTCCGGCCTTGATTGTCAACGCGGCGGATGATTCCCTCTGCGGCATTTGATGTTAGGTAGTAGCGTTCTCCGACCCGTTCTCGTTCCACAATATCCAACAGGCTGGACGGGATAGGCTTTGCCGGAGTGGGGCTCACAGCGCTTCCAATAAATGAATCATCCCAGGCAAGCCCCGCTTTAGGCCACTTATAGCTGCTCGATTCGTCAGAGAAGTCGATTTCCGATAGATGAAGCGGTGACCAGGCTGTTTTAGAAAACTCAGGAACATAGGATTGTAGGTCGTCTCGGCTAAGAAGCGGACGGTCAGTCAAAAGTTCGGTATGGACTCTCTGCGCAATCCACTCTACAACCGGGACAGATACCGCATTTCCGATAGCAGTATACCGCAAAGTATCGGTATCCTCACTATCAACAGCATATCGAGCGGGCAATGTCCAGTAGTCGGGAAAGCCTTGGAGGCGTTCATATTCTTTTGGAGTTAAACGCCGTACACCATCTGCGCATACAACATAGGTCCTGCTCCAATCAGTGCCTGTGTGTCTGCCGGATGTCGCGGCAAGGCAATATGCTACTTTGGGAACCTTGGGGTACTCATTTTCTTTGCTGGCTTCTGTCAAGAAATCTTTTCGCTCATTCGAGGGTATGTGCGCTCCCGCCGAATCGAACATGACTCTCTGTGCTTTCTGAGGCGAGTTTTTCCAGCAGCACAGATAAACGCGAGGACGAGATTGGGGGACACCAAAGTAGCGGCTGTTTAAAAGCCTCCATGCCACCGCATATCCCATAGAAGTCATCCGTTGTAAAATCACGCCAAAGTCACGGCCACCGTTTGAGTTGAAGAGGCCCTCAACATTTTCAATAATAACAACCTCCGGGGACTTAGCTTCTATTAAATTTGCATACTGGAAAAACAATCCGGAGCGGCTACCACCCAACCCAAGCCGTGTGGCAGCGCCTCTGGCTACCGATATATCTTGACAGGGGAATCCGCCGCACCACACTTCAGCGTTTGGTATATCATTGGCCGCTACTTGGCAAATGTCTGTTGCCCTTGGCACGTTTGGCCAGTGGGATGTAAGGACTTCATTGCAGAATTGATTGATTTCGCATAAATAAGCTGTCTCAAAGCCATGCTGCTCAAAGGCGATATCAAATCCACCAATTCCCGCAAAAAACGAATTAACTCTAAACCGCTGGTGTGCGTCCATATGAATGGGTGTACAGTCCGCTGCCGATGTGTCAGAAACTTCGGCAATTTCGGAAATATCACAGGAAAGGGCCGTACAAATCTTTGCAAGCACTTCAGTCGTTACAATCTCATTTTTTCCAAGTTTAGCTATAGAGGCTCGGCTAATCCCAGCAGCTTCACGAAGGTCTTTTTTTCTAAGGCCCTTTTCAGCTAAACGGTGCCACAGCTTATCGTAAACGATAGTCATCCTATCCCTCCGCAGGTCTGTATTCTACCACTCATTATAACTGCTCTAATATAAAATAGCAATAAAAATCTGTGAACGCAGACTTATTTTCGTTTGGATGGAAGAAGATAATGTTTTAACACCTCACCAAAAGTTTAACGGGAATCTTGACTTTTGCCGCCCCGGCCCCGAAAGTTTAACGCTTTTTTCAAAATTTCAACGCATACAAAGGCCAAAAGGCCAGGGAAGAACAAAAAAGCACCTCCACAGACCGGGAGCTACCACGGTCATTGGCGGTGTTTGCTTTCAAAATGTACGAAAAACTACCTCTTTCAGCAGTTTTGAGCAAAAAGTAGGGACGGAAATCTTGATACTCGTTGTATCAAAATCTCCGTCCCTACATGGTGCCGGTGGTGGGACTCGAACCCACACGGGTGATTAGCCCAACGGATTTTGAGTCCGTCACGTCTGCCAATTCCATCACACCGGCATTTAATATTTTAAGCCGTCTCACGATGTCCTGTCCGAGAAATCGGAGGGACATCGTGAAGGAACGTTAAAAGCAAATTATATTCATTTTTCAAAAAGCCCTAAAAATCAAAGGTTTACGCCAAAGTGGTATGAAACGGCGAAGTAGATATTTTGAGTCCAGTACGTCTGCAAATCCCATCATTCCAACGTATATCCTTATTATTACCAAACGTGCTTTTTACAGTATACTACTTTCCTGCAAAAATTGCAAGTGTTTTTGAAACAAAAAGTGTACCTATAGAGTTAGATCCGGGCGTTCCACAATAAAACCCCATACTTGCCCTGTCGTATTTGGAGATAGTTCACATATTTTGCACACGCCTGTCTCATAAAAAAGGTGGTATAATAATGCAAAGTGATGAGAATGAAAGAAATCCGGGACAAGATGTCAGAAATATAAGATAAGCGGTATCCAAGTTAGGTAAAACATCCGCTGGCGGACACATTTATCACTACTGAAAAGCAATCGAGAAAAATGATGCAGAAAGGATGGGGAACAGGAGGAAATACAGGAAACGATCATTACCCGCCGCCCAGAGGAATTCGGCATTCCCGGGAGTTTGTGGACGCTGAAGAGGGTGTGCGCATACGTCTGGAAAAGATGTCGGACGGCAGTGTGCCGGATCATATGCGGCGCGGGGATCGGCGTGCCAGCCTCCGGTCCTGGCGGTGGAGACGAAAAGAGGGCGGCTGAATATGCTTTTCACTCTGAGCAGACGGGGGGACAGTCTCTCGTTCTAGCTCAGCTCCAGCTTATGTTCCCGGACCGAAAGTCCGCCTGACCACTCTTCCCAGCTAGGTAGCAGCGTGGCAGGGTGCCGCCATAGCGCGGCGGACCGCCAACTTCGCCCAGATCTTTCCCGCCGGTGAAAACGCTGGTCACGCTGTACAGCGTCTTTCTGATCTTGATCTCTTTGTATGAAGTGTTGATACTGGGACCGGTATGGTCTTTACATATGACGTACCTCCGTCCGATAATAGACCGATGCTAAAACTGCAAAAATGCACATAACTTTCGTTAAGAAAGCAGCCGCGCCGCCATTGAACGCGGCCTGGGGATGGCCATGACAGGCCGGTCAGATCCAAAGAGCAATAAACGAGGAAGGTATGTGCTCGGTCTTATAGCACCCAGTACAGCGATCGGACAAGCAAGTGGAGCCAGACGGCAGAGTTCATGGAAGGCAATGTGGGACAGCCGCTTATGCCGACCATATGTGCGATCCACGGGGTGGACTGATTCTGGCTATTTCCCTGCTGGCCATGGCGATGGTAAGGGATAACTTGAAAGCCGGGCTGATAGAGCTGTTGGGCGGCAGGTAAGTTGTCTGCGCGGACTGTTTGCCAAGCATATCAGCATAAGCCTGCACCTTCGGTATCTACCTATCTTTGCGGAGCTGCTTGACCGGACGGTAGATAAAGCAAAATAGAGATGGCCGGAGCGTTTATACCCAACATGCGCCAGATGTATTTCCATTGCGATCGCCGGTCACCAGGGCGCAAGCTACTGCCACTCCATCCACCTGCAAACTAACGAGCTTCCATTATACTGGCGCACCACCATATCCACCAGCTCCGCAGGGGTCTCCTTGCAGTTGCGCTCCAGCCAGTAGGCTATTGTGGCGCTCATGCCCGCTGTGAAAAACCGGAAGTGGTAGGAGGACTCGACCTCCACCCCGAAGCCCATATTCTGGGAGGATATATTGTCTATGGCGGCGCGGAAGGGGGCGTTCATGGTCTGCATCAGGTGCGTCACCTTGTTTATCTCGCTGAAATATATCTGGTAGAACTCCTTATACTCCAGTATAAACCCGAATACACGTTCAAGCATCCCGCGGAAGCCGCCGTCAGGGCTGCCCAGCATCCGCTGCCTGCACATCTCAGCCATATGCAGCTCCACACGCTCGAACAGATCATAGACGTCCAGATAGTGGGCATAGAAGGTGGAGCGGTTCACACCCGCCCGTTCGCAGATCTCCCTGACAGTGATCTTGCTGATCTGCTTGCCGCCCATGAGCATGGACTCAAAGGCTGCGCGGATGATGGCCTCGTCGGTGTTCCGGGAACGTTTATTATTTTTCGTATTCATTAAGAAAACTCCTTTAATCCAACACTTGTCCTGGAGCTGATGATTGAAAACAACACCTGTCGGTATTATAATATAGTCACAACAGAAATTCAAGAGCTTGAAAGGAGAACCAAACATGAAAAACGAAAAAATGATGAAGGAAGCCTCCCCTATAAAGCTGCTCTTTACCATGGGCCTGCCTACCATAGTGGTGATGATAGTCCAGGTGCTCTACAATATGGCCGACGTGTTCTTTATCGGCCAGGGCGGCGACCCCATGCAGGTGGCGGCGCTGTCCCTTGCCGGTCCGGCCTTTTCTATCTTCCAGGGTGTGGGCACTCTTTTTGGAGCCGGGGCCTGCACCGCCATCGCCATGGCCCTGGGCCAGGGGGATAGGGAAAAGGCAAAATATTTCAGCTCCTTCTGCGCCTGGGGCTCGGTGATGACCGGAGTGGCCCTGGCGGTAGTAATGTACATTTTCATGGACCCCTTGCTGGGACTCATGGGTGCCAACTCCGAGACAGCCGGGTTTTCCCGCACATACCTGTCCATAGTGATACTGGGGTCCCCGTTCGTCATGTTCGGCGGCGGGCTCGGCAACGCCATAAGGGCCGACGGCTCCTCCGCAAAGACCATGCTCATCGCCCTGGCGGGCACCTTCACCAATATTTTGCTTGACCCCCTGTTCATTTCTGTTTTCGGAATGGGCATAGCTGGCGCGGCCTGGGCCACGGTGATCGGCAATGCTGTCACAAGCGGCTTAGTTTTCCTGCACGTCAAAAAGTCCGGCTGCTTCAGCATCTCCCCCAGATATTTCACCCTCAAAAAGGACGTGTCCCTCCGGGTCATAGGCCTGGGCGTGCCGATGGCTATGGGCGTGGTGCTGGGGTGCGTCTCGGGCATGTTCTCGAACCAGCTCTTGGTGAAGTACGGCAATATAGCTGTGGCGGCAAACGGTGTGGCGGGCAAGGCCGGTATGCTGGTGGGCATGATCGCTATGGGCGTGTGCATGGGTATGCAGCCGGTCATCTCCTACTCCTACGGCATGGGCGACCGCGGGCGGCTTAAAAGGATAGCTTTCGTGACCGGCGCGGCCTCGGCCCTTGTCAGCGCTGTGCTGGGGGCCGGGTTCCTTCTGGGCCGTGACGCGTTCATGACCGCTTTCCTGAACGACCCACAGGTCCTTGAGACAGGCCGGTTCATGATGCTGACCCTTATTGCCGCTCCGGTGGGGGGCATATACCAGCTCTGCTCCTCCTTTCTCCAGGGCACCGGCAAGGTAAGCTATGCAACGCTTACCTCCCTTCTCAGCAAGGGGCTGGTGTTTGCGCCGGTGCTGTTCATCAGCGAGGCCCTGGGCGGCTTCACAGGGCTGGTGTTCGCAGGCGCTGTCTCCGACCTTATCTCTACTGCCATAGGCGCGGCGCTCTGCCTGAGCTGGGCGAAAAAGTCAGCGGCAGCTGATAAAGTCCCAAATACAGTTTTAGAGGCAGCATGACGCGTTGACTATTGTGCACAATAAAGCAAAAATCCGTTATCGATAATTTTTTATCGATAACGGATTTTTTTGCTTCCCTTTTCGATAAAAGTATGTTATTATATAGGCAGTAAAAGTTCCCGCATAAAGACTGCATGGAAAAGAGGTGATGATGATGTCGGACCGGTGTGTCTCAAAGCAGACCCTGCAGCGGCTTCCCGCCTACCTTAATTATCTGCACGGCCCGGGGAAGGGCTCAAAAAAGCACGTTTCGGCTACAATGATAGCCGAGGCCCTGGGCCTGAACGACGTAGTGGTGCGAAAGGATCTGGCCTCTGTGAGCTCCTCCGGGCGCCCGAGAGTCGGATATGTGCGCTCGGAGCTTATAAAGGAGCTCGAGAGTTTTCTGGGATATGACAACAGCCAGGACGCGGTTTTGGTAGGCGCGGGAAAGCTTGGGCAGGCGCTGATGGCCTATGGCGGCTTTCCCCAGTACGGGCTGAATATCCTGGCGGCCTTTGACTCGGACCCGCGCCTTGACGGCGTGGAGGTAGCGGGGAAGAAGATACTGTCTATGGATAAGCTCTCGGGGCTCTGCCGAAGGGTCGGCGTACACATCGGTATAATCACGGTGCCGGGGGAGCACGCGCAAGCGGTGTGCGACCAGCTTATAGACAGCGGCATTCTGGCGGTTTGGAACTTTGCCAACGCCCACCTCTTGGTGCCCGAGGGGATCCTCGTGCAGAACGAGAACATGGCGGTGTCGCTGGCACTGCTCTCCAACCACCTGAAAGAAGTTTTCAGCACAAAATAAACAGCAAAGGATGGGAGAGTTTCATGGAAACAAATTTTGAGATCGTGGAAAACGTGGAAACCTTTGAGAAAATGCTCGGCAGGGTGCGTGAAGCCCAGAAGAAATACGCCGCCTTTACCCAGCAGCAGGTGGACGAGATTTTCCGCGCCGCGGCCATGGCAGCCAACCTCCAGCGTATCCCGCTGGCGAAGATGGCCGTTGAGGAGACCGGCATGGGCGTTGTGGAGGACAAGGTCATTAAGAACCATTACGCCGCCGAGTATATCTACAATACCTATAAGGAGACCAAGACCTGCGGGGTCATCGAGGAGGATAAGGCCTTTGGCATACGCAAGATAGCCGAGCCCATCGGCGTTATTGCCGCCGTCATCCCCACTACCAACCCCACCTCCACCGCAATCTTCAAGACCCTCCTGGCACTGAAGACCCGCAACGGCATTATCATCAGCCCCCACCCCAGGGCCAAGAAGTGCACCATAGCCGCCGCGAAGGTGGTGCTGGAGGCCGCTGTCAAGGCCGGCGCCCCCGAGGGGCTCTTCGGCTGGATAGACGCGCCCTCTCTGGAGCTGACAAACCTTGTTATGGCTGAGGCGGATATTATCCTGGCCACCGGTGGCCCCGGCATGGTGAAGTCCGCGTACTCCTCCGGCACACCCGCCCTGGGCGTTGGCGCCGGCAACGTGCCCGCAATTATAGATGAGAGCGCAGACCCGGTTATGGCTGTCAACTCCATCATCCACAGCAAGACCTTTGATAACGGCATGATTTGCGCTTCCGAGCAGTCCGTTATCACCATGGAGCCCCTTTATGATACGGTTAAGGCCGAGTTTGTAAAGCGCGGCTGCCATATTCTCACAAAGGCCGAGCTCAACAAGGTGCGCAAGACCATCATTATCAACGGCGCTCTCAACGCCAAGATAGTGGGCCAGTCCGCCTTTAAGATTGCCCAGCTTGCCGGGGTGACCGTGCCCGAGAGCACCAAGATTCTTATCGGCGAAGTGGAGAGCGTGGACATCTCCGAGGAGTTTGCCCATGAGAAGCTGTCCCCGGTGCTTGCAATGTACAAGGCCAAGACATTCGAGGACGCTATAGCTAAGGCCGAGCGCCTTATTGAGGACGGCGGCTACGGTCATACCGCGTCCCTCTATATCCATCCCTCTGAGACTGAGCGCCTTGCACAGCACCAGGCGGCTATGAAGACCTGCCGCATTGTAGTGAACACCCCCTCCTCCTTCGGCGGCATAGGCGATATCTACAACTTCAGGCTTGCGCCCTCCCTTACCTTGGGCTGCGGCTCCTGGGGCGGCAACTCCGTCTCTGAGAACGTGGGCGTTAAGCATCTTATCAATATCAAGACCGTTGCCGAGAGGAGAGAGAATATGCTCTGGTTCCGCACACCTGAGAAGGTGTTCTTCAAAAAGGGCTGTATGCCCGTGGCCCTGGAGGAGCTACGCACCGACTATCACCGCAAGAAGGCTTTTATCGTCACCGATACCTTCCTGTATCAGAACGGCTACACCAAGCCCCTTACCGACAAGCTGGACGAGCTGGGCATCCAGTATGCCGTCTTTGCCGACGTTGCCCCGGACCCGACCCTGGCCTGCGCCCTGGAGGGCGTGAAGCAGATAAACAGCTTCCAGCCTGACGTTATCATAGCTCTGGGCGGCGGCTCTCCCATGGACGCTGCTAAAATCATGTGGGTCCTTTACGAGCATCCGGACGCCGACTTCCAGTCCATGTCCATGGACTTCATGGATATCCGCAAGCGTATCTACCGCTTCCCCAAGATGGGCGAGAAGGCAATGATGGTGGCTATCCCCACCTCCTCCGGCACCGGCTCTGAAGTTACCCCCTTCGCCATTATTACCGACGAGAAGACCGGCACCAAGTGGCCCCTTGCGGACTACGAGCTGCTGCCCACCATGGCAATAGTTGACGTTGACAACATGATGAACCAGCCCAAGGGCCTTACCAGCGCCTCCGGTATCGACGCTATGACCCATGCTATTGAGGCTTACGTGTCCATCATGGCCTCTCCCTTCACCGACGGCCTGGCCCTTGAAGCCATAAAGCTGGTCTTCAAGTACCTGCCCTCCGCCTATGAGAACGGCGCCAACGACCCCTATGCCCGCGAGAAGATGGCCGAGGCCAGCTGCATTGCCGGTATGGCCTTCGCAAATGCCTTCCTGGGCCTCAACCACTCCATGGCCCATAAGCTGGGCGCATATCACCACCTGCCCCACGGCGTAGCCAACGCGGTAATTCTCACCGACGTTATCCGCTACAACGCCGCCGAGGTCCCCACCAAGATGGGCACCTTCTCCCAGTACCAGTACCCCCACGCCAAGGCCCGCTATGCTGAGATCGCAAGGGCCTGCGGTTTCCAGGGGAACAATGACGACGAGCTGCTGGAGAGCCTGATAAACGAGCTTGAGAAGCTCAAGGATATCATCGGCATAAAGAAGACCATCAAGGACTACGGCGTCACCGAGGAGAACTTCAAGGCCACTCTGGACGAGATGGTGGAGAACGCCTTTAACGACCAGTGCACCGGGGCCAACCCCCGCTACCCGCTGATGAGCGAGATAAAGTCGATTTACGAGAAGTGCTATTACGGAAAGTAATTAAGGGAGGAGTATAGATTATGAATCTGGAAAATGCAAGAGTTATCGCGGCACGCACCTCCAAGACCATTTACCGTGAAGGCGATAAGGTCATAAAGGTATTTGACGAGGACTTTTCCAAGGCCGACATCCTTAACGAGGCTCTGAACATTGCCCGCGTTGAGGAGACCGGCATACCCATGCCCCATGTGCAGGGTGTAGAGATGGTGGACGGCAAGTGGGCCATCGTCACCGACTTCATCGAGGGCAAGACCATGGCCCGCCTGATGGAGGAGGAGCCCGAAAAGAAGCAGCAGTATCTGGAGCGCTTGGTTGACATCCAGATGGAGCTGCACACAAAGAGCGCTCCCATGCTCAGCTTCCTGCATGAAAAAATGCGCAGGAAGATCTCCCAGACCGGCCTGGACGCCACCACCCGCTACGAGCTGGACGCAAGGCTTGACAGCCTGCCGAAGCACCGTAAGCTATGCCACGGCGACTTCAACCCCAGCAACGTAGTCATCAAGCCCGACGGCGGCTATGCTGTCCTGGACTGGGCCCATGCCACCCAGGGCAACGCCAGCGCCGACGTGGCCCGCACCTACCTGCTGTTCTGGCTCAGCGGCGACATGGAGGGTGCAGATCAGTACCTGGATCTGTTCTGCAAGAAGTCCGATACCGCAAAGCAGTATGTGCAGAAATGGCTGCCCATCGTGGCCGCCAGCCAGTCCGTCAAGGGCAAGCCCGAGGAGCGCGAGTTCCTCATGGGCTGGGTGAACGTTGTAGAGTACGAATAAGCCAACTTCGCTAAGCGAATGTTGGGTGCCCCCGCTGGCAAGTCGCGGTGCGCGCAAAGCGGTGCGCTGCTGCGAGGTAAACGGTAGTTTTACCGTCGCGTCAAAAAGTATTATACAGGAAGGGGGAGGCAAGGGCTTCCCCCTTTTCCTGATTTTAGGAGTGATACTATGAAAGCAAATTACTTTATAGGCAACGGCAGCTTCCAGCTCCGGGATACCGCAATACCCAAGGCGGGCCCAGGGGAGGTAGTCATAAAGAACATGGTGTGCGGAGTCTGCGGCACGGATGTACACATCAAAAACGGTGAGCCCGGCTCCGCGGACGTGGATCCCCCGGTGGTCCTGGGCCACGAGTATTCCGGAGAGGTCATAGAGGCAGGGGAGGGGGTAACCTCCCTTAGACCCGGGGACCATGTGACCGTTGACCCCAATATCTACTGCGGACAGTGTGTGTACTGCCGTAACGGTAAAAAGCAGCTCTGTGAGAGTATGCAGGCGGTTGGCGTCACCAGGGACGGCGGCTTCGCCCAGTACAGCCTGGTGCCCGAGGCCCAGGCCTTCCGACTGGACCCCAGTGTGAGCTTCGAGGCGGGGGCCATGGCTGAGCCCCTGGCCTGCTGCCTCCACGGTATTGACTTAGCAGGGATAAGGCCAGGGCAGACCGTCTGTATTATAGGCGGCGGGGCCATCGGACTGATCATGCTGCAGCTGGCAAAGCTCTCGGGCGCTGCAAGGCTAATACTCAGCGAGCCCAACGGGAAGCGCCGTGAGGCCGCAGGGAACCTAGGGGCGGACTTGACGGTGGACCCTACTGACCCCTGCTCCTGCGAGACCGTGAAGGGTACGGCGGACGTGGTGATTGAGTGCGTGGGCAATAACCCGGCGGTGAAGTCAGCCTTCGACTTCGCTGCAAAGGGGGCCACCCTGGTGCTCTTCAGCGTCCCAAAGCCCGAGGCCCAGTTCCCGGTGCCGCTTTTTGACGTATATAAGAAGGAACTGACAATAAAGGGTTCCTTTGTGAATCCCGACACCCATGACCGGGCGGTTGCCCTTATCAACTCCGGCAAGGTGGACTTCGGCCCCATTATAACCCACCGCTACCCTCTGGCTGAGCTCTCGGAGGCTATCGTGGCCCAAAGCGGCAGCGAGTCAATAAAAGTGGTCGTGATGGCCCAGGAGTAATAGAAAAGTTCCACCGTCCAGGCGGTGGAACTTTTCTATATCTGAGCAAAAAGCTTGACCGTAACCACCGACAGTACCACCGCCATACAGTCCCCGGCAAGGGCTGCGGGCAGCGTATACCTGAGCTTTTTGCACCCCACAGCCCCGAAGTACACGGTCACCGCATAGAAGGTGGTCTCGGTCGAGGAAGCCAGCACCGAGGCTATCTTTCCGGTCTCGCTGTCCGGTCCGAACTGCTCCAGCAGGGACAGGGTATAGGCCGACGATCCCGAGCCTGATACGGGCCTCAGCAGCGCCAGCGGCAGCACCTCGGGGGACACGCCCAGCCCCTGTACCAGCGGCCCGCATAGGGCGCAGATGGCATCAAGCAGCCCGGAGGCCTTCACCATGTTCACTGCCACTATCAGACCTATAAGCGTGGGCAGCAGCCCTATGGTGGTCTTTATGCCCTCCTTCGCCCCGGACACAAAGGCGTCGAATACGTCCACGCCCTTAAAGGATCCAAAGAGGAGTATCACTCCGACTATTACCGGCAGAGCCGCCGCGCCTATCTGTTCCATGCACAAAGCCTCCCTGACCTTTGCTCCAGCAGCTTGCAAACTGTCACAGCCGTGACAAGCGCCCCCAGGGAGGTGGCCCATATTTCCGGGAGCACCCCGAAAGGCGCGGCGCTCCCGCAGGAGGCACGCATAGCCGCCATATTCACCGGCAGAAGCTGTAATGAGGCGGTATTTATCACCACAAACAGTATCATTCCCCTGCTGGTCACACCATTCCCGGCCTTTTCAGCCATGGCCTCCATCGCAGAGAGTCCCAGGGGCGTTGCGGCGTTCCCAAGGCCCAGCAGGTTTGCCGAGAGGTTCATGCAGATTTTCCCCTTGAGCTCCTCGTCCCCGCGGTAGTCGGGGAATAGCCGGTCGATCATGGGGGAGAAGCCTGCTGCCAGCAGCCGGGTGAGCCCGCCGCGCTCGGCTATCTTCAAAAAACCGAGCCAGGCGCACATGCTCCCCAGCAGCGTTATAGACAGCTGGACAGCGCTCCCGGCCCCTTCCATCAACGCTGACGACAGCTCCGGCAGCCGTCCGTTCACCGCCGCGCAGACAACACTTAGGGCTATCATCCCAAACCATATATAGTTTATCACCAGGAGCCTCCTGTTTCAGAAATTCTTATTGACTTTGGGCGCAAAAGAGTTTAAGCTTATCTATAGTCAACGCAGTACAAAAGAAGTGAAGCCTCTTTTGGACTTAGCGGCACGGGTGTACCGGCGCCGCTTCGCATCGGTATTTACCGATCTTCAAGCGCGTTTACTATAGCTGACAGATTCTGGACTGAAAGAGAGGAAAAGAAAGATGTTTGGAGAGAAGATACTGAACTATTGGGACGATATCGTCCGGGACCTTGGAAGGATGGTCGCCGTGCCCTCAGTTGCCGTGCCCTCTGAGGGGGAGCACCCCTTCGGCGGCCAGTGCGCCCGGGCCCTGGACACCGCTGTGGAGCTGGCTGAGGGCTATGGGCTAAAGGCCAAGAATGTGGACTACTATGCAGCCCATGCCGAGATAGGGGAGGGGGAGGGCAACGCTGTTGTCATGGCCCACCTGGATGTTGTCCCCGCCGGTGAGGGCTGGGCCACGGACCCGTTTAAGATGGAGCTGACTGAGGACGGCAGGGCCATAGGCCGGGGCGTCGCCGACAATAAGGGCGCGGCAATAGTGGCCCTCCACTGCCTGCGGGCCATTAAGGACGCTGGTGTTTCCGGCAAGCGCAAGCTCCGGGTCATTTTCGGCTCCGCAGAGGAGATAGGCATGAAGGATATGGCCCACTATTTCAGCAAGGAGCAGCACCCTGACATGGGCTTCACCCCCGACGCGGGCTACGGTATCTGCCACTGTGAGAAGGGCGGCCTGAATTTCAATGTCAAGGCACAAAACGACTCTCCGGTGGTCAAGTCCTTTACCGCCGGTACAGTTGCCAACGCCGTGCCATCTAAGGCCGAGTGCCGGTTAGTCTGCACAGCCGCTGATTTTGACAGGCTCAGCGAAGCCGCCAAGTCCTGTGAGATAGAGATAGAGCTGACCCGCACCGGGGACGGTGCAGCGCTGCTGGCAAAGGGCAAGGCCGCCCACGCCGCCTCGCCGCAGCTGGGCAAAAATGCCGCTTCATACCTGGTTGAGCTGCTGACAGAGGTTTTTGGCTCTGAGCGTATGGGGGCATTCTTTGGCTTCATCCATGAGCGGATAGCCCTCACCAGCGACGGCAGCCTGCTTGGTGTGGACGTTAGCGACGAGCCCAGCGGCCCGCTCACCTTCAATCTGGGTATTGTGAACGTCACCCCAGAGTCCTGCAGCCTCACTGTTGACATCCGCTACCCTGCCACTAAAGATGGCAAATGGATATCCGGGACCATAGAGAAGGCTGTAAGGGAGGCCGGCCTTGAGTATGTCCTCCTGAGCGACGCGGTGCCCCTGTACCTGCCTAAGGAGAGCCCACTGGTGACCCTGCTTTCCGGCGCGTATAAAGAGGTGACCGGCGAGGACTGCACTATCTTCTCCATGGGCGGCGGCACCTATGCCCGCCAGATGTTCGGCAAGGGCGTAGCATTTGGCCCGGGATTTGCCGACGATATCCCCGCCCACGAGCACGACGTGAACGAGCAGATAAACCTTGAAAAATTCGAGCTCCACGCCCAGATATGCCTGGAGGCAATGTACCGTATGTATACTGCGGACTAAACAGGGCTTTGTCTCTGCCCTGTCCTAACCATATGCGGCTTCACCACCGCGTTATGCGGCGAAAAGCCTGTAAAAAAGCCTGACAGCTTTAAGCTGTCAGGCTTTTGACATTATGTTACTGCGGGACTCTAACGGCAAGGGACGCCTGCCTGGTGCGCTCCAGATAAGGGGCGGTCTCCTCGTAGTGACGGCTCACAAGGCAGGAGAACAGGATGTCCACCATAGTCATCTGGGCTATTCTTGAACTCATTGCCCCGCTGCCCAGAGAGGGCTCGGGAGCGCTCAAGCCAAAGTGTACGTCCGAATAGGAGTTAAGGCTCACCTGCCCCAGCTTCGAGATGGAGATAATGAAGGCCCCGCTGCGCCGGGCGGCTTCACAGGCGTGGAGAACCTCCCTGGCTTCGCCGGACCAGGACAGGGCCAGCACCACATCCCCGGGGCCGAGGGAGGCCGCGGAGGACAGCTGCAGGTGGGGGTCCGAGTAGGCGGAGGCCAGCTTCCCTATGCGCAGAAGCTTCTGCTGGGCGTCTAAAGCGGCCAGGTGGGAGGCAGCCACGGCGTACACATCCACCCGCCGGGCCTCGAAAATTTTACCCGCCGCCAGCTCCACCTGGTCCGGGTCTATAAGGGCTCCGGTGTCCTCAATGGCCCGCATATTATGCCTGCAAACGCTGTCTATTACGTTTACCGCCCTGTCACCGGCCCGCAGGTCGGGACACTCACGGCTGTTTGCCTGGCCGTGCATTGCCACAGCCAGCTCGCTGGCAAGCTTTATGGAAAACTCCCTGTAACCCTTAAAGCCCATCTTTTTGCAGAACCGCACTACTGCGGCCTGACTGGAATCGCTCCGGGAGGCCAGCTCCTCCACGGATACGCCCACGATATCATCCAGATTGCTCACCATGTATACGGCGACCTTCTGCTCGGATGACGGAAGGGCGTCCATGATTTCGTTCAGCTTCAATATGATACCAGCCACAAGTCAGCACCCTCTTTATAAAAGATTTTTACGGATTGAAAGAATTTTCCGCGTCTAATATAACGACAGGCCCCGTATGGGCAATTTCTATTATAGAATTATGGACTCTGCTAGTCAAGTGCCAAATTGCACAAATTTCAAAATTTTCAAAAAAAGGCAACATTTTTTCAGGCTGGGGCCAGCCAACGAAGCCCGGGCTGGTTGCGCAGCAGGGTAAACACCGCCGCTGCCGCCAGTACGCCCAGCAAAACCGGCACAAACCCCTTGGCTCTGCACAGGAGCCTTTCACCGCGCACATACCTCACAGCCTCTATAGCTGCGTATATGCCGGCCGCAGGCAGTGTCGCCAGCATGAAGATGTTCAGCCCCGCGGCGCTTTTCAGGTCGCCCCTAAGAAGGGCAAGCACCATGCGCTGGGTGCCGCAGCCGGCGCAATAAAACCCGGTATATTCCAGTATCAGGCAGGGGGGCCGCAGGAGCAGGAGCGCTGCGGCCCCAATTCCCAGGGCCAGGAATATCCCCAGGGCTATGAGGGCGCGCCGCCTCACTTGCGGATGTACGCCAGGCCGCAGGCTCCGGGGCCGGTGTGTGTGCCCACTATGCTGCCGATGTCCAGCTTCAGTATCTCCCTCTTCTTGAGTTCAGCGCTCATGAAGTCCATAAAGTCGTCCCGGGTATCCGGCACGGCGGCATGGCCTATGGTGACTGCAAAATCACCGGAGATCGGCTCCTTTGCCACCATGTTCTGAATAAACTTAAAGGCGGCCTTCTTGCCCCTGGCCTTGCCAACGACCTCGACCAGGCCGTTCTCCAGGGTTATGATCGGGCAGATACCAAGTATGCTTGCCACAAGGGCGCTGGTGGCGGAGAGCCGACCGCCCATCTTCAGGTACTTCAGGTCGTCTATCAGCGCCCAGAGCCGCACCCTGGGCACCAGCTTCTCCACCTCTGAGGCTATCTCTGCGGCGGAGAGGCCGCGGTCCCGCATTTTTACAGCCTCCTCGACCAGCAGCCCGAGGGCGAAGGTCACATTGAGGGTGTCAGGAAGATAGACCTTGTCCGCGTTGACCATGTTCTTGGCAATGCGGGCGGACTGGAGGGTGCCGCTCATCATGGAGGATATGAACAGGCAGACCACCTCTTCGCCGCTCTCCTTATAACCTGTGAACTTCTCCTCAAAGAAAGCGGGCGTTATCTGGGCGGTCTTAGGCAGCTCGGAGGCCGCCGCAAGCTTCTCATAGAACTCCTCGTTGCTGATGTCCTCATGAGCCCTAAAGCTCTCGCCGCCAAAATTCACCGTGATGGGCAACATTTCTACGCCCAGCTCCTCACAGCGGGCAGGGGACAGGTCGCAGGAGCTGTCGGTAAGTATTTTCACCATATCTAAGCATTCCTTTCACTGGGTCGTTTCTTTGCAAACACTATAATTATACACGAGATCTAGGCACGGGTCAACCGGTTGAGGGATTTTTTCTTATAAATAAAGAAGAAACCGAGAGAGCCCGGCTTCTTCATGGATCAGCTTACCAGCAGACCTTGCGGGTGCGCCCATTGAGCTTTCCGTTTTCAAGAGGCCCTGAGAATATTCGCTTTGCTTTTTTAGGGTCACACATTTTCGGTCTTATGGCAGATCGAGCAGTCTTGGCCCAGTAGGCCTTGTCCGCGGGCGGAGCAGGGGGCCGGCTTTGGGGCGGCTTCAGGGCTATCTGTAACGGCCGCTGACTCGGAGGGATCCGGGAGGTACTAGCCGCCGGTAATGTTTTGGGAGTCGCCGTACTTATCGTTTTTGCAGGCGTACCCTGATCCTTCTATTATCTTGGCAGATATTGCTAAAATTATTATATCGCAACCAATGATAAAAGTCAATAGCGCCATTTGCCGTCTGGAAATAAAAAATGAAGCCGGGGAGGGGGAGGAGAAAGTTTGCCCCGGCTTCATATCTTGTAAGCTATTTTCTACGGTCCCATTATACAACGATTTGCTTTACATGTCAATATAACAATTTGTTTTGTCTATACTTTTTGTGTACCTAATTTTGAGAGGGCGCATGAGTGTACAAACGAATCCGGGACCTAAGGGAGGACCACGACCTAAAGCAAGTGGACCTTGCGGAGTATCTGAACTGCTCGCAGGTATGCTATTCAAACTATGAGATAGGCAAGCGGGGCATACCGCCCGAGGTGCTCATAAAACTCAGTGAGTTTTACAACACCAGCGTGGACTACCTATTGGGGCTGACTGACGAAACAAGGCCCTACCCGCGCAAAAAGTAAAATGGCAGCGCCCAGAAGCGCTGCCATTTTATATTGCAATCAAGCGGGGTTTATTCCTCAGTACCGCCCTCGACCTTGCCGGCCTTGGCAAAATAGTCCTCAAACATCTTGTCAACGGCGCTGATGGTGTCTCCAGCAATTCCGGGCAAATCGCCGCCCCATGCCTTGCCTGCGGCCTCATAGCCCTTCTTCACGGCCTCCTGCATCTCGTGCATCTTCTCAACATCGTCCCCGGCAAGGGCCTGGGCCATGGTGAAAATACGCTCGGAGGTCTGCTTTACACCCCAATAGCCGTTCTCGGAGATGGCCTCCTGGGCGGCGGCCTTGGTCTCCGCATCCACCTGCAGGTTGCCAGAGGCGAACATGCGCCAGAAGCTGTCGTCCTCGGCGGACTTGGCGGTCATGCCCTGCTTCTGGAAGGTCTGGGTCATCATGTTGACGAAGCGGGTCATCTGATACTCCTGGTCGGCCTTCAGGCTCTTGACCAGGGCGGCGCGCTCCTCGTCGCTCATCTTGTTTACGCTCTTTGCGTCCTGGCTCAGCTCAAGGCTGTCGGTCTTCTGCTCGGTGCTGCCCTCAGCCGCGCCGGACTCCGCGGCCTTCTTTTCGCCTTCGGCGACATCGGAAGCTTTCGCGCTCTTGCCGGACTCCGCGGCCTTGGTGTAGCTGGCTACGCCCTGGTAGCGGCCTACACTGGGATCAAATTCTAATGCCATGAGATATTCCTCCTTAAAATACAAATGTCTCTATTGACTATATCGGCAGGAATCAGGAAAAAATTACCCCAACGCCCCATATTTACGGCGCTTTAGCTCTTTTCCCTCACAGGCACATACAGCCAGCAGCCGTCGATGGAGCCGTCCTCCCTGTGGTGGTAGTATTCGACTATAGGCAGCTCGCTGTCCCCGCAGCTAAAGCCCAGCTTCGGCCCAACGCTCTCGCTGACCCATTGATAGGGGGGCACCCCGCCGGTCCAGGGCTCGCTCTCAAGGGCTTTGGCGGTGGCCTCGTTTATCTCCAGCTTCAGGTACCGCCCTTCTGGCAGCCAGCGCATATCAAAGCCGTCGGGCTGCCTGTGGCTTTGGACCAGAAACCCGAAGAAAACCCCGCTGGGCCGCTCCGATGTGAGATAGTTGAAGCTCATGCACACATCCCACCCCGGCTCGGGGTCAACAGGGGACAGCTCCGCATCGCCTAGGGCCACAAATTCCTCCATGAGCTTTTCGATGTCGGGCTCGTCTGTATTGTTTTCAGCAATGCGCAGCTTGCCGCACCAGAGGGTCTCCCCCCAATGCACCAGCTCTGCAGAGGCACCCTGCCCGAGGGCGTAGGTCTTAAGAACCTTCTCCTGTGAGTGGGTCATCTGTGATACCTCCCGGTGCGCTCGTCCTTTATGACCCCGCCCCAGTTCATGCCGAAGCCAAAGTCATAGGCATTGCCCTCAGAGTCTGTATATGCCTCCATGTCCAGGGGCACGTCCTCACAGTGGGCCTCCACAGTCTCCATGTCCCTGGGCATCTGTACCGGCAGCAAGCCGCCCGGCTCCGCCGCGCCGCTTATAAGCTCCATTATGGCCTGGCCCTGTACTCCGAAATCCACCAATATCCCGTCCGCGCTACCCTCGAACTCACCGGGCACGGTGGGCTTGTGCATTCTGAGCACCACGATAACAGGCTTGCCGCCCATAGCTTTTTTAGTGTCCAGCACAAGATCCAGGTCGCTCTCGTTGGCGGCACAGCCAACCTTGTCCTTATAGCTGCGGTTGGTAAAGTCCTCCCTGGGGTCGCCGCCGCCGATGCTCACCTCTCTGGCAGTTTCAGCCTTATAGGGCCTGTACTGTAGGGTGATGGGCAGATAGCCGTTGCCCCCGGCCTTGCGGTCGGCCTTGGAGTAGCCGCCGTCGCTGAGAGGGCTCTCAATAAACACTATGGCAAAGTCGGCCTCCTGGGGCGAGCCCACCCTGTCGTAATACTTTTCAACAAGCTCAGTGCTTACAGGGTCGATGTCCTGGGCGGGCATGTCCCAGCGGAAGAAGGATTTCATGGGCCCGATATGCCGCATGGGGATATACACCTTCCGGCGCTCCCTCTGGGGCAGCGCGCCCGTGTTCTTTATCATTACAACGGACTTGAGCTGGGCCTCGTACCCTGCCCGGCAGAATTCCTCACACCCGGCGACCCTTACGCTCTCCTCAGGGTCAAGGTATGGGTTCTCAAAGAGCCCGCAGCGGAATATATTTTTCAGCAGCCGAACAGCCGAGCGCTCCATCCTACGGCGCATAGCCTCCTCGCCGTGGCGCTCGCAGCCTATCTCGTAGGCCTCAAGTATAGGCGCTATAGCAGAGTTGCCGCCGAACTGGTCCACCCCGTTCTCTATAGCCAGAAGGTGCCGCTGGGCTTCGGTCAGATCCTCCACGCCGTAGCAGCGGCTGGAGAAGGAGTCTATCTCCGGCTCCGGGTCGGCGGTAATGCCCCAGTCGGTGCATACAATGCCCTCATAGCCGTACTTCTCACGCAGAAGATCGTTTATCAGGTAGTGGCTGTAGGAGTTGCCCACATTCTTGCCGTCCTTTTCGTCCAGCCCCCAGCTCACCGTGTAGTAGGGCATGACCGCCGCCGCAGATTTTGTGGGCCCGGGCAGGGCAAAGGCCCCCTCAAGGAAGGGCTTCAGGTGGTCCTTTAGGTCGTTCCCCGGGTATACGGCATAGCGCCCGAAGGGGTAGTGGGCGTCGCGGCCTCCCTCGCAGGGCGCCCCGCCGGGCCAATGCTTCGCCATAGCACAGACGCTGTCCTTGCCCCAGCCGTCGGGGGAGCCTTCGGTGGTCTGCAGGCTGTCGCAGTAGGCTTTGCTAAAATCCGTAACTAGCTGAGGGTGGGAGCCGAATGTATCCTCAAGACGCATCCAGCGGGGCTCGGTAGCCAGGTCCACCTGGGGGAACAGGGCGGTGGTTATGCCCATGGCCCTGCACTCCTTTGATACCGCGTCCCCAAAGGCGCGGCAGGTCTCGGGAGAGAAGGTCGCCGCCATGCCTAAGCCCTCGGGCCATTTTGACACGTCCTCGGCCCCGGACTTGTACTCCGCCCCGGCCCCGCTTGAGCCATGGCGGGGGTCGCTGGAGATATTCACAGGGATACCCCAGGGCAGGCTCTCGGCATAGGCCTGCAGCTCGTTGCTCCACCGCGCGGCGGTCTCGGCATTTTCCAGAGCCATAGCCAGGATATGCCGCACATGGTCCCTGTCAACAAAGCTCTTCTGCTGGTCGGTCAGGTCCCAGGGCAGGGCGCCGCTCTCAGGGAAGGTCTTGCCATCATAGGTGCCGGGGAAGGGGCCTCCCGGCATTGCGGGGACCATCTGGTGGGGGGAGTAGAGCATGAGCCCGGCTATCTCCGGGATGGACAGCCGGGAGGCTAGATCCTTCGCACGCTCCTCATCGCTGAGCCGCCAGTCCTCATAGGGCAGCAGCTCGCCGGTGCCGGAAAGGTCCTTGAAATACAGGCCGTCGGCCTCTATTATTTTTGCCCCGGTGGTGCCGATATCCGGGCCGCCCGGGTTTTTGTAGAGCTTGAAGTCCATAAGCTTGACCTCCTTGGGTATTTTCTCACAAATATATTATATAGTCACTTCCCGGCAATGTCAACACAAAATGGATTTCCATGGCTGAACTTTAAGGCGCTTTGCCGGGGTTGCGCCGGGCGGTCGTATGATGTATAATGATAAAAATGATCTGAAGGAGGCGGATAAAATGGACCGGGAAAAACTTTCCGAGGCAGGCAGGTACATCCTTGCAGCCCTGAGATGGGCGGCGGTATCATTGCTGACAGGGACCGTCTGCGGGCTGCTGGGTACGGCCTTCCACTGGGCGATAGACTGGGTGACGGAATACCGCTCCGGGCATATGCTGATGATCTGGCTGCTCCCAATAGCCGGGGCTGTGACCCTGCTGCTCTACAGGCTCTGCCGTGTCAGCTTCAACACGGGCACCGACCTGATAATCACATCAGTCACGACAAACGAGCATATCCCGGCTTTGCTCGCCCCGCTGATAACCGCTGGGACCCTTTTGTCCCACCTTTTCGGCGCGTCCGTAGGCAGGGAGGGGGCGGCACTGCAGCTTGGGGGCTCCATAGGGCATAATATGGGCGAGCTCCTGGGATTTGACGAGGACGACGTCAGAGTGTTGTCCATGTGCGGCATGGCGGCGTGCTTCTCGGCGATGTTCGGCACGCCGGTCAGCGCGGCGGTGTTCGTGCTGGAGGTGATATGCGTGGGCACCTTCCAGTACGCGGCGCTTTTGCCCTGCGTAATATCCTCCTGTACAGCGGGATGGATATCCTGTGCCCTGGGTGCAAAGCCTATGGGGTATGCCATCCCGGAGATACCCGCCATGGACATTGGCACAGTGCTGAGCACGACAGTCCTGGCGGTACTTGTGGCGGCGCTGGGTATCGTGCTCTGCATAGCTCTGCACAAGGCCGCTGAGGTATGGGCAAAGCTGGTGGGCAGCCCATACCTGCGCATTGTACTGGGCGGCCTCATAATGGCGGCGCTTGTCTCGATATTCAAACTCACCGACTACGCCGGAGCGGGAGCGCATATGATAGAGCGGGCCATAGGCGGCGAGACAGAGCCCTGGGCCTTCGCCCTGAAGCTGGTCCTGACAGCCCTCTGTGTTGGCGCGGGCTTCAGAGGGGGGGAGATAGTCCCTACCCTCTTTATCGGAGCCACCTTCGGCTGCACCGTCGGCCCCTTGCTGGGCCTTGGACCGGGGTTTGCCGCGGCCATCGCCATGACAGCACTTTTCTGCTCCGTAGTGAACTGTCCTATCGCCACGATATTCCTTGCCGCCGAGATGTTTGGCACCACGGACCTGATGCTCTTTGCCCTGGCGATTGCGGTGGCATTTGTGATGTCGGGGTATTTTGGGCTTTATAACAGCCAGAGGTTTCAGTTTTCTAAGGTGAAGCGGCGGGCGTATGAAGGAAAATAAGTGTAAAAAGTCCCTTGCCGCTTGGCAAGGGACTTTTTCACATTCGTTATCTGCCTTTTATTCTATCTTTTTGAGCTCGTCTATTTGCTTTTCGTCAGTGATTTCCTCCACGGCAACATAGCTCATAAAATCCGATTCAAGTTCGACGCCGTATTCTTTGGCACACGTGAGAACATTTATTTCCACGTCTGATAGAAAGGAGTCACTGGTTTTATCTGCTATTGTCCCAAAGATAAAATCAAACTGATTTACGTTGTCATCATACGTCACAGTATAATAAACTGCGTCTCTGGCAAATGTACAGTTATCAACATCAGCACTTTTTTCATCATGAGTTTCGGATGAAGATGGCTTTTTGTCATTTGCCTGTTGAGAACCGCAGGCCGCAAATCCGTGAACGAGCGTTAAGATTAGAAGGAACAGAAAGAGTTTTCTGACAAGTTTATATTTTTTCATATCTTATTTCCTAAACCGCTTCCCCGTATTACACCAGATTGCCGCAAACACGCCAAGCCCTACAACGAGTACGGTGTACAGTACCGTCAGCCAAAGGAATTTGAAAATGCACATAACCGACATGAGAATGATCGTCAGCAGTCCGATCACAAGCAGTATCTTCCCTGTGAACCTGGCAAGGGCCGGGCCGTCCCAGTGCTCCTGCTCTTCCTTGGACATAGTGTTGTACCCGGCGATAAGCCAGGAGCCACGGCCCATGAGCAACGGCACTGACAGCCCTATAAGACTAAGGCCTGCGACGATTACTATTACCAGGCCGATCATATCGGACGTGTCCATATGCAGCCTCCTTTCAGAACAGGGTAAGTGATGATGGTTTACTTTATAATGCTCTCCCCGGTCATCTCAGCGGGCTGGGGCAGGCCAAGGATCTTGAGCATGGTGGGGGCGATATCCGCCAAGCGACCGCCCTCACGGAGCTCACAGGGGTGGTTTATCACGCAGAAGGGCACAGGGTTTGTGGTGTGGGCGGTGAAGGGGGTGCCGTCATCGTCCACCATCCTGTCGGCGTTGCCGTGGTCGGCGGTGAGGAGTATGCAGCCGCCCATCTCCTTCACAGCGGCCTCGACCCTGCCGATACAGGCGTCCACAGCCTCAACAGCCTTCACAGCCGCCTCAAACACGCCGGTATGGCCCACCATGTCGCAGTTGGCGTAGTTCAGTATCAGGGCGTCATACTTCCCGGACCTGACGGCCTCCACCATCTTGTCCGTGACCTCGTAGGCGCTCATCTCCGGCTGGAGGTCATAGGTCGCCACAGAGGGGGACTTGACAAGTATGCGCTCCTCGCCGGGGTACTGCTTCTCAACGCCGCCGTTGAAGAAGAAGGTCACATGTGCGTACTTCTCTGTCTCCGCAATGCGCAGCTGGGTCAGGTCGTTTTTGGAGAGGTACTCTCCGAAGGTATTCGTAAGGCTCTCGGGCTTATAGGCCACGTCAACGTTTGGCATGGTGGCGTCGTACTGGGTCATGCACACGTAGTTAAGGGGGAAGAAGCCGTTCCTGCGCTGGAAGCCGGAGAAGTCCGGGTCTACCAGGGTGCGGGTGATCTCCCGAGCCCTGTCGGGGCGGAAGTTGTAGAATATGACGGAGTCGCCGTCGGCGATAGGCTCAGCGCCCTCGCATACAGTGGGCACCACAAACTCATCGGTGACGTTCTCATCATAGGAATTCTGCACGGCGCAGACCGGGCACTCGGCTTTTACCCCTTCGCCGTAGACCATGGCGGCATAGGCCTTTTCAACGCGCTCCCAGCGGTTGTCACGGTCCATGGCATAGTACCGGCCCATAACCGTGGCGACCTTGCCAACGCCGATCTCCTCCAGCTTAGCCATAAGCTCCTTAACATAGTCCTTGCCGCTGGAGGGAGGCACGTCCCGGCCGTCTAAAAAGCAGTGTACAAATATCTTCTCAAGGCCCAGCTTCTTTGCAAGCCCCAGAAGGGCATAGAGGTGGGTGTTATGGCTGTGCACGCCGCCGTCAGACAACAGACCCATAAAGTGAAGGGCCTTGCCGCTGTCCTTAGCCGACTGCATGGCTTTGAGCAGGGCGGGGTTCTTCTCCATGCCCCCTTCCTCTGCCGACTTGGTGATTCGGGTGAGCTCCTGGTACACGATGCGGCCAGCGCCTATATTGGTGTGGCCCACTTCGCTGTTGCCCATCTGACCGTCGGGCAGGCCAACGTCCATGCCGGAGGCGCCTATCTTGGTGACAGGATTCTCCTTTAAAATGCGGTCAAGATTGGGGGTATTGGCGGCGACGATGGCGTTGCCCTCGTCAGGGGCAATGCCGAAGCCGTCCAGTATCATCAGAACAAGAGGTTTCTTCATGATATAACCATGTTCCTTTCGTTAGTATCTTATTTATTCTTGCCGTTGTTCCGGCTGCGTATTATGACGATCAGCTCTGTGCTGGTGAGCAGCAGCGCCCCGAAGAGGCATAAAAGGGACATTACCGGCAGGAAGGGGCCCAGTGTGTCCAGGGCCTGCTGGTAGGTGCCGTGGTCCCCAAGAGCCCCCGCGCACATGATAGAGGCACAGAGGTACCTGGTGCAGGTGAATGCGATGGAAGCTATCCAGAGGATGGTGTGAAAGCCATGATCTCTTTTCATGGCTTAACCTTTTGTGGCGGCTTCGACTATGGCTGCAAAGTCTTGGGGCTTCAGGGAGGCGCCGCCGATAAGCCCGCCGTCAACGTCGGGCTGGGCCAGAAGCTCAGCGGCGTTTGCAGCGTTCATGGAGCCGCCGTACTGGATGGTAATGCCGTCTCCTGCGGCCTCGCCGTACACAGCCTTGATGGTGCCGCGGATAGCGGCGCAGACCTCGTTGGCCTGCTGGGCGGTGGCGGTCTTGCCGGTGCCGATGGCCCATACGGGTTCGTAGGCTATGATAATGCGCCCCAGCTCCTCCTCGGACACGCCGCCGAGGGCTATCTTGGTCTGCATGGCGCAGAGCTCGTTGGTGATACCCTGCTCCCGCTGCTCCAGGGTCTCGCCCACGCAGAGGATGACGGTGAGCCCAGCATCCAGGGCGGCGCGGGTGCGGTCGTGGACGGTCACGTCGGTCTCGCCGAAATACTGGCGGCGCTCGCTGTGGCCTATGATAACGATCTTCACGCCCATGGCGCTGAGCATTTCAGCGGACACCTCGCCGGTGAAGGCGCCGGACTTGGCCCAGTGGCAGTTCTCCGCGCCTATCTGGATGTTGGTGCCATTGGCGGCTTCCTGGGCGGCGCTAAGGTCTACGAAGGGGGTGCAGGCCACAACGTCAACGGTGGCGTCCTTTACTAAGGGGGCGATGGCGTTGATGAGCTCCTTGGCCTCCTGGGGGGTCTTGTTCATTTTCCAGTTGCCAGCGATGACGGCTTTGCGCAGCTGCTTGTTCATAAAATCAGTCCTCCAAATTATTCATTATTTATTTATATTTATGGCCTCCGGCGGGGAAGGGGCGCTGCCCCCTCCACCCCTGCCACCTTTGAAAAGGTGGACGAAACTTTTGATTTTATTCTATCACAAAAGAGGGCGGGGCAAAACCCCGCCCCCCTTCAAGGCTAATTACTTCTCGTTCAGGCAGGCAATGCCGGGCAGCTCCTTGCCCTCAAGGAACTCCAGGGAAGCGCCGCCGCCGGTGGAGATATGGGTCATCTTCTCGGCAAAGCCAAGCTTCTCAACAGCCGCAGCGGAGTCACCGCCGCCGATAATGGAGATGGAGCCGCTGTCAGCCACGGCAGAGGCCACGCCGATGGTGCCGGCTGCAAAGTTCTCCCACTCGGATACACCCATGGGGCCGTTCCATACAACAGTGCCGGCGCCTTTAATAGCGTCGCTGAACAGCTCAATGGTCTTCGGGCCGATGTCAAGGCCCATCCAGCCGTCGGGGATGGCGGTGGAGTCCACGACCTGGCTCTCTGTATTGGGGTCAAACTCCTTGCCGACCTTGGTATCAACAGGCAGCAGGAACTTCACGCCGGCCTTCTCAGCCTTCTCAAGGGTGGCCTTTGCCAGGTCCAGCTTGTCCTCCTCACAGAGGGAGGTGCCGATGGAATAGCCCTGGGCCTTGAAGAAGGTGTAGGCCATGCCACCGCCGATGATAAGGGTGTCGACCTTTGTGAGCAGGTTGTCGATAACGCCGATCTTGTCGGAGACCTTGGCGCCGCCCAGGATAGCGACGAAGGGGCGCTTGGGCTCGTTAAGGGCGCCGCCCATGACGGTTATCTCCTTCTGGATAAGGTAGCCGCATACGGCGGGCAGGTAGTGGCTGACACCCTCAGTTGAGGCGTGGGCGCGGTGGGCGGTGCCGAAGGCGTCGTTCACATAGATCTCAGCCATGGAGGCCAGCTCCTTGGCGAAGTCGGGGTCGTTTTTGGTCTCCTCGGAGTGGAAGCGGATGTTCTCGATTATCATTACGTCGCCGTCCTTGAGAGCGGCAGCCTTGGCCTTGGCGTCGGGGCCGATAACGTCCTTTGCCATGACGACTTCCTTGCCCAGGAGCTTCCCGAGCTCTGCGGCGACAGGGGCCAGGGAGAACTTCTGAACGTCGCCCTTGGCGGCCTCAAGGCACTTTGCGGTGGCCTCGGCCTGCTCGGCCTCGGGCATTGCGTCTATCTTCTTCTTCTCCTTCTTGTCCAGCTTCACGGTATCGTTGAAGATGTTGTGAGGCCTGCCCATATGGGAGCAGAGGATCACCTTCGCGCCGTGGTCGGAAAGATACTTTACGGTGGGCAGAGCCCCGACGATGCGCTTGGTGTCGGTGATAGCGCCGTCCTTCATGGGGACGTTGAAATCGCAGCGTACCAGTACGCTCTTGCCGGCAACGTCGATGTCTTCAACGGTCTTCTTGTTCAAATAGTTCATTTTCAGTGCACTCCTTCTTAACAGAAATAATGGGCCCTACAGAGAAAGCCCAGAGCTTACTACCAAATATTGTATAACAAAACGCGGCTGTTTGCAAGTAGAACTTTGCAAAAACAGCCGCGCTCTTTATATTTTTTCCATTATCTCATTTTGTAAGGGCGATAACATACACGTCCGCGGCCTGGCCCTCATGGGAAAAGCTCCGCTCATATACTCCGCCAAGGCCCTTTATCACCCGCACGGAGGGGGTATTCTCCCGCTCCACGGAGATGTGCAGCTCAGGGAGCCCCGCCGCCTTTGCCCGCGCAGCCAGCAGCCCGAGCATCTGACTGCCGTACCCTCTCCCGCGGCAGGAGGGCCGCACGCTGTAGCCGCAGTTGCCAAGGTCAGCGAGGAAGCCGTTGAGCTCGTGCCGCAGGTCGATTATGCCCGCGATATTATCTTCGCCGTCTACGGCAAAGTAGGTATCTGTAAGCACCCAGCTGGGGTTTAGGGTTTTAAGGTCGGTGTTCCTTGTAACAGACTCCAGCCACTCATCATAGCTTTCGGTTTTGTCAAAAAGCTCGCTGCCGAAAATGACAGGCTCGCCATTCGAGAAGAACTCCTCCCGGAAGGCCAGGGCTTTGTCCTTGTGCTTTTGAGCCGGGCGCTCAAGGCGAAGCATATCCGGCCTAATCAGCAGCTTTCGAACCTGCCCCAGCATACCGCGAGCTGTATCTTTAGACAAATCCATAAGCCGTCCATACAGCCGCGCCCCCTGATAGGCGAATACAATCAGGTCAAATACCCCCTGAAAGTCCACGCAGGAAAACTCACCGGTATCAAGGCCGTACCTCATAAGCTCCGTCCACCCGGCCCGGGAGGCCTCGTACCACCGGCTTACCGGCGGCGCGCCGGAGCAGTCCGGGCTACTGTAAAACTCGCATATGGCAAGGCTCAGGGAGCTGCCGCTGTCAAGCATCTCGGTCTCGTACCGGCAGAGGAGCCCTTCTAAAATTATGGCTGGTGGAACACCACGCTGTATCTGCTCATGTATCTCCCGGTTCTGGTTCCCGCCGAAGCCCTCAAGTATGGCGGTGAAAATCTGCCCGGTGCTCTCGAAATGCCTGTAGAGCCCGCCCCGGCTCAGCCCTGTGGCCTTGCAGATATCCTGCATGGTTACCCCCTTAAAGCCCTGCCTGCAGAACAGCTCCCGGGCCCTGCTGCATATTGCCTGACGTGTGCTCTCGCCTTTACTCAGCATAATATTACCTCCTTGCGACATATATGTTGCTTTTATTATACGACATGCGTGTCGCTTTGTCAAGGCTAAAAAAGAGGGGCCGCATAAGCGGTCTCTTAAGCTCTCATATTCCCAAAGTCCAGCACCCGGTGGTCGAAGGCTAAATACATGGGCAGTATCTCCAAAAGGCTGCTCCCGCCCGCGAAGCCTTCCTTCAGCTTCCTGAACTCACTGAAAAGCTCCGTGGCGTCGGGCTCATACTGATAGACAGCGTAGGGTACTTCCTGCCACGCCGTATAGGTTTTATATGCTACTAGCCGCCTTTGCAGGCCGAGCTCCCTAGCTTGACTTTTCTCCACTATGATTCCTCCTTGCCGTTACTTATAATTTTACTGAGCGCTTCATCCAGAACCCTCTCCCTATCCCGCGCCGTCTCAAAGTAGGGGAGGCCCAGCCGCTCGCACTGTTCCCTCATGAGCCTGCTCTGCTTCACCAGGTATCCGCACCCTTCAAGGCGCTCGCTGTCAGAGAGGCCGTAGGTGTAGTCCTCCGGCGTGTCAAACTCCTTCTGTATACGGCAGCGCTCCTCTGGTGTCACGTCCCCGGTGAGCAGGTACAGCGCACCGCATACCTCTGGGTCTATATACCTGACATAGTCCTCCGGCAGCAGCTGGTACATGTCTATCACCATGGGGCCGTTCTGACGGTCGTACTCCTCGGGGTAGGTCATGGCCCGCAGGAAGGGGCCGATTTTGCCGCTGATAATATGCAGTATATCCATGGAGCTCTTGTCCTTGTTCACGCTCAAGCCCGTGTCAATTCCGGTCTCAGGAAAGCAGCGCTCAAACCCCGCGATCATCGCGTCCATGCTCACATGCTGCCAGCCAAGCTCTCCTGCGGCCATTCTCGACAGCGTGCTCTTGCCGGCCATGGGACGCCGGCGATTATCAAGTGCTTCATCATACCCCTCCTTACTCGGGAGCCTTCATGCTCTCCACCATGCTGATCCTTGTGAGCTTCCTGTACATCACCAGGTTTACAAGCACGCTGAAAAGTACAGTTAGCACTGCTGCCCAGAGATAGCTGGGGGCATAGATGGCCCTGCCGAACATCACCATGTCTATCTCCGCCGTGCGTATGACGAACTGGTGCAGTATTACTCCAAGCAGCAGCCCGGCAGCCGTGCCGATTGCCGTCAGCGCCGCCGTCTCCCGGTACACATACGCCGCGACCTCCGACTCGTAGAAGCCCAGCACCTTAATGGTCGCCAGCTCCTTCACCCGCTCGGTGATGTTTATATTTGTAAGGTTGTACACCACCACAAAGGCCAGCGCCCCCGCGGAGATTATCAGCACCACCACAATATAGTTAATGCTCTGTATGCTGTTGTTAAAGCTGCTGGAGAGCTCCTCGGTGGAGGTAGTCATAGCCACGTCTTCACACCCTAAGAGAGCAGTATTCAGCGCATCAGTCCCTCCCTCGGGGCCGTCCTCAGGCAGCCGGCACAAGAGGGAGTTCATCTCCGGCTTTGCGCCAAAGCCCTCCTCATAGGCGGCGGGGGAGATATAGAGCAGGTGCTGCACATAGTTTTCACAGATATCCGTAATGGTAAAGCTTGCCTCGGCTTCGTCCTGGTTTTTCACCGTGATACTGTCGCCGACCTTTAGGTGCTGGCGCTCTGAGAGCTTCTCTGTAATAATGACAGAGTCCTCACCGTACACCACCGGTTCGCTGTCCCTGCGGTGCCTGAATCTAAAGAACTCCGGGAGCCTTTCGGTCTCAGAGGGCACGAATATGGTGATATCGTCCGCGGGCAGGCCCTTCTCAGGCGCCACCGCCCCAGAGTCCTGGAGGACTGCCAGGGAGTCCAGCACCAGGCTTTCGTCCTCGAGTAGCTCAATAAGCTCCGGGTCCTTCAGCGCGCTCTCGTCCTTTAGCCACACAATCAGATTATAGCTGCACAGCTCGCCGTATTGTATGGCGACGATATCAGAAACAGAGTCCCTTATGCCAAACCCTGTCACCAGTAGCGCCGTACAGCCGGATATGCCTATAACCGTCATGAAGAAGCGCTTCTTATAGCGTATCAGGTTCCGGGCCGTGACCTTTTGGGTAAACTTCATCCTGCTCCATACAGGCGTTACCCTTTCCAGCAAAATGCGCTTTCCGGCCTTAGGAGCTTTTGGCAGCATTAACCGCGCGGGCACCTCCCTAAGGGCGTTCCAGCAGGCGTTCAATGTGGCTGCAAGGGTACACAGGGTCGCCGTCACCGCTGAAAAAGCAGCCAGCTGCCAGCTAAAGGGCGTGAGCACCTTGGGAAGGTCATACATTATGCTGTAGGCGTTGATTATAACGGTGGGGAACAGCCACATCCCCGCCGTCACCCCGAACACACAGCCCAAAAGGCTTGCCGCCGCCGCGTAAAGCAGGTACTTCCCGGCGATCTGTACCGGTGAGTACCCCAGGGCCTTCATGGTGCCGATCTGCTGGCGCTCCTCCTCGACCATGCGGGTCATGGTGGTCAGCGCTACCAAAGCCGCCACCAGGAAGAAGAACACCGGGAACACTGTAGCTATAGCGGCTATCTTGTCGGCATTGGACGCATAGCTGGAAAAGCCCACATTGTCATCCCGCGTGAACACATACCACTCGCCCTGCTCAATGGCATCAATATCCTCTCGGGCTTTATCTAGCTCATTTTGAGCGTCCGCAAGCTCGGTTTCGGCCTCGGCCTTGCCCTTATTGTACTCCTCCCAGCCTTCTGCAAGCTCCTTTTCGCCGTCCTCAAGCTCTGCAAGGCCGTTCTCATATTCCCTGCGGCCCTCCTCAAGCTCCTTCTGAGCGTCGCGGAGCTTCTTCTCAGTGTCCTGCTTTGCAGCCTCCAGTGTGTTTTCAGCGCTGTAGAGCTGCCCCTTCTGGGAGTCCAGGGCCGCCTGCTGCTTTTTAAGCTCTGAGAGCTGCGAGTTCAGCCTGTACTGGTTCTGGTCCAGCTGGGCCCGCGCCTGCTGAGCCTGCTTTATGCCCTGCTCATACTCAGCCAGTCCAGCCTCCAGAGCAGCCCGGGCAGAGGCTGAGTCCGTTCCCTGGGCCCTAAGGGCCTCAAGGCCAAGCTTGAGCTCCGCAAACTGGGCCCCCGTTTCAGGAGCGGCCTGCTCTAGCAGGGTGATTGTCTCAATGGCCCAGCTATCCGAGCCGTCGCCCTCGGGCAGTCCAAGCTGGGCGGCCGCGCCGGCCAGAGCTGCTTTACCCTGGTCTATGCCGTCGAGCTGGGCGCGGGTGCTGTCCAGCTTGGCTTTAACCTCTGCAAGCTTTGACTCCGAGGCCTCAAGCTCTTTATATCCAGCGGTTATCTGCCCCTGGGCGGAATTTATCTGGGCGAGGCCGCTGTCTATCTGGGCCTGATACCCGCTCACCTGGGCCCAGCCGTCGTCTATCTGCTTCTGGGCGTTTGCGGTCTCCGTGCGGTACTCGGCCCAGCCGTCGTCCAGCTCCTTCTGTCCGTCCTCAAGCTTCTTCTTTCCGTCAGCGAGCTCCTGCCTGCCGTTTTCAAGCTCACGCTCTCCGTCCTCCAGCTCCCTGAGGGCGTCGGAGAGCTCCTTGTCAGCCTCGCTCTTGGCGTCGTCATACTCCTGCTGGGCGTCGGCAAGCTCCCCATTGGCTTCGTCGATTATCTCGTTATACCGCACCAGCGCCCGCTCCTCGCCAAGGGTATCAAGCTCGGCGGAAATGCCGTCTATAAGCTTCTCATACCCTCCGCCGAAGGAGTCCAGCTCCCTTGCGCCCTCAACTGTCAGATAGGCGGCGGTATAGTAGTCCTGCTGGAAGCTCTCCGGCACAGTGTAAAGCTTCAGGTCAACGGAGCCTGTGCCGGCAGAGGTACGCTCGTTCTCAAGGGAGATATAAAGGGGGCTGCGCACCGTGCCCACCACGGTGAACTCCCCTATAATGTCATCATTCTCCTCCTCCGAGTCTAGGGTGAGGACCTTTCCCACCCAGTCGCTCTCCCCGGTAAAGCTTTTGGTAAGTATCACCGCGCACTCGCCGCTTTTCTCCGGCAGCCGCCCCTCAAGCAAAGCGGGGGTATACATCTCCGGCGCGCCATCGGGGGGCAGGGTGTGTATCCGGGCCGTATGGGTGTCGCCGAGCTCGGAGAGCAGCACGGTATCCGTGTCATAAGCAGGCACGACGCCCTCAATGCCATCCAATTCCTTCAGTATCTCCATATCGCCGCCAGTGAGCCCCATGGTGGATACAATACGCAGGTCGAACATATTTGACTGGTCCATATAGCTGTCCGCACTTATCCGCATATCTATAGGCGAGGCCAGCACACCTGCCAGGAAGCCAGAGCCCAGGGCTACGATGGCGAATATAGCCAGGAACCTTGAGAGGCTCCCACGTACAGTGCGCAGGATATTCTTGCGGTAGGTCCGTTTTACCATTCTATCTCCTCCACGGGGATGGGGTTTTGATTTACCTCATTGGAAATGGCCCTGCCGCTTTTAATGCGTATGACCCGGTCGGCCATAGCTGTCAGGGCACCGTTATGGGTGATGACTAAAACCGTGCGCCCGGTCCTGCGGCAGGTATCCTGCAAAAGCCCGAGCACGGCCTTGCCGGTGTTGTAGTCAAGGGCGCCGGTGGGCTCGTCGCATAATAATATTTTCGGGTTTTTAGCCAGGGCCCGGGCGATAGACACCCGCTGCTGCTCGCCGCCGGAGAGCTGCGCGGGGAAGTTCTGGAGCCTGTCCCCAAGGCCGACGCCCTCCAGGGTCTTCCTGGCGTCCAGAGGGTCCGGGCATATTTCGCTTGCAAGCTCAACATTCTCCAAAGCCGTCAGGTTCTGCACCAGGTTATAGAACTGGAACACAAAGCCTACCTCCAGCCGCCTGTACGCCGTGAGCTGCCGGGGGTTATACCCGCTTATCTCCCTGCCGTCCAGTATAATCCGGCCCTCGTCGCAGGTGTCCATGCCACCGAGCATATTGAGCACCGTGGTCTTCCCGGCCCCCGAAGGCCCGACGATAACGCAGAACTCCCCGCGCTCGGCAAAGAAGCTGATATGGTCCGCGGCGGCAATCCGCGTCTCGCCCATGGTATAATATTTGCAGACATTGTCAAACTCGATAAAGCTCATCCAGCCGCCTCCGTATTTATATATAATAATCATTTTACCACAAAACACTCATTAGTGGAAGGGGGGATTTGTAAAGTTTTTTTGATTTTGCGGGGGACGACATATAACCGTGATATGGCATAATAAAAAGTATAAAAAGGTACCGGCTACATGGCGGTTAGCCTACTTAGCTAAGTCATCATAAGAGACAATGATAGCCGTTCGGGGCCGGCCGAGCGGCTATCACGCTTTTGGGGCAAAGCGTATGATCGCGACAAGTGCAGTCAAATAGCGATTGCCAGCCGCAAAACCTTGCTGCCCGTATGCGCGCACTTCCCTTCGCCAATAAAACTTAGGGAGAATGACCACCTCCTTTCCCGGGAAGATGGCTAAGCCGCCTCTGGCTTCGTAAATGAAGCCCATGTAGAAACAGTACCTTTCTGTGAAAAAACCTATCAGAAGGGGCTTTTTTGTTATATACCATTGGTCGGATCGTGTCGATGAGGTTATATGAAGCCTAACGGCACTAACCGATTTTCATCACTCCAGCCTCAGCCCCAGCCCATGGAGCAGGTCCGCCGCCTCCGGCAGGTTAAACCTTGCCCGCTTCACAGGGCAGGTGAGCACGTCTATCCTATACCCTGAGGCCCCGCGGAAGTCCGCGCCGTTCATATCGCAGCGGAAGAACTCCGTGCCGCCAAGCCTGCAGTCCGTGAAGACGCTGTCCGTCAGCCTGCAGTCTGCAAAGGTGCAGCCGTCCAGCTCAGACCCCGAGAAGGAAAACTTCCTCAGGTCCATCTCCGTGAAGAAATTATACTTCATCCGGCAGCCCGAAAGCTTGTCCAGGGGCTCCCCGAAGCCGTTGCCCGGCACCAGCAGCCCCCAGTTTACCCCGCTGAGCTGGCACCCCTCCAGCACCAGGAACTTGGCCTCGGAGTAGTCGGTTTTGGGGTCGGTTATCCGGCAGTTCACAAACCGGCAGCTATTGATGACACAGCGCAGTATTTTGCACCCCTCAAAGACGCAACCCTCGAACAGGCAGTCAACAAGGGTGAGCCCCTCTATAAGCTCCCCCGAGAGGGACAGCCCCTGAAAGCTCTCGCCCTCGCAATATTTTGATGACATGATAATGACCCCCTTAAAAATTCAGTGCCTGTAAGCTGTATACATCATGGCAGATGGGCTGGAAGGAGGGGAGGAGCTGAATTGTACACCCTATAGAAATTCAGACCCCGGATACAGCTTCTTCGCGACTGCCCAGTCGTAATTCCTCAGCTCGCCGCTGCATAAGAGCTGCGGGTAATCCCACTGGCGCAGCACCTCGAACACGCCGACTGCCACGGAGTTGCTGAGATTAAGACTCCTTGCCCCTGACATCATCGGTATGCGCACACAGCGCTCCGGGTTTTCAAAAAGCAGTTTCTCAGGCAGGCCCGCGGACTCCTTGCCAAAGAACAGGTAGCAGCCGTCGGGGTACCTGGCGTCCGAGTGACGGCGCTGGGCCTTGGTCGAGAAATAGAAAAAATTCCCTGTGTTTTTCCCGAAGAAATCGTCAAGACTATCGTATCGATGAAGCGTTAAATATTGCCAATAGTCAAGCCCCGCGTGGCGCAGGCGTTTGTCCGTGGGCGTAAAGCCCATAGGGCCGACCAGGTGCAGCGACGCCCCGGTTACGGCGCAGGTCCTGGCGATATTGCCGGTGTTCTGAGGGATCTCGGGCTCAACGAGCACAATGTTTAAGCTGGGCATACTTGGCCTCCGTGAAAGAGAATAAAATTGAAGGGGAGAGGGGAAAATGAGAGTGACGACAGTGCTGAGGGTACTTCGTTTTATTATAGTGCTAAGGAGGATAGACGCCATGTACAAGCAGAGCATGAACGTAGCCAAGGGCATAGGCTTAGGGCTTCTCACCGGAGCGGCGGTGGCAGCTATAGGCACAAAGGCCATGAGCGGCGGCAGCCATAAAAAAGCCGCGCACATGAGGAAGAACGCCAGCAGGGCTATCCACACTGTGGGGGATATGCTGGGGGATATGGAGAAGATGCTCAGATAAGAGCGGGGTGGGCTTTCGCTGAAAGCCCACTTTATTTTTGATCTATATTTATAGCTTCTGGTAAAGCACTCCGTTATAATACTTGCCGTCCCGGAACTCACCGTCAAAGACCACGCCGCCGTTTATGTCAAATTCAGTGCCGTGTCCGTGCCTCTTGCCGTCCCGCCAGCTTCCGTAGTACAGGAGCCGCCCGTCCCGGTCAAAGGCCGACCCCAGCCCGGTGGCCTCGCCCCCCGACCACTGGCCCACGAACACAGTGCCGTCCTCACAGTTTATCGTGACCCCTGCACCCTCTTTTTTGCCGTTCTCCATGCGCCCGCTGAAGCGCAGATTGCCTTTTGCGTCAAACAGCGTCACAAGGCCCTGGGGCTGTCCATCCTTCCAGTTTGCCACGTGCATGGCGTGGTCGCTGTCCCTGAACGATACCCCAAGCCCGTCCCGCCGGTCGTCCTTCCAGGCCCCGGCGTAGCAGAGGTTGCCGTCCTTATAATAGTAGGTCCCGAAGCCGTGCCGCCTGCCGTCCACATATCCGCCCTCATAGGAGGTGAGTCCGCTGCGCTGCTCGGTGCGGCCGCGCCCGGAGATCTTGCCGTCCTTAATGTCCCCGGTATAGCCGCTGGGTATGGGCTTGCCCCCGGCAGTCTCAGGGGAGGCCTCAGGCAGCGGCGGGGTGTTGGCATACAGCGCGGCCTCGGCAAGTATGGTCTCAAGGTCCGCGTCGCCGTCAGGGTTTTCCTCCGCCAACGGCTCAGGTCCCGCAATGGGAACAGGAGCTTGGGGGGGCGCAGCCTCCGGCCCCGGCACAGGAACAGCTGTCCGGGGAGGGACGGCCTCCGGCTCTGGCACTGGAGCAGGCACCGGTGCAGGTACAGGGGGCGTTTCCGGCATAGGCGTCCGTGAGGGTACAGCCGGTGGCATGGCAGGCACAGGCGCTGCTGCCGGTACACTGGGCATTTCCAACTCGGGTATCAGCGCCTCTGGCTCCATCCTGCGGGGAGTGTATGCAGCTGGCGCCGACGGCACAGGGGGAGCGGCGGGCGGGGGGGGCAGCGGCACCGCCGGGGCGTCTATCAGCTCCTCAAAGTTTACAGAGCCCTGCATATGCCTGGCCTCGTGCGGCTCGATAACCGGCAGCTCTGCCACAGGCTCTGCCTTTCTGGGCGCGGGCTCCTCGGGGGCGGGCGGCGTCAAATGCTTCGGCTGGGGCTGTGCGGGGGCGGCCTCCGGCTTATCCGGGGAGGGGGGCTCTATTTTTGCATACTCCTCCAGGGACGTGAAGCTTATCCCGGCCTCGCCGTCCCCGCTGTCCTCCCGGACAAGCTCACCGCCCTTTATCTCCCAGGCGGGCATGAGTACAACGGTGCCGCTGTTTACGTTCTTCATGGCCTCCTGCCTGGCCTTTGCCTCCTCCTTGGGACAGCAGCAGAGCTCCCCGTCGGTCATGACAAGCACCAGCTGGGGCTCCCCAAACTGGGCGTCCACCACGCTCTGGCTCGCTGTGCCCGAGCAGTAGGGGACAGTATAAAGGGTCATGTCCTGGTATTTCTTCTCCTCGGGGTCCCAGTCCCGGCGCAGGATAGTCCCCGCCTCGCCCCCGGGGGAGAAGCTGATCTTAGCCTGGTCCGTGTCCCAGGGCTCGTAATATTCCGTGCGCAGCCATAGGTGCTGCTTGTCAAAAAAGCTCCGGCTGACTATGACGCCGTACATGTCCCGAACGACCACTGTCCAGCCGTTCTTCTGCCCGAAGGCCTCCTCAAGGGCAATCTCGCCCCCGGAGGTCCCCCTGACCTTCATGCGCCAGAAAAACCGTCGCCTGCCTATGCGCCCCTTGACGCGGCCCTTGAACCCCTTTATATTCTGGTCCCGGTCGATGCTCACGGCGTGCCGCTGGTCTAAAAGGAAGCGCCGCCTGGCAAGGGCCAGCTCGCCTCCGATGGGTTCCATGCCGTCCCTTTTTGGCAGGCAGACCCAGCAAACCTGATTATACATGCTGTAACAACTCCATCCTGGGAACATTATCATCCAGCATTGATTATATCACAAGTATACCGCCCGGCACAAGAAAAAATGAAAACTTCAGGATTTTTTCGCGGAAATTCTTCCTATTTCACCCTATAATGTGCTATACTATAGCGTAAGACATATTCAGCCCCATTATTTTTGCAAAAAGGAGAGTTCATAATGAAGGTGACAGGCAGTAATTATCTGACGGAGATACTCTATAAGTCTTATCAGCAGAACCAGGAGGGGAACATAGACGAAACGCTGTTCGCTCGGCTGGTGATGTCCGCAGAGGGAAACACGGGCAGCTCCACAGACCCGGCGGCCCAGGTCTGGAGCGATTATCTCAACTGGAAGGCCGCCCAGCCGGAGAGGGTGCTCCCAAATTCCAAGGGAGCCACAAAGGAGAACATAGCATACCTTCGGGAGCATTTCAGCGGAGAGCTCGACCTGTTCCAAAGGCTGGACGCCGCCGGCACAATGATGGAGATGGGGATAGTTTCAAGGGAGGAGCTCATGGAGGCTCTCGGCCTCGGGAAACTGGAGCTTCGGTCTGTCCCCATGGATTCAAAGGGTATCGTCTGCACCGGCACGGTAGAAAATTCCCGGTTTATGCCGGCGTGGAGCAGCTTTTTTGCCTATGCGCCGGTCATGCAGTGCGACAGCCTGGAGGACCTCTTTAAGCTTTTGGACGAGCAGCTAAAAAACTCAGAGGAAAAAGACGCCGCCCAGGAGATAAAGGACGTATTGGAGCAGGTGGCCCGCAAGTCCTTCGGGGCGGCCTGGGCCATGCTGTGACAGAGCGTCGATAAATGAAAGGAGATTTTGCAATGCAGGTAAAGAACAGCCGGTACATAAGCGAGGCCATTTACAGCGCCTATCAGCAAAACCCGGGCATGAAGCTGGACGAGGGCACATTTTTGGAGATTGTTAAGTCCGTCACCGGCGGGAGTAACTACACAAGCCCGGGCGCCCAGCTTATCAGCGACTATGAGGACTGGAAGAAGACCCAGCCTCCAAGAGAACTCCCCGGCTCCAAGGGCCTGACCGAGGAGAACATCGCCTATCTAAAAGAAAACTACTCGGGCACTCTCAGCATGTTCGGCAAGATAGACGCTCTCGACACCATGGTTGAAATGGGAATAATCACCGAGAGGGAGAAGCTCGAGGCGGTGATGGGCAAAATAGAGCTGGTGGCCGTGGACCCGGAGAAGCTGATAGTTTCGGCTCCCTCCGAGGCCGTGCGGTTCATGCCCCAGTGGGACAGCTTTTTCACCGGCGCGGCGTTTATGCAGTCCGACAGCCTGGAAGACCTCTTCAAGCTCCTGGACGAGCAGCTGAAAAACTCCAAAGAGAAGGACGCCGCCCAGGAGATAAAGGACGTTTTGGAGCAGGTGGCGCGCAGGTCCTTCGGGGCGAGCTGGGCCATGGTGTGACCCCATATGGACGGCGCGGAGTTCTGGACAAAATTTACCGGCTGGCTTATCGGCCTTGGCTGGAACCTGCTCTCGGCGGGGTTGATATTCCTCTGCGGCTGGTGGCTGGCTGGGCTCGCGGCGAAGCTCACAAAGCAGGCTATAAAAAAGAGCCGGACGGACCCCCTTGTGGCGGGGTTCATCGGCTCGCTGGTGAAGGCGCTGGTGATCATGGTCTCGGCGGTGAGCGCCATTGTCAAGCTGGAAATAAACATAACCTCACTGGTGGCCGCCCTGGGAGCCGCGGGCCTGACAGCCAGCTTTGCTCTGCAGGGGAGCTTGTCAAACTTCGTCAGCGGCGTACAGATAATCTTCACCAAGCCGTTTAAAATGGGGGATTATCTGGCCTTCGGCGGCTATGAGGGCACAGTGAAGCGTATTGAGATACTCTACACCATTTTGGCGACATTTGACAATAAGGAGGTCATAGTCCCCAACTCAAAGATAACCGGCGACGTGGTGGTGAACTTTACCACAAACGGCACAAGGCGGTTGGATCTGAGCTATCCGGTCTCATATAAGGCTGACCTGCAAAGGGGCAAGGATGTGCTGAAAACCTTAGCCGAGGGGGACCGGAGGGTGCTCAGGGACCCGGCGCCGGTGATAGCGGTGGGGGAGCTTGGGGACAGCGGCGTGACCCTGGTGATGAAGCTGTGGTGCAGGCAGGAGGAGTACTGGGACCTGTACTATGCCATGCAGGAGGCGGTGAAGCTCAGCTTTGACAAAGAGGGCATAGAGATACCCTACCCACAGCTGGACGTGCATATGGGTGGATAAAAAAGCAGGGCCGTCTATGAAGACAGCCCTGAAAGGTGGTAGAGTTTAACTTGATACAACTGGTAAGGCTATGCTCACACAGCGCGAGTAACTTTCCCGGAGCGCAGGCAGCGGGTGCAGGCGTAGACGCGCTTGGGGGAACCGTCAACGATAGCCTTGATGCGCTTGATATTGGGCTTCCAGGCCCGGTTGGAGTGGCGCATGGAGTGGGATACCTTGCAGCCGAAGGTAACACCCTTGCCACAGAAATCACATTTTGCCATATTTATCATTCCTTTCTGAAAATAATGTACCAGTTTCAGCCGGGGGCGCAATACCTTGTGTGCGCCCAAAGGCGGGTCTGACCGTAAATTCAAATAGGATTATAGCAGAAAGCCGGGGAAAATGCAAGTTTTTTTTGAAAGGAATTGTCTTTTTCCTAAAAATAGGTTATAATCCATGGGTACGGCTACTGGAAATAAGCAAAAGAATTGGAGGATATCTATGTTTTTCAGCGTAATAAGGACCATTATGGCAGGCGGCCAGGTGGACATACCCACTGTGGCAGCCCAGGTCCTGGCAATAATCTTTGTCATAATCTGCATACTGCCCCTGCACGAGCTGGCCCATGGCTGGATAGCCTATAAACTAGGGGACCCTACGGCAAAGCTCGAGCGCCGCCTCACCCTGAACCCTTTAGCCAGCGTTGACCCCATAGGCACAGTCTGGCTGTTCCTGTTCGGCTTCGGCTGGGCAAGGCCCGTGCCGGTGGACCCCAGGTACTTCAGGAAGCCAAAGCGCGACATGGCGATAGTGGCCCTGGCGGGGCCGGTGTCAAACCTTCTCGCCGCCCTTGCTGGGGCGCTGCTCTTAAATGTGATGCTGGTGATAGCCGGGTATAACGGGGTGAACTCCGTGCTGTATTTCGTCTACACACTTCTGTCCTACTATGTCATGGTAAACGTGACCCTGGCGGCGTTCAACCTACTGCCGATCCCGCCGCTGGACGGCTCCAAGATACTGGGGGCATTCCTCAGCGACCGGGCCCTTGAGACCTATTACAGGTATCAGAATGTATTCGTGATGGTGCTATTTGTGCTCATGTTCTCCGGAGCTTTCTCCGGGCCCCTGTACGCCATAGAGAGCGCCATGTCAAAGGGTATTTTCTGGATAGCCGGGCTGCCGTTCAAGCTCTTTGGGTTCAGCTTTTAACTGGGTGCGCAATGGAGAAGCTGCAATATAAGCTTGAGAACTTCGAGGGCCCTTTGGACATGCTGCTGGCCCTCGTTGCCAAGAACAAGATAGATATATATGATATACCCATTGCGGAGCTGCTGGAGCAGTATATGGAGCAGATAGACCTTATGCGGGAGGCTGATTTAGACGTTGCCAGCGAGTTTCTGGAGATGGCCGCAAGGCTCGTCTACATAAAGACAGCCTCACTGCTCCCGAGGCAGGAGGACGAGGAGGACCCGCGCATGGAACTTACAGGGCTGCTTTTAGAATACCAGCAGTGCAAGGAGGCGGCTGAGAAGCTGAGGGAGCTGGCGTCTTTCAATACGGTCACAAGGCCCCCGGAGGAGCTGCCCGCCGACTTTATCTACAAGCGCATACACGACCCACGGGAGCTCCGGCAGGCTTTAAGGGCTGCCTGGGGCAAGGGAAAGAGCCTGATGCCTCCAAAGCCAGAGAGCTTTTCGGCCCTGGTCTCCGCCAGGATAGTGTCGGTTGCAAGCCAGACCGTGTATGTGCTGAGGACCCTCTGGAAGCGGGGGAGCATTGCCTACAGGGCGCTCTTCGCCGAAAAGGACGAGCGCTCGGCAAGGGTCGCGGTATTTTTGGCGCTGCTGGAGCTTGTGAAGAACCGACGGGTAAGAGTTGAGGGGGAAGGCGACTTGTGCGAGGTGAAGCTGATGGGGAGGGAGAAAGCGTGAGTACAGAGGAGCTTACAGGCAGGGCAGAGGCCATCCTGTTTGCCAGCGGCGAGCCCGTGGCCCTGGACAGGATAGCCCAGGTGCTTGGGGTGCGCACCGCGGCAGCTGAGAGGATGGTCTCCGCCCTGCAGGACAAATACAATACCCCCGAGAGCGGCGTACACCTGCTGATGCTGGGGGACTCGGCCCAGTTCTGTACAAACCCCGCTTTTATCGAGCCGGTGAGGGCGGCGCTGGATCTAAAGAGGAACACCCCGCTGTCCCAGGCGGCAATGGAGGTGCTAGCGGTGGTAGCCTATAACCAGCCGGTAACCAAGGCCTTTGTTGAGCAGGTCCGTGGAGTGGACTGCTCGGGGGTGGTGGGGAGCCTGGTGCAGAAGGGGCTTTTAGAGGAGCGGGGGAGGCTGGAGCTCCCCGGACGCCCGCTGCTCTACGGCACCACGGAGAACTTTTTGCGCTGCTTCCAGCTTGAGTCCATAGACCGCCTGCCGCCGCCACCTGGAGAGGGTGAGCAGCAGGAGCAGGATGAGGGCTCCGGCGATGAGGAGGATGACGGGCCGGAGCAGATAACCCTGGATGTGTAGACAGCGTATACAGAACATGGTAAGGGGGGCGGCGGATGATAGTTTTATACGTGATACTCTGGGCCATACTGGGCCTGCTGCTCCTTTTGCTGCTGCTGACCCTTATGCCTGTGGGGGCGGAGCTGCGCTTTGACGGTGAGTTCCACCTGAGGATAAAGTATCTTTTCCTGAACATCCCGCTGCTCCCCGGCGAGCCGCAGGAGGAGCCCGAGGAGCCTCCAAAGGAGGAAGAGCCTGAGGAGCCGGAAAAATCAGGCAAGCCTGGTATAGGCGGGCGCATAAAGGCCGCGCTGAAGCGGGAGGGCCTGGGGGGATTCCTAGAGGCCATAGGCGAGCTCATAAGCCTGCTGGGACAGGCCACGGCGGGGATACTAAGGGGGTTTGAACTCAGGCGCTTCGACCTATACTTATGTGTGGCAGGGGCCGGGGATGCGGCGGCTGGGGCGGAGCTTTTCGGAAAGATATCAGCGGGGGTCTATTCGGCCTGCGGGGTGCTGTTCACACTGCTGCCCTGCGGGAATAAGGGCGTGACGGTGGACCTTAGCTACGACCTCTGGGAGAGCCGGGTGGACTTCTCGGCCGAGCTCTCGATACGTCCGTTTTTTGTGCTGGCGGAGGGGCTGAAGCTGGTGATAAAAAGCATCAGGCCCCTTAGAAGGATATTAAAGAGTGAAAGGAAGACTAGGCAATGAGTGATAATAAGGTAAACGACCTCTTGGGCGTGAGCATGGACAAGATCAAGCAGATGGTGGACGTGAACACCGTGGTGGGGGACCCTGTCACCACGCCGGACGGCACTACTGTAATACCCATTTCCCGGGTGAATTACGGCTTTGCAGCCGGCGGTTCTGACCTGCCCTCCAAGGCCCAGCCTGCGGGGGGGCTCTTTGCCGGCGGCAGCGGCGCGGGGGTGACGGTGAGCCCGGTGGCATTCCTGTCCATACACAACGGAAATGTGCGGGTAATACAGATAGAGCCCTACTTCAGCCCTGTTGACAGGGCTCTGGAAAGGATACCTGACATTGCGGATATGCTCAGCTCACTCTTTAAGAAAAAGGACGAGGCTGCGCCTGCCGCAGAATGTGTGCCTGCAGTGCCGGAGAAGGAAACCGCAGAATAACATAACGCCTGTCCGCATATCTTAACTGTGGAGAGGCGGTGTGTATATGAAGAAAATATTTATCCTGTTGGCCGTACTGCTGCTTTTACCGGCGCCTGCTGTATATGCGGCGGGGGAGCCGGGGGTCTCTGCCCAGAGCGCTATACTCATCTCCGGCGACGACGGCACGGTTATTTATGAGAAGAACTCCCATGAGAAGCTCGCTATGGCCAGCACCACCAAGATCATGACAGCCCTGCTCACCCTGGAGGAGGCTGAGCGCTCCGGGGACCCGGTTATTGACATAACTGCCGAGATGGTAGCGGTGGAGGGCTCTTCCATGGGCCTGAAGGAGGGTGACCGGCTGACGCTGATAAACCTTACCTCGGGTATGCTCCTGGCCTCCGGCAATGATGCGGCAAACGCCGCGGCAATATATCTCGGCGGCAGCCAGGAGGGCTTCGCGGAGCTTATGAACGCCAGGGCCGGGGAGATAGGCATGACCGAGACTAACTTCGTCACGCCGTCAGGGTTAGACGACGATGAGCATTACTCCACGGCCTACGATATGGCCCTGCTGGGCAGGGAGGCCATGGGTAACGGGGAGTTTGCAAGGATAGCCGGGAGCTCCACCCTGCAGGTGGAGTTTGTGGAGCCGGAGCAGAGGATAAGCTACCAAAACCATAATAAGCTCCTGCGCATATACGACGGATGTATCGGCATAAAGACTGGCTTTACCAAAAAGGCCGGGCGCACCCTGGTCTCAGCGGCACAGCGGGACGGCACCACGCTCATAGCAGTTACCCTGAACGCCCCTGACGATTGGGATGACCATACGGCCATGTTCGACTATGGCTTTTCCAAGGTGAAGACCGTGAACATGGGCGAGGAGGCCCTGCCGGAGAGCATACCTGTGGCGGGCTCCGGCAAGCAGGGGGTGGCAGTCTGCGCCAGCCAGCAGGTTAGCATGACCCTGCCTATCGAGGAAGCCCAGGGGGTGGAGAGCCGGGTGCTCCTGCCAAAATTCCTCTATGCGCCGGTAAAAGCCGGGGAGAAGATAGGGCAGGTGCAGTACCTTTCGGGAGGCATTGAGATCTACAGCGTGCCAATAATCGCCACTGAGGGCGCTGAGCAGGTAGTGCTGCCGGAGCGCACCTGGTGGGAGAAGCTGACGAGTTTTTTTAACAATATGTTTAGTTGACATAAAATATTTATATTTACATAATATTTGCGGGAAGTGAAAAGGAGGGGAGTGCTTTGGCACAGCCGGAGAGGGTACAGAAGCTTATAGCCCAGGCGGGGATCGCGTCCCGCCGCAAGGCCGAGGAGCTTATCCAGCAGGGCCGGGTGACGGTGAACGGGAGGCCCATAAAGCTAGGGGACAGCGCTCGCCCAAATAAGGACGTGATAGCTGTGGACGGCCAGCGTATAGCAAACAGCTGCGGCAGGATATACCTTGCCCTGCACAAGCCCAGGGGCTTCGTCACCACTATGGAGGACGAGCGGGGCAGGAAATGTGTGGCCCAGCTTGTGGAGGACGTTCCAGGAAGGGTGTACCCGGTGGGCAGGCTGGACAAGGACTCCGAGGGCCTGCTTATTATGACGAACGACGGGGATCTGGCTAACGCCGTCTCCCATCCGAAGACCCACGTGGCGAAGACCTACCGCGTCACCCTGCGCCCGGGCATAACCGAGGAGCAGCTGATTGAGCTCAGCACGGGAATAATGCTTGACGGACGTATGACCGCCCCCGCAAAGGCAAGGGTGCTGGAGCAGCAGCCCGGGCGGGCAGTTGTGGAGATAGTGCTGTATGAGGGCCGCAACCGGGAGATACGCCGGATGTGCGAGTCAATGGGCCTGGAGGTTGCACGGCTCAAGCGCACAGCCATAGGGCCGGTGCGCCTGTCAATGCTGCCCCAGGGCAGGCATAGGGAGCTGAGCCGGGAGGAGATAGCCGGTCTTCTGGCGGAGTCTGGGAAGGGCCGGAGCCGGTGACCCGGCGGAGCAGGCGCGGGCTGCTGATCATGCTTGTGATATCCATAACTGTATGCCTTATACAGTTATGCCAGGAGGTAGACGCGACTGTGTACACCTTGACCCGGGCATACTATGATGCTGAGGGCAATGAGGTTGACATAACGCAAGAAGCGCCTGTCGAGGAGCAGGAACAGCAGCAGGAGGATGATGAGCCTTTGGAGCTGCTCATAAACATAAACACCGCGGATATAGACGCGCTGGACCAGCTTCCGGGGATAGGCCCGGTGCTGGCCCAGCGCATTATTGATTACCGGGAAGCCTATGGGGGCTTCATTGCTCCCGAGGAGCTGATGGAGGTGAAGGGCGTGGGGGAGAAGTTATATGCGAACCTCTCCCCTTATATTACCGTATAGCTAACCAAGCCCGAACAGGCGGCAGAGACTGGCTATAATAAAGCACAGCACCAGCCCGCAGACGGTGGGTATGATAACTGCCGCAGCGGTCCATTTCCAGCTCCCGCTCTCCTTTTTAATGGTAAGGCAGGTGGTGGAGCAGGGCCAGTGCATCAGGGAGAACACCATCACGCATAGGGCGGTCACCCATGTCCAGCCGTTGTCAACGAGCAGGGCCCTAAGCGCCGAGAGGTCAGACAGCTCCACAAGGCTGCCCTGGGACAGATAGGCCATAATGATAAGTGGTATCACGATCTCATTGGCGGGCAGGCCCAGTATAAATGCCAGCAGTATGACCCCGTCCAAGCCGAAGACCTTGGCAAATGGGTCCAGGAACCCGGCGCAGTGGGCTAAGAGGGTGGCATCTCCCACGTGGACATTTGCCAGCAGCCAAATCACAAGCCCTGCCGGAGCTGCTACCGAAACGGCGCGGCCAAGCACGAACAGTGTGCGGTCCAAGATAGAGCGGACTATCACCTTGCCAAGCTGAGGCCTTCTGTACGGCGGCAGCTCCAGGGTAAAGGAGCTGGGCACGCCCCTGAGCACTGTTGCTGACAGCAGCTTCGAGGCGGCGAGGGTCATGAACACGCCAAGGGCGATCAGCCCCACCAGCATGGCTGAGGAGAGTACGGAAGCTCCAAGGCCCCCGGCAGCCCCTACAAAGAACATTGTTATCAGGGAGATGAGCATTGGCAGGCGTCCGTTGCAGGGGACAAAGCTGTTGGTCAGCATGGCGATCAGGCGCTCCCGGGGGGAGTCTATTATACGGCAGCCCACTACACCGGCGGCGTTGCAGCCGAAGCCCATACATGTAGTCAGTGCCTGCTTTCCGCAGGCGCCGCAGCTCTGGAAGCACCTGTCCAGATTAAAGGCGACCCTGGGCAGATAACCCAGGTCCTCTAAAAGGGTAAACAGTGGGAAGAATATGGCCATAGGCGGCAGCATAACAGCCACTACCCAGGCAAGCGTCCTGTACATCCCGTCGCAGATCAGCCCTGTGAGCCAGTCCGGCGACCCCAGGTAGATGAATCTGTCCCGGATACGGTCCCCCAGCCAGAATAGCCCTTCGCTGAGAAGCTGTGATGGGTAGTTTGCCCCGGTGATGGTGAGCCAGAATATGCCAAGCAGCATTAGGAGCATAATGGGAAAGCCGGTGAGGGGGCTTGTGAGAACTCTGTCGATTTTACGGTCCCGGGAAGCTGAGGGGTTATTCTGCTCATGGCGCACAGAAGCCTCGGATATCCACTGGGCCTCATGGACGCGCATAGTCGGGTCCATGACTGGGAAATCAATGCCCTGGCGCGGGTCTGCACAGAGCTTTTCCACATCGTCCATGAGCTCGCCGAGCCCTTTGCCGTCCCTGGCCGAGGCTCCCACTACCGGGACGCCAAGAAGCTCGCTGAGCTTCTGCAGGTCGACTTTAACGCCCCGGCGCCTGGCCTCGTCCAGAAGGTTTACGCAGACGACCAAATTTGGAGTGAGCTCCAGCACCTGCAATACCAGATTCAGATTGCGCTCAAGGCAGGTTGCATCGCAGACGGCTATAGTACAGTCCGGGCCGCCGGAGGTGAGGAAATCCCGGGCGGCCTCTTCTTCCGCGGAATGGGCCTGGAGGGAGTAGCAGCCGGGGAGGTCAACGAGGATGTAGCCTTTATCCTTGTGGGAGCAGTAGCCCTGGGCATTGGCGACTGTCTTGCCAGGCCAATTTCCTGTATGCTGGCGAAGCCCGGTCAAGGCATTGAAGATAGTGCTCTTGCCAACGTTAGGATTGCCGCAGAGGGCTATCACCCGATCGGACTCCTGGCGCTTTCTTATCTCAAGCCCCTCCGGGGCCATGCTAGACGGCTCCATGTCGCACCGCCTTTTCCATTATAGGCGAGCCTGCGGATTCGACCCCGGGGATGGGCTCAACGGCAACGGTCCTGGCATCGGACTTTCTGAGGGCTATTACAGCACCCCTTATAAGGTATGCGCTTGGGTCACCGAGAGGGCTCTTATACAGGCACTGGACAATAGTGCCCTCGATCAGCCCCAGGTCCTGAAACCGGCGGCGCATGGACCCGCCCTCAGGCAGGGAGGCGACCCGGGCGCTCTGGCCTGGGGACAGGCTCTCCAGGGAAGGAGGCTTTATAGGTATCATATATAATTCAGCTCCTGATTTCTAGATTTTGGGAATACTTCAATACTACTATATTCCGGTGGTACAAACCTGTTACAGGCGGGCTTGCTTTTCCGGGGAAACTATGCGATATTATACCGTAAAACAGCCCGAAGAAGAGGATAAAATGAAGCGGTCAAATGAATTCCGAGGGCCTATTTCCCCGGGAAATGCCATCGGCATGGCCGCCGGCGTAATCATCGGCGGGGCCTTCACCGGGATAATCGATTCCCAGGTGAACGACCTGTTCATGCCCCCGCTGTGCCCCAACTGTACCTCGGAGCTCCAAAAATAAGTGTTGCAGGTTTCTGCTATTTGTGATAATATAGGTGCGGCGGTTGTTCAGCCGGCCAAATCATGAAATCAGGGAAGGACATATAAATGAAGATAGTTATCGCTGGCGACGGCAAGGTGGGCTCGGCCCTCACGGTGCAGCTGGCAAAGGAAGGCCACGATGTGGTGGTCATTGATAACAACAAGCTGGTGCTGGAGGAGGCCCAGCAGTCCCTGGACATCAATGTTGTCCACGGCAACGGCGCTACTATCAAGACCCAGAACCAGGCGAATGTGGGCTCCAGCGACCTGCTCATTGCCGCCACCTCCATGGACGAGACCAACCTGCTGTGCTGTATCACCGCCCATAAGCTGGGCTGTGCCAACACCATAGCCAGGGTGCGCAACCCTGAATATTTCAGCCAACTCTACGACTGGAAGGAAGAGCTTGGGCTCTCCATGATGATAAATCCGGAGCTGGCGGCTGCCAGCGAGATATACAGGCTCCTGCAGTTTCCATCCTTCCTAAGGAGGGACTCCTTTGCAAAGGGCAGGGTGGAGATAGTCGAGGTGGAGCTCTCAGGGGACAGCCCCCTTGATGGCTGCAAGCTTATGGACTTTGACAAGAAGGTAAAGGTCAAGGTGCTGGTCTGCGCCGTCCAGCGGGGCAGCGAGGTCTATATCCCCGGCGGTGATTTCCAGCTCCAAAAGGGGGACAGGCTCCATGTGACCGCATCCTCCAGCAACCTTGCAAAGCTCCTTAGGAATATGGGCGTCTCACAGCGTAAGATAAAGGATGTAATGATAATTGGCGGCAGCCGCATAGGCTTCTATCTTGCCACTGAGCTTATAAAGTCCGGGGTGAATGTGAAGCTGATAGAGAAGGACCCGGCCCGCTGCCAGGAGCTGTCTGAGAATCTCCCCAAGGCCACAATAATAAACGCCGACGGCTCCGACAGGAACATCCTGGATACAGAAGGGCTTGCCAAGACCGACGCGGTGGTGACCCTTACGGATTTCGACGAGGAAAACCTGATCATCTCCATGTATGCAAACTATCTCGGCACCTATAAGGTGATAACCAAGATAAACCGCACCGAGTTCAACGAGGTCCTGGTGGACAAGGGCATAGACTGCGCTGTGAGCCCCAAGGATCTATGCACCACGGACATCATGCGCTATGTCCGGGCCATGGGCAACAGGAGCGGCGGCACTGTAGCGACCCTTCACCGTATAGTGGAGGACAAGGTGGAGGCCCTGGAGTTCCAGGTGGGCAAGAACACCCCGCACCTGGGAGAGACCCTCTTAAAGCTACGGCTTCAGCCTGGGACCCTTATTGCCTGCATCAACCGCCATGGCAGGACCATCATACCCAGCGGCAGCGACTGCATAGAGGCCGGGGACACGGTGATAATAGTCGCCACCGCCGACCGGGCCATTAAGGACCTTCGGGATATCTTCCTGGACTAAGGGGGCAGGGCAATGAATTATAGGATGATACTGCGGCTTATCTGCTATATCCTTCGGGTGGAGGCGGTCTGCCTGCTGCCCTCCCTGGGCATATCCTTCTTCCATGGGGAGACCGGCTCAGTCATAGGTGTGGCGGCGACCATAGTGCTGTCTGCTGTGCTCAGCCTTTCCTCATTCCTGCTGCCTCCAAGCGACCGGCAGATAAGCGCTCGGGAGGGCTTTCTCAGCGTGGCCCTCTGCTGGGTGGTGGTGTCCCTTATAGGGGCGCTGCCCTTCTGTCTAAGCGGCGCGGTGCCAAGCTATATAGACTGCCTGTTTGAGACGGTCTCAGGCTTTACCACCACCGGGGCGAGTATACTGTCCGATATCGAGGCACTTCCAATGGGGCTGCTGTACTGGCGCAGCTTCACCCACTGGCTGGGCGGCATGGGCGTGCTGGTATTTCTTCTGGCTGTGATCCCCATGGGCAAGGGCAAGAACTCCCTGCTGCACGTGATGCGGGCGGAGAGCCCCGGCCCCCAGGTGGACAAGCTGGTGCCAAAGCTCCAGGACAGCGCCAAGATACTCTATGCCATATATATCGGACTGACCATATTGCAGATAGTGCTCCTGCTCCTTGGGGGTATGCCGGTTTTCGACAGCGTCACCACAGCCTTTGGCACGGCGGGCACCGGCGGTTTCGGTATCAAGTCCGACAGCCTCATGGGCTACAGCCACTATCTGCAGGGGGTCTGCACGGTGTTCATGGCCCTGTTTGGTGTGAATTTCAGCATATTCTATCTGCTGCTTCTCAGGCAGTTTATGAAGGTGCTGAAGAATCAGGAGCTGCTCTTATATCTGGGGATCATGATAGGCAGCATTCTGGTGATAGCCTTTGACATCCTGCCCCAGTACGTGAATATGGGCGAAGCCCTGCACCAGGCGGCCTTCCAGGTATCTTCCGTGATGACGACTACAGGCTTTGCCACCGCCGACTTTAACCAGTGGCCCGCCCTCTCCAAGACTCTGCTGGTGCTCCTGATGTTCGTGGGGGCCTGCGCCGGGTCAACAGGGGGAGGAATGAAGGTAGCCCGGGTGCTCCTGCTGATGAAGGCCGGGCGGCGCAGCGTAAAGCGGATGCTCCGGCCCAGGTCTGTGTCCCAGGTGCATATGGACGGCGGGACGGTATCAGAGGAGGTCATACAGAATACCTACAGCTATCTGGCGCTGTATATGGGTATAATGGTCCTCTCCGTATTCCTCATTGCCCTGGACGAGTTCTCCCTTGAGACAAACGCCACAGCGGTCATAGCCTGCCTTAACAATATCGGCCCGGGCCTTGACATGGTGGGTCCAATGGGCAACTACGCCGCCTTCTCATGGCATAGCAAGCTGGTGCTGACCTTCGATATGCTTGCCGGAAGGCTGGAGCTTTTCCCGATGATAATGCTGTTCGTGCCCCTGGCATGGAAGCGCACCTAAAGAAAACACCCCTGCTTTTTGCGTGATATCGAAAAGGGAGAAATTAGCAGATGATATGTATCCGAAAGGCAGTAAGCCTTTCGGATACTGCCTTTAAGCAGTCTTTTGAGGCAGAGGCACGACCTTTTCTATGGCAGGCGCCCCATTCTGCTCCGGCAGCTGGAACGAATAATGGATGACAATTGGGTTGCCGCAGGTGCGGGAATACTTTTCCAGCTTTTCATACACTTCGATCCTGCGGATAAACACCCGCAGCAGTTCAGGCGTCAACTTCGGCATTTCGATATAATCCCGGGCCTTGCTCATGAACTCCCGGATGCACATTTCCCTCATATCCATTTCGTTGATGCGGACGGTGATGGATTTGAGCTCCTGCCGTAGTTCAGCCTGTTCCTGTTCATAGCCACCCGCCATAGCATCATACCTCTCCGGCGTGATCCGTCCGCAGACACGATCCTCGTACAAGCACCGGATGATGTTGTCAAGCTCCCGGACACGGCTCTCGAGCTGGACCTTTTCACGTTCCGCAGTTTCATAAAACTTTTCCGCCTCTCTCTCACCATTCCGCGAGGCCATCTCGTAAAATTCATCGGGCTGCTCTCTCGCAAAGGCGGTCACCGTTTTCAGGTTTTGCAGGACAATCTGGTCGAGCACGCTCTCGCGGATATAGTGCGCGGTGCATTCCTTTGTTCTGGTCTGGAACCCGCCGCACTGGAAATTATTGTTTTCCGGCCTGATTGTCTTCCCCCTGTGCAGATAGAGACGGCTGCCGCATTCGCCGCAGTAGAGATATCCTGCGTACTTATCCATCTCGCCCTGCTTGTCCGGGCGCTTTCGCCCGGCAAAGTGCTTTTGTACCATCTCAAAGGTCCTGCGGTCAACGATGGCATCATGGGTGTTCTCAAAGAGGATGACATTTTCGGGCGGGCTTTTCAGCCTCTTTTTCAGCTTATTGGACTTGGAGTAAGTTTTGAAGTTGACGGTATCACCCGCATATTCCCTGTTTGCCAGCATTTTGCGCACGGTTGTCTGCGACCAGTGGTACGGCCTTGCCATATCAGGTTTCCCGGAACGGCTGCCTGTCTTTCGGAAAGCGTATACGCTTGGCGATACAATCTTTTCCGCAGACAGCCTGTCGCAGATTTTTACGATCCCGATACCGCTGGCATACATTTCAAAAATGCGCTTAATGATGGGCTCTGTTTCGGGGTCGGGGATATACTGCCTGGGGTCGTCGGGACTTTTCATATAGCCATACGGAACCGTTGTACCTACCCGCTCACCCCGCTCGCCTTTGGCACGCTGTACGGCCCGAATCTTGCGGCTGGTGTCCCTGGCATAGAAATCGTTGAAATAATTTTTGATGCCGGAGAAATCGCTGACGCCCTCCGCGCTGTCCACGCCGTCGTTGATGGCAATGAACCGCACGTCAAACTGGGGAAAGGTGATCTCCATCAGCATTCCTGTCTGCAGATAGTCCCTGCCGAGGCGGGATTGGTCTTTGACGATCACAATGCCTACTTTTCCGGATTCCACGTCGTTCATCATCCGTTTGAAATTTGGACGGTTGAAAGCTGACGTTAGATAACGATACTTTTGAAAACACTGGAAAATCA
>CANPBX010000016.1 GCA_947572385.1 uncultured Clostridia bacterium
TCTTCCATATATCTATTTTACCACTGTCTCTTCCTCTTGTGAATACAGCTTCTAAGTCTCAAAATCTTCGGAGTTATTAATCGTCCGCTTTATCCCGTTCGTCCAAGATCAGATTGAAAAATCCTCGGACGACCTGCACCATCACATCGTTTGGTAAATAAGCGAGCAAAATTATTAGGCTAACAGCGGAAAGAGAATACTTACCTCTCTCCAAATCGCAGTAAGAGCGTGTTGATATGTAGAAGAAATGAGCCATTTCTTTTTGAGTCATGCTGTTTTCATATCTTAAAATGTTTAGAATATCGCGTAGATATGGCTTGAGCAGAGCTTTATATTTTCTCATTGAAAAACCTCCTATAAAGGAAATATAGGAAAATTTCGCCAATAAATTTTGGGCAAAACAGTGATACAGGCAACGTCTACAGTGTGACATTGCCTGCTATTTATTGAGTCGGGGGACTTTCAGCATTATGGGAAACACGTTTGCCATGGTTCCGTCGAAAGTTCGCTAGTTTTTACGATCGTATTGTTTGCAATGCCTTTTTAATGTTAGTTTACCACATATGTCGCGAGATGTCAATAATAGTTTCTTATAAAATATTATTAATTATCGGATAGCACTGTTCATGTACAGAGCGATATATCTTACGTTAAATGTAGTTTTAAGCGGATGACAAAAAGTTACAGAGTTAAACTATTAGTTTGAATCCACACAGCGATTTGCCTGCTTGCGAGAGGCGTACTATAGATGCAACCTCCGTACCGCATCATCCTTAAGTTCCCTGCCCTTAAACAAGAGTAGCCCCGCCAAGGCCACAAGGCTGATACCCACGCAAATAACAGACGGGTAAATAATTTCTATCACACCGCATAACAATGGTATCAGAGGGAGAAAGCCTGCAAGAATGCAAAAGGTCATGCAGAATAGATATTCTGCCGGACGCAGGCATAGTGCCTTCGCCACAATAAAGGCAGCTAATTGGGCGCAGGGGATAAATATTGGTAGCACAAAATCCAGAGACCAGCCGGCGAAGCCGGTGAATATATCCCACAAAAAGGTGGTGGCAGATATTACCCCCAGCTGCCAGACAATGGCTTTCATAGGGCTTCCCCGTTTATGGACTGTGACCCCCAATACTAGCCAGGTACTGGCTAAAGCGGCAATGACTAACACGCTCCACCAGCCGGTTTGGGGCAAACTGAAGTTTACAGCGGAACAGATCACGGCGACCACAACGGTGGCAAGGGCGGCAAGCCGCAGGAGCAGCCACATAGTCCTTTTGGCGGGTGGAAGTACGGGGTAGACGTTTTCCTCCTGTGTGCCTGACAGCGGGCTCTGGCAGAGGGGGCACCGGCGAAGAGTTCCTTTCACATGCACCTTGCATTGTTCACAGAACAACATTTTGCTCCACCTCTTCTTCTATATTTGTAGTCAGCGTTACATCAAGTCCCAGATGGGAAAGCTCTTGAAAAAAGATTCGCTCTGTTTCTCTGGACCGATAGGGACTGGCAAATGTGATAACAAAGCTGTCCCCAAAGGAGACGGAGCATGCCTGAAGGCATCCTGCACAGGTGAGGACACCGAACTGGAGTATATACTTCTCTAAGGTTTCCGGCATGGAGATCTTACCGACGTTGGAGAAGGAGACAGTGGCTGCCCGGGCGGCAATACGGTTGGCATACCGAAGCACCATGTCCTTCAATGGCAGAGGCGCAATCCGCGCAAAAAAATTGTGTTCCAGAGCACATAGGCCGTCTACGTGCGATTTCAGTTTTTCTGCTGTAAGCTTTTCCCGAAAGCTGCGCTTCACTTGGTCCAGCACTGCCTCAAGGTCAGTGCTGCTTTGGCCGAAATCATAGCCCACGTGAATAATGGCAAAAAAGTTTCGTGAGGAAAACGAGGGAAAATAGTTCCGCAGGTTTACAGGGACAGTAACCACCACCGGCTTTTTCCGGCTGCGTACCGGCATGCCCTCATAGATGGAGCGGAGCAGGGCAGCAGTCAGCAGCTCGGTAATGGTAGCCTTCCGAACGCGGGCACAGGTCAAAAGCTCTTTAACGGAAATTCTTCCCTCCAGTATGGCAAGCTGATTTCTGGGCAGGCGGTCGCCAGGGATTTGATAAGCGGAAGGGGAGAGGCCAAACCGTCGGGCTGGCTTTTCATAGTATTTTTGAAAGCTATCCGCTTCCTTCTGCTGATCGGATATACCTAAAACGGGTACGCGGCTGGCGGGAAGATTATCCTCAGGGTGACGGACACAAAGATATTCATAGACCAGTACCCGCAAAAAGTCGAGAGCTCCGGCCCCGTCGGACAAAACATGGTACACCTCAAGGCTTATGCGCCGGCGGTAGTATAGCACACGAAACAGGAGGCTGCGCCGCGGAGAGGGATAGATGGGAAAACAGGGAGGCAGCTGTTCTGGACAGACTAGGGCAGGCAATGGGCTTTTTTCAAGATAATACCAAAACCATCCACGCCTCAGCACACAGCGGTAGATAGGGAACTGCTCTATAGTTTTGTCAAGGGCGGTTTGAAGGGCGGCAGGTTCTACATCTTCCTCCAGCTCGCAGAAAAACCGGAACACTTTAGAGTCGTGGGCTGAGCTGGTGGAGGGAAATATCTTTGCAGCATTGTCCAACCGCCACCAAGGCAGGTAATTCCTATCCATTATAATTTTCCTCCAGGAAAGAATTGATGATAGCATACGTCTCTTTCACATGCTTAAACCATACCGGGAGAGAGAAATAGCCGTGCAGGGCGTCTGGGATCCTGTGGGTCTCCACATGGTTACCGCCTTCCCGCAGCCTATCGCCATAGGCCTCGCCCTCGTCGCGAAGGGGACAGAATTCGGCTGTGATTATCAGGGTATCCGGCTGGTCTGCAAAGGACTTTGCGGTCAGCGGCGCAAAGTAGGGGTTTTCCAGATCATATTCACTGTCGCGGTACAGGGCAAAAAAATCGCGCACGCGCTTGGAAGTGAGCAGGTAGCCTGTCCCGTTCTCCCGCACGGAAGGGAAAGGGGAGTCATCTGAATGGTCATTCCCTACTGCGGGGTAGATCAGGATCTGCCCTGTGGGAAGGAACTCCCCTCTGTCCCGGGCCATAAGGGAGACCGCAGCAGCCAGGTTTCCACCAGCACTGTCACCTATGAGTATCACGTTTTTAGGTAGGACATCCAGCAGTCCGCTGTGCAGGAATACCTCCCGCGCGGCAGCATAGCAGTCCTCCACTGCCGCAGGGAAGCGGTGTTCAGGGGCCAGCCGGTAGTCAACCGAAGCTACAACGCATCCGGTCTGGGCGGCCATATCGCCGCATATACCGTCATAGGAATCGATGGAGCCTGTGACCCAGCCCCCGCCATGAAAAAATAGCAGGACACAAGCCATCTTCCGCTGCTTAGGGGTAAAAATGCGCATGGGAATATGGCTCTCACCGGAGGGCACAGTATGCGCCCATATCCTATAGAGCCAGGGCTTTCTGGCCCGGCGGGAGGTTAGCTTTTGCAGCTTGCGCTCCATCAGGTACGTTCTTTCGATATCCAGCTCAGGGTAGGATAATAGGCTGAGTGCTGCCAGCATGGCTTTATTGATGGGCATATTGTTTCCTCTTTATTTCAGGTGGTTTAGTAAATGCGGCGTTTGTTTATACAATGTATTTAATTCTATAATTATACTCCTGCAATTTTGGTTTGTCAAATTGTATTCCGCACTTTGATGGAAAGACGCCAAAAGGGTTGCCAGACAAGTCATAATATGGTATAATATACGAAAACTGCGCTTTGCGACAACCGTCTGGCGCTGCTGTCAAAAGTCATAGAAAGGCATGATGATTTATGGTCCGAAAGAGTTTCTTTTTACTGATGGCCGGCGTACTGCTTTTGCTGTCAGCCTGTACAAGCCGGGAACCCCTGCAACAGGAGGCTGAGCCTGCGTCAGAGACGGTGGCCCTGACAGTGTGGGGAGCTCAGGAAGATGAGGAATTACTTAGAGAGCTTTTCAACTCCTTCCAAAAACAGTATGCCGGACAGGCTGATTTTGAGTTTACCTATCAGGCACAAAGTGAATCTGGCTGCAAAGATGCCCTGTTGGCTGACCTGGAGGGTGGGCCGGACGTGTTCGCGTTTGCGGACGACCAGTTGGCGGCACTGGCTGCAGCCGGGGCCCTGGAGCCTCCTGAGGACACGGCAGGCATCGGCAGCGCAAATCTGCCCGCCGCGGTGGAGGCGGCAAGCGTGGACGGCAAGCTGTATGCATATCCGCTGACCGCGGACAACGGATACTTTTTATATTATAATAAAGCTTATTTTACAGACGAGGACGTACAGAGCTTTAACCGTCTGGTAGATGCGGCGGCAAAGGCCGGGAAAGTGGTGACCATGGACTGGTCCTCTGCCTGGTATGTGTATGCCTTTTTTGGCAATACCGGCATGGAGGTGCGGATAAACGACGACGGTATTACCAACAGCTGTACCTGGAATAGTACCGAAGGGCCTATCCGCGGGGTTGACGTGGCGCAGGCTATGTTGGATATTGCCGCCAGCCCGGGATTTGCCAGCCGGGTGGACACGGATTTTCTTGCAGGGGTGCAGGAGGGCTCGGTGGCGGCCGGTGTCAGCGGCGTGTGGAACGCGGTGGCGGTGGAGGAGGCCTGGGGAGAAAACGCCGGCGCGGCAAAGCTGCCCACCTTTGATTGCGCCGGGCAGCAAATCCAGATGGCCTCCTTCTCCGGGTGCAAGCTGATTGGAGTCAACGCCTATTCGCCCGAGGTTGAGTGGGCTTCCCGGCTGGCTGAATGGATCACCAACGAGAGCGGGCAGTCCCGCCGCTTTGCGGTGCGGGGACAGGGACCCTCCAACATAAAAGCGGCAAATTCCCCTGAAGTGCAGAGCTCCCCGGCAATCGCAGCACTGCTGGCCCAGTCTGAGTTTTCCCAGCTGCAGCGGGTGGGAGGAAAATTCTGGGACCCGGTTACCGAGTTCGCCGGAAATATGGCCCAGGGAAACCCCACCGAAGTTCCGTTGCAGGAACAGCTGGACAAGCTGGTGGAGGGAGTTACGGCACGATAGGGAGTTTTACACTGTAGCATATATCCTATAAATATTTCTCGGAGGGGATTTAATGAAAGGCAAGCTTACCCTGCAGCAGCGCCTGATACTGCCTATCGTTCTGCTTGGACTTGTGGCGCTGCTTTCCAACATACTGGCTGTATTCGGCATCAACAATGTCAATGGCAACGCAGGCACCATAGTTGATACCTATATGGCAAGCGAGACCAAGCTGGAGGAGATACGGCGGTCGATGATGGGAATACACCGGCTGGCCCTATCGCATATCGTCGCGGCGGACCACAGCACTATGATCCAGCTGGTGCAGGAAATCAAAGACGAGCAGGCGGCACTGGACGAAAGGCTGGAGGCCTATGAAAGCTTTGTCCCCGAGGAGGAGAGCGGGACGTATCAGGCGCTTTTAGAGGACTATGACGCCTTCAAGCACGCCCTGGTAAGGCTGGTATGCGCCAGCGCTGACAGCAAAACCCAGGAGGCTTATGCCATGGCAAATGGAGACGTGGCGTCTTACGGCAGTTCAGCAGAGAAGCGGATAGACGAATTGTACGCATCAGCCAGCGCCCAGGCAGGTGAGGCCCGGGACAGACTGTTTATCGTATACCTTACCTCGCTGATGATCAGCGCCTGCACCCTGACGGCGGGTATCATCTTGGTGGTGGCTGCCTTCCGCATCGTAAAGAAATATGTTATTGCCCCGATCCGTCAGGCTATAGGAACACTGCAGAACAGCTCCCAGCGGCTGAGCGGAGTGGTGGGGCAGGTACATGACCGCATACATAGCTCCAGCGACAGTGTGCAGGCGCTTTCCAGCCTGACCTCTCAGCTCTCCGCCGCTCTGGAGGAGGTCTCCGGAAGCACCGGAGCTATCAGCGGAAGCGCCGCCGGAACCCGAGCGGATGCCCAGGACATGGCGGAGGAGTGTGCCGCAATCACAGCATATTCGGTAGAAATGCGGGGGAGGGCCGAGAAGGTTGAGGAAACCGCCCGCAACAATATGGAATCGGTTAGAGCGCGGACGGAGGAAATCATATCCCAGTTGGGCACAGCTATCGAAAAGAGCAAAAGCGTTGAGGAAATCAGCAGTTTGACCAAAGACATTCTCTCTATTTCCTCATCAACAGACCTTATTGCAGTCAATGCGGCAATTGAAGCGGCCCGGGCGGGGGAGGCAGGCAAAGGCTTTGCCATGGTAGCCCGGGAGATACGCACCCTGGCCGATTCTTGTGCGGAAACCGCTGGACACATCCAGCGGGTGAACGGTGTAGTCACCGGGGCGGTGGATTATCTTTCAAGCAGCGCCCAGGAGTTGGTGGAGTATTTGGGTCATGCAGTGCTGGAGCAGTTCCAGCGTTCAGCGGAGTCTGGCAAGCAGTACCGCGACGATGCAATTTATGTAGAGGGAAGTATTGAAGCTTTCAATAGCCGGGTAGAGCGTCTGCGGGAGGCGATGGATGAGGTAGCCGGCTCCATAGCCAATATTTCCGATGCCATCGGCGGCGCAGCAGAGGGCGTGCATAGCGCGGCAGGACAGACCCAAAACCTGGTTGAGGATATGACCGGGATTGCTCGGGGAATGTCCACAAATGAGGAGATCGTGGGAGAACTGCAAAAGCAGATGGAGAATTTGGCGAATCTATAAAATAGTGCCGTGTCCAGTGACAGGCTTTAAGTCTTATAGCTTACTTGCATATTTGTTTTAAAAGCTCCAATGACCTGGAGTGCAGGCGCGAGATAATCAAAGGTGTGCTAACCATGGCGTATTTTATGGTAGGCATATTTCCCATATAACGCTATAGAGGCCAAAAGGTCAGTGATCAGGCCAAATAACCCATTCAGTGTTATCGCTCTGGACATGAAGCGCATAACACATATCATGGCAGGCTTGCCTTGTTCTTGCTTTCACTGTTGGATTAGGTCGATGCCGTGTTGGTACCCATCTAGGCCAGATGTTTGAGCCCCAAGTCTACAAAAGCTGCCGGGGATACAGTAAAAACTGAGTTTTTTGATCCTCTATCATAAGAGATAGTGAAAATATTGAATTTAATATTGTTTCCTCACAGAATAAATGCCACCGGCTCCGCCGGTGGCATTTATTCTGTGAGCATAGCCCTATACTATTAACTGCGTATCATGCCGCGTTGGTGCCACCTTATGCAACACATAAACGGCTATTTAAGAAGTTTTCCGTTGTCAGCGGTTTTTCGGCATTGTTATTGTTCAACAGGTGCTGGATGTATTTATATATCACTTTAGCATTTTTGCCCAAATTATCGGCCGAAGCCTTCCTATGCCCCGCGCTCTTTGCAAGGAGGCTACATAGCAAGCCAAAAGGTGCCACTCGGCTGCTCGTGATTGTAACACGGTATTAAACTTTCCATGCTTTTTAAGGGGCGAGTACATTTTACCCTACTATGGGTGTGATTAGATGCGCATTATGAGTTTTGCACCATAACCCCTACCAGTTTATGAGGAACATACGGCTCCTCTAAGTATTGCAGTTCGCTGGGGGTAAGCTCCAAGTCGACCGCCTTTGCAGCCCCCTCAATATGGTGGATCTTGGTAGCACCCACCACTGGTGAAGTTGCCTTTGTCAGCAGCCAGGCTAAGGAGATCTCTGTCATGCTTACACTGTATTTATCAGCCAGCTCTGATACGCGGTCGATAATCTGACTGTCTGGTCCGGCGGTGGCATCATACTTGCCTTTGGCATAGGAATCCTGCTCCAGCCGCTTGGAGCTTTCACCAGGACGTTTTGCCAGCCGTCCTGACGCAAGAGCACTGTAGGGAGTCATTGCAATATTGTCTTCGGCACAGAGTCGTGCCATTTCGCGCTCTTCCTCACGGAAAATCAGATTGTAGTGGCCCTGAACGGACACAAATTTAGGAAATCCATAGGCTTCAGCCAGGGCGTTGGCTTTTGCCAGCTGGTAGGCGTAGCAGTTGGAGATGCCTATGGCCCGGACCTTGCCAGACTTTACGGCGCTGTTTAGACCCTCCAAAATATCGAAGATCGGGGTGTTATAGTCCCATGAGTGAACGATGTAAAGGTCTATATAATCCATGCCAAGATTTTTAAGGCTCTCGTCTAACATATTCCGCACATGCTGACTTCCACTTATTCCGGCATCGATCTCTGCCTGGGTCCGGGGAGGGAACTTGGTAGCAACGACCACGTCCTCGCGCCTGGCCAAGTCCCGCAGGATTCGCCCAAGATATTCTTCACTGGTGCCGCCCTGGTAGGAGATAGCGGTGTCGAAAAAGTTGACGCCCAGTTCCAGCCCGCGCTTTACTATCGCTTTAGAATTCTGTTCGTCAAGTGTCCATGAGTGCATTCCCTTTTGAGGGTCGCCAAAACCCATGCAGCCCATACAGATTTGTGAGACGTTCAAATCTGAATTGCCAAGTTTTGTATATTTCACTATAATTCCTCCGCTTTTTAAATTTTCTTAATTATTATATCATGGCTGGGCTAATATGTCCAGTATTCCTTCTATATAGCAATCTATGCTCTTTCAGCATTAAAGCAACTATATATTTTCCAGGAAAAATCGAAATATATTTTTACCATCAACAGCATCTGCCCGCTTATGCTGCAGAGTGAGGCGCTCGGGGTGCCATTGTACTGCATATATTCGCTTCTCGGGCCATTGGATAGCTTCTATGCCTCCGTCATGGGCCATAGCGGCGATGCTGAAGCCGTCACCAAGCCGGGCGACGCCCTGGTGATGTGCGCTGTTGACGGAAAAACGCTCGCCGTATAGCCTATAAAGAAAGCTGTCCTTTGGAGCGGTGACAATATGTATCTGGTCACACGTCTGCCAGCGGTGTACAGCGGCAGTGGGTAGGTCTTGTACCAGTGTGCCGCCAAAGGCCACGTTTAGCACCTGCATACCGCGGCATATGCCAAGAATAGGCCGGCTGTGGAAAGCCTTGACTAATTCCAGCTCTGTTAGGTCTAGGCTGCAGTCTATGCCATTACTTCCCAGGTTATCCTCGCCATAGAAGCTGGGGTCCATATCGGCGCCTCCGGGCAGAAGCAGGGCATCGCAGCTTTCGGCGTCACGCACATCTGTGGATACAACCGCCTGAGCACCGCAGTCCTCAAGAGCTTCGACATAATTCAAACGCTTCTCACGGTCTCCGTAAATATAAATTTTTTTCATCGGCCTGCTCCTCTGCTGAAAAATAGTAAAGTACGATATATTGTGGAGATTTGCAAAAAACTTGTCGCATATTGTAGAACGATTTTTTGTGCATACAGGAAAGTTTACAGAGTATACGTTGACTTGCGGACGGTTACACATTATAATATGCTGTGGAACAAAAAATTTTTGCTTACCTTTTTAAATGATTTTCTGTCTAACCCTTGGATGGCAGAAAAGAAAGTGCAATTATATTGTACAGCCGGCAGTCTTTTTCTGTCAAGAATATTCTTCTTGCAAAGAGATTACAGAGAGGATGGTCAATATGGCAGAAAATAATATTTCCCGGCGCTCAAGGCAGCAGAGGCGGCGGGCTAAGGAAACTTTGGCGGCGCTAATTGTTATCGCGGCAATGTTGGTGTGTATGGCTGCAGTGGTTTTGTCTCTAAGCTTTGCGGACGGCGGCGCTGAGATGCCCGTAAGGCAGACTGCCGGTACACCTATACGCGTTGAAAGCAGCAGCCAGCAGGACGCAAATACAAGGCAGGATGTAAAGGCTGGGGAGAGCGGCTTTCAACAGCTTTCTGACCCGTTCCTGGTACTGGTGAACGATGAGGTTCAGCTGCCGGACAACTGGGAAGTGACTCCCAGTTTTATCGGCGAGGAAGCCGTTGATATCCGAGTATATGACCAGCTAAGTGCAATGATGCGTGCCGCCCAGGAGGACGGTGTGAGTCTGTGGATATGCTCGGGCTACCGCAGCGTGGAGGAACAGGAGATAATACTAAACCGGGAAATAGAGCAGCATATGAATAGCGGCATGTCTGAGGAAGAGGCTAGAGAGCTTTCACTGCGCACCATAGCCCGACCTGGGCACAGTGAGCACCATACCGGATTTGTGGTGGACTTAAATGATGTGGACGACGCCTTTGAGGAGACAGACGCATACAGATGGCTGAGCGAATATGCGGAGGACTACGGCTTTGTGCAGCGTTACCGTTCGGATAAAGTAGATATTACAGGAATAGACAACGAGAGCTGGCATTACAGGTATGTGGGTGCTGAGAACGCCCGGGAAATGAACAGTCTGAACATGTGCCTTGAGGAGTATGTTCAGTATCTGAAGGATCAGGGAGTTGAGTAAGTAGCTATAAGTAGGTATAAAATCGTTGTAAACAGCCGTCTTGCGGTAAAATTTTGCCCAGGACGGCTAAATTATATCTTGCCAATCACGCCGGTTTATTGTATGATAAAAGGCAAAGCTAATGAAGTGAAAAGAGGGAAGACCATGAGCAATGTAAGGACAAGATTTGCCCCAAGCCCCACAGGGTTTATGCATGTGGGCAATCTTCGCACGGCCCTTTATGAGTACCTGGTAGCTAAGAGCCAGGGTGGGGACTTTATACTTCGTCTGGAGGATACGGACCAGGAGCGCTACGTAGAGGGATCCGTGGATGTCATCTACCGCACACTGGAGAGGGTTGGGCTGAAGCACGACGAGGGACCAGATATAGGCGGTGAGTACGGCCCGTACATCCAGAGCCAGCGTCTGGACACATATAAGCCGTATGCTGAGCAGCTGGTGAGGGACGGAAAGGCCTATTACTGCTTCTGCACTAAGGAGCGACTGGAGCAGCTTCACGAGCAGGGATTCGGAGGATATGACCGCCACTGCCGTGAGCTTCCGCAGGATGAGGTTCAAAAGCTTCTGGACGCTGGGACTCCATATGTTATCAGGCAGAAGGTGCCGCTTACCGGTGCTACTACCTTCAAAGATGAGGTATTTGGAGAGATAACCATAGAGAATAAGGAGATAGAGGACCAGGTACTCATCAAGGCAGATGGCTATCCAACGTATAATTTCGCAAATGTTATAGATGACCACCTGATGAATATAACCCATGTAGTGCGCGGCAGCGAGTATCTGACATCCACGCCAAAGTATCAGATGCTTTATGAGGCGCTGGGATGGGAGCAGCCCACATATATCCACCTGCCGCTGATAATGGGCCGCAACGAAGATGGTACCACATCGAAGCTGGCAAAAAGGCACGGTTCAACAAGCTTTGAGGGGCTTGTGCAGGACGGCTATCTGCCGGAGGTCATTACCAACTATATTGCCCTGCTGGGCTGGGCTCCCAAAGATAACCAGGAAGTATTCAGCCTGCAAGGGCTGGTGGAGAATTTTTCGGTGGACCGCATCAGCAAATCTCCGGCGGTGTTTGATTATGACAAGCTCAACTGGTTTAACAGTGAGTATATCAAAGCCATGAGCAGCGAGGATTTTCTTGTCCACGCGATGCCATGCTATAAGGAGATATTTGGTGATGTGGAGAAACCCTGGGACGTGCTGGACTCTATACTGCGGGCTCGGCTGACAAAGTTCAATGAGATACCTGCGTTATTGGCTTTCTTTAAGGAGCTGCCAGACTATCCTGCAGAGTTCTTTGTGAATAAGAAGTCAAAAACTAACCTGGAAAATTCGCCCAAGATGCTTGAAGCAGCCATAGAAGTGCTGGAGAAACTGCCCGACTGGGATCTGGACACGATTCACGAAGCGATGATATGTCTAGCCCAAAAGCTGGAGGTCAAGAATGGCACATTGCTATGGCCTGTGCGTATAGCGGCTGCGGGCACACTTGTGACACCAGGCGGGGCCATGGAAATATTGACACTGCTGGGCAGGGATGAGGCTCTCAGCAGGCTTCGGGCTGGGGTCAGCAAGCTGGTATAATTTTGATAAAAATAAATGTGTAAGGAAGGTAATATAATGAGCGAGGAGTATAAAGGCGAGAATATTGAAGTCGTCAGCACAAACTTTATTGATGAATTTGTAAAGGAGGATATCGGGCCAGGGGGCCGCACAGAGGGGATGAAGGTGCATACCAGATTCCCGCCAGAGCCAAACGGCTACCTGCATATTGGTCATGCCAAGGCTATATATGTGGACTTTGGCACAGCCCAGCGTTTTGGCGGCATATGCAATCTGCGTATGGACGACACCAACCCCACTAAAGAGGATGTGGAGTATGTAAATGCCATAAAGGACGACATTCACTGGCTGGGCTACGACTGGGAAGACCGTTTTTACTACGGGTCAGACTATTTTGAGGAGATGTATGAGGGCGCCATTGAGCTTATAGAAAAAGGCTTGGCCTATGTCTGTGAGCTCTCACAGGAGCAGATGAGGGAGATGCGCGGCGACCTGAATACGCCCGCCAGCAGCCCATACAGGGACCGCCCCAAGGAGGAGAGCCTGGATCTATTTAGGCGTATGCGTGCCGGGGAATTCGAGGATGGGCGCATGACCCTTCGGGCGAAGATAGACTTGGCCTCCGGCAACTTCAATATGCGCGACCCAGTGATATACCGTATCAACCATACTGCGCACCATAGGACCGGTGATAAGTGGTGTATCTATCCCATGTATGACTACGCACATCCATTTGAGGACGCTATGGAGCACATAACCCACTCGTTATGCTCCCTGGAGTTTGAGGACCATAGGCCCTTCTATAACTGGGTCATTGAAAATGTAACCCTGCCATCAAAGCCTCGGCAGATTGAATTTGCCCGCCTGGGGATAGACCATACGGTCATGAGCAAGCGTAAGCTTCGGGCGTTGGTGGAGGGCAGATATGTAGACGGCTGGGATGACCCGCGGATGCCAACTATCTGCGGTTTGCGCCGCCGGGGATATACTCCCCAGGCAATTCGCAGCTTTTCCGAGAGGAACGGTGTGTCTAAAGCCGCTTCTACGGTGGAGTTCGCCTTCCTGGAGTATTGCCTTCGAGAGGATTTGAATATGACGGCTCAGCGGGTTATGGCGGTACTGCACCCGGTAAAGCTTGTGATTACTAATTATCCTGCCGACAAGGTTGAAACCTTTACAGTCGAGAACAATCCTAACTGTCCTGAGGACGGCAGCAGAGAGATAAGCTTCTCAAGGGAGCTTTGGATAGAGGCAGAGGATTTTATGCCGGAGCCGGTGCCGAAGTATAAGCGTCTATATCCAGATGGGCCGGAGTGCCGTTTGAAAGGTGCATATATTGTAAAGTGCACAGGCTTTACGGCTGATAAAAATGGTAATATTATAGAAATAACTGCGGAGTACGACCCGAACAGCCGTGGCGGCGACCCTGCAGACGGACGCAAGGTAAAGGGGGCAACTTTACACTGGGTGGACGCCAAAAACGCCGTTGACGCCGAGGTGCGCATATATGACAATCTGTTTACCGTTGACAACCCGGAAGAAGGTAACTTTCTGGACTATCTGAACTCGGATTCGTTAGAGGTGCTGACCGGCTGTAAGGCCGAGGCGTCGCTGGCCGGGGCTAAGCCTGGAGAGAGCTACCAGTTCATGCGGCAGGGATATTTCTGCGCGGACAGCAGGGACAGCAAGCCGGGTAACTTGGTGTTTAACCGTTCAGTGAAGCTGAAAGATAGTTTTAAACCATGAAAAGCAATATTTATGCAAGAAATGTGAATATAGATGGAATCCCGGCACTAGTCTGGGGGAGTGAATCGAAGGAAGTTTATATTCATGTACACGGAAAGATGTCCCGCAAGGAATGTGCGGAGGATTTCGCGGTTATAGCTGAGGTCAAGGGATATCAAACGCTTAGCTTTGACCTTCCTGAGCATGGTGAGCGTGCAGAAAATCACGAGTACCGCTGTGACATCTGGAATGGTATACGCGACCTAAAGCTGATCACCGACTACGCCTTTGAACGCTGGAAAGCAGTTTGCCTTTACGGCTCCAGTTTGGGTGCTTTCTTTATTCTTCATGCGTATAAAGAGCTGCCTATTAAGAAATGCCTATTCCAATCTCCTATTGTGGATATGGAGCATTTGATCAAGAAGATGATGGCTCAGTTTTCGGTTACAGAGGATGATTTACGCAAAAGGTGTGAAATCCCAAACCCACTTGACCCTCTTCGATGGGACTATTACCAGTATGTAAAGGCGCATCCCATTACAGCGTGGGATATTCCAACGGCTATTCTGTATGGCGGGAAAGATTGGCTTCAGTCTGAGGAGGTCATACAGAGGTTTGCGCAGGCTTACAGGTGTGATTTGACCGTATCACCTGGCAGAGAGCATGCATTTATGGGTGATGGCGACGAAGAAATTGTCAATGACTGGTATTTGAAGAAAATATAGTGATAAAAATGATCCGAGAGTGTAAAAGCTCCCGGATCATTTTTATACTATATTTTTATCCAATAGCGGCGCAGGCCGTCTACTACATTTTCCAGTTTACCGCCGCAGTCCTCGATTGTATGGGCAGAGGCAGGATTGTCATCGTCGCAACAGACAAGAACTCTGTCAAGCCCCATGGCTTTGGCTTTCTCTATACCTAGCCCAAGCATGTACGGCGCAAAGCCATTTCTTCGCTGGCCGGGGCGAATGCCATAGCCAATGTTGCCGCCGCCGTTTTTAAGGCGTTCAGTGAGGTAATGACGCAGGTCAAGAGCTCCTGTGGGGCCGGTATGTGGGCTTTTTAGGATGTATAGGGTGGATTTTGCGTAGGAGGCCGGTACAACGAAGCGCCAGGCGACGCTGTGCTCCAACCATCGGTCAAAGTGCATATCCTTTGGGTCCAGCCCAAAGGGGGTGACGTCCTTGTCAACGTCTATAAACTCTTTCTGCATGGCTTGAAGCTCTTCCCGGTCGATATCCTCAGGCAGCTCCAGAGAAAATCCGGACTCCTTTGCACGCATTGCCCAATATTCCCAGGCGCGCATGGAATAGCAGCACAGGTCGCGTTCCTCGCCGTTATAGATACTGCTGCCAGAGCGAAGAGTGCCGTCATACACAAAGCCGGATTTCTCTATCACCCGGCGGGAGCGGTCATTTATGGTGTAATGGTTTACTGTCAGCAGACGCAGCTTCAGCACCCGGAAGGCATAGTCTATGGCTGCGCGGACAGCTTCAGTCATAAGTCCCTGGCCCCAGTAATTCTTGCCCAGTACATATCCAAGGTTTCGGCAGCTATCAATATTAGGCCGGTTGCCGTCAGGCTCGATACCAATCGACCCGATAACTCTGCCGCTGGCTTTTTCCTCCAAAGCAAATTTTATGTCATTTTCGTCGGTATTATTGACCCATTTTCTTACTCTTTCGCGAGACTCCTCAATGCTCTCATGTGGCTTCCAGCCGGCCCACGGGCCAACATCCGGGTCTTTGGCGTAGTCATACATATCCTGTATATCTTCCAAGCGCCAGGGTCGCATGCGCATTCGCTCTGTTTCAAGTATCATACTTATTGTTTTGACCTCGCTTTTTTTATTTTTGCATCAGTAGGCACATTTTCAATAAATAGGTAGTGTAGTGGCTGAAAGGCAAATCAACTTGTAATTGCTCATCTCCCGCTTGCTTTCAGCGCCATAGCTACCCAGCCGCGCTCAGCTTTTCGCTGTATAACGGTGAACCTGCCCTCAAGTGCGTCGAGCACATCCTGTTCGCGTATGTCAATGATCCCGCTGATGATATAAACGCCGTCCGGGGCGAGAAACTCCGGCACCGAGCGGCTCAGCTCTATCACAATGTCTGCCACGATATTCGCGGCTATCAACTGGTATTTTCCGGACACCTTATCCGCTAGATTGCCGCAGATACCGGTGAACTTGCTGTCCACGCTGTTTAGCCGGGCATTTTCATGAGCAGTTTTCACCGCCAGAGGGTCGATGTCCACGCCTACGGCGGATTCAGCGCCAAGCAGCAGTGCCGCCACAGACAGTATACCGCTACCACAGCCGACGTCAAGGAAATCTACTCCGGGGACCATATATTCTTCAATGAGCTCCATACATAGCCGGGTGGTCTCGTGGGTCCCGGTACCAAAGGCCAAGCCGGGCTCGAGATCTAATACGGCGCGGCCCATTCTGTCAAAATCGTCTTCCCAGATAGGGCGAATGAGCAGCTTTTCTCCAACGGGTATAGGTTTAAAATATTTCTTCCAGTTATTGAGCCAATCGTCCATAGCGCAGGAGGCTCGGTCAATGCTATACTCAACTCCACAGGCACTCAGGCGTTCCTCAAGGAATGAGACAGCTTCAGCAGGGTTGTCCTCAGGGCTGATGTACACATGCACGATTGCCTTAGTGCGGTCTTTTGCCAGCAAGTTCTCGTCTATTAGGTCAATATGGGCGATTTCCATGGCTTTTTCTTCTAAATCGGAGTAGTCTTCAATATAGATACCATGAGGCACAGTCATGTTGGCGATGTCTCCGGCCAAGTTTGCCTTTGAAGCTGGTACGGTTATTTTTATCTCGGTCCAGTTTTCGCTCATACGCTCTACTCTTTTCTGCTTTATTTTTGCCTAAGCTTGATAGCCATTTTATACTAAGTGTACTTTTTTGTCAAGCTTTTTCTGAGATCTTTACTGTTTGTAGTTAACGTGGTTTAAAAATCGGTATTTGTCGGTTTTTAAGTACATTTACTATTGTATGGAGGGAGTAGCCCAATGACAAAGAAAAAATTTTTCCTGCAGGGAGCCCTGCTTACCCTGGTGTCACTGTTCCTGAGAGTTACAAATATGGGATACCGCTCCTATTTGTCTCAGCAGATAGGCTCAGAGGGTATGGGCCTGTATCAGTTGATATTCTCAATATTTATGCTTACAGTCACGCTGTCCACCTCGGGTATTAGCCTTGCAGTAACGAGGATGGTTACTGCGGCGCTGGCAAATGGCAGGGGAGAGACTGTGCGTTCGGTGGTAGCAAAGTGTTTCGGATTCTGCCTGACTATAAGCATCTGCATTGCGTTTACTTTATTTCTGACTGCCGACTTTGCGGCAGGGCTTTTTCTTGGCGCCCCTGCTGCTGCTCCATGTTTGAGGATACTAGGGCTGGGGCTGCCGTTCATGTCTATGTGTACCTGCATGAAGGGGTATTTTCTTGCCGTGGACGAGTCACTTTCTACGGCAGTCTCGGATGCCTTGGAGCAGATACTCACCATCGGTGCAACAGTATTTCTTTTCTGGAAGCTTGCACCACAGAGTATCGAAACTGCGTGTTTGGCTGCAATGGCGGCATCGACCCTGGGGGAGGCGGTATCGTTTGTGGCAAGCTGGTGTGCATACCGTGGGAGCATCCGCAAGCATACCCCACGTCGAAGGGAAAAAAGCAGGGGAGTGCTGAAGGGACTGGGACATATCGCGCTGCCCTGTACCCTCAGTTCTGCCGCAAGGAGCCTGCTTAACACCGGGGAAAACCTGCTTATCCCCAGGGAGCTGCAAAAGTATGGCCTTGGCTACTCGGCGTCACTGTCTCAGTATGGGCTTTTGCAGGGGATGGCAATGCCTATGCTATATTTCCCCTCATCTTTTTTAACCTCATTTGCTTCATTATTGATACCCAAAATTGCCAAGGAGCGGGAGCTGAGCCACAAAAATGCTGTGGCGTATATTTCAGGCAGGGCAGTACAGGCAGCACTGGCCTTCGGCATGTTTTTTGCAGCATTATTTTTAGCGTTCGGCAATAGCTGGGGCCAGGCGTTTTACGGCAGCGACAGTGCCGGAGCATATTTACGTGTGCTGGCTCCACTTGTCCCACTGACGTACTTGGACGTGGTTGTCGATAATTTGCTGAAAGGTCTTGATGAACAGTTTAACTCCATGAAATATAATTTTGCGGACTCACTTATAAGGGTGATCCTAGTGCTGTGTTTTCTGAGATTCTTTGGGATGGAGAGTTACGTATGCATCCTATTTTTCAGCACAATATTCAATGCATCTTTGAGCCTGCACAGGTTGATGAAGGTGAGCCGCCTGCATATCCAAGTGGTACAACATATTCTTCTGCCGCTGACTTGTGCGGTTTTGGCAGTAAGCATAGGGCGATTGCTATTACAGCACATGGTAATATCAAATGGATTTTTACAGGTTTTTGTTCAAACGACAATATCGGGAGCTATTTTCATAGGGAGCTTCCTGGGGATAAACAGTCTTATGAGCGGTACAGAGGAAAAGAAGTCTATGCCGCAAACTGAGTAATACCACCGCCGCAGATATGGAAGCTACTTTTTCCTGATATGCGGCGGGTTTTTTTGTATGAAATGGCAATTCATAAACAATTTACAAATTATCGTATTGACTTTTTCTGACCATCGTGGTACATTATAAATATAGTTTAGCACTCGAAGCTCATGAGTGCTAAACTATGCGGGAGAAAAGATCTGGGCCCGGTAGAAAGGAGGGCTGTTCCATGGAGCTGACCCTGCGAAAGGAAAAGATATTGAGCTCGGTGGTGGAGAGCTTTGTCAGGAATGGCGAGCCTGTGGGCAGCAAGGCCATAGCCGAGGAGATTGGAGTTTCATCGGCTACCGTGCGAAACGAGATGGCAAGCCTCACAGAGATGGGGCTGTTAGAGCAGCCGCATACCTCTTCGGGCAGAATACCTTCCCAGCGTGGCTACCGGGAGTTTGTGGACCGGCTGATGGAAGTACCGGAGCTGACATCTGGAGAAAAGCGTTGGGTGGATGTGAAACTGGCACCGGCGCTGTATGACGCGGAGCAGTTATTGCTGCGAACGGTGGATTTGGCAGCGTCTGTAAGCCACTGCGCGGCAATAGCAACAACTCCAGGCGGTGCGGGGACCAGGGTTAAGGCCATACAGCTGGTACAGACCAGCCGCCGCACAGGTATGCTGCTGATGATGAGCACTGCCGGAACTATGAAGAACCGTGTGTTCCGATGCGATTATGATTTGACGACGGATATCCTGCGGGTGTTCTTCCAGGTGTTCAACAAAGAAGTGACCGGCAAGAGGGTCTCCGATATAACCCCGGCATTTTTGCAGAATCTAGGGGTGTCTCTGGGAGAGATGTACGCTCTGGTAGGAGCTCCGCTTAGAGCGCTTCTTGGTACTGCGAGGGACACAGCTCACACAGAGATACTGCTGGGAGGCCAGATGAACCTGCTTTTTTATCCTGAGCTGGAGCCAGGCGCGGCTAGGAGCATACTGGACCTGCTGGAGAATAAGGAAGAGCTATCAGTGCTTCTACAGCAAAAGCCTGGTCGGGTGGCAGCGTTGATAGGCCGGGAGTGTGGTAGGCCGGAGATGGATGCCGCTTCCATGCTGGTGTCACGGTATGTTATAGATGAACAGGACGCCGGAGCTATTGCATTGATAGGCCCGGTACGGATGGACTATCCTAAGCTTACCGCCATGCTGGACTATCTAACGGAACGCCTTAGCGGTCAACTAACTCTGCTGGCTGGAGAAGACTAGTAAGTAATATTATGGTTTAATGCAAATATACAGTTGGAAAGGAGCTGCCTATAATGAAGGACAAAGAGGAAAAGAAGCCTCCAGAAGTTGAGGTGCCGCCTGAGACTGAGGAGGCTCCAAAGCTGGAGGAAGATCTGGAAAATCTACGCCGGGAGCTGGACGAGCACAAGCAGCAGTATCTTCGGGTATTGGCTGAGTACGATAATTTTAGAAAGCGTACAGCCAACGAAAAGAGTGCTATCTATAGTAATGCCGTATCCGACACAGTACAGGCTATTCTGCCTATTGCCGACAATATTGGCCTTGCCCTAAACCAAGAAAACGCGTCTGCTGAGGATATGCGTAAGGGCGTGGAGATGATTCAGTCTCAGATAGATGCGGCTTTTGAAAGGCTTGGTATCACTGCCGTGGGGCAGATAGGGGAGGCCTTTGACCCAAACCGCTGCAACGCTATTGCCCACATCGAAGATGAGAGTATGGGGGAAAATGTTATTTCCCAGGTGTACCAGAAGGGTTATATGCTGGGAGACCGAATGGTGCGCCACGCGATGGTGCAGGTGGCGAACTAAAGCTATAAAGGTTATTACAGGATATATGAAATAAATTGAAAATTTTATTAAGAGAGGTAATTTATCATGGCAAAGACTATCGGTATCGACTTAGGCACTACCAACTCATGTGTTGCAGTTATTGAGGGTGGCGAGCCCGTTGTCATCGCCAACGCTGAGGGTGCCCGTACTACCCCATCTGTTGTAGCATTCAGCAAGACCGGTGAGCGTATGGTGGGCCAGGTGGCGAAGCGCCAGGCTATCACCAACCCGGACCGTACCATATCCTCCATTAAGCGTGAGATGGGCTCATCCTATAAGGTAAGCATTGACGGCAAGAACTATACCCCCCAGGAGATAAGCGCTATGGTCCTCCAGAAGCTGAAGGCAGATGCGGAGGCCTACTTGGGCGACACAGTTACCAGCGCGGTCATTACTGTGCCTGCCTACTTTACCGACGCCCAGCGCCAGGCAACTAAGGACGCTGGCAAGATTGCAGGACTGGAAGTCAAGCGTATAATCAATGAGCCTACCGCTGCAGCACTGTCCTATGGTGTGGATAAGGATAACGACCAGAAGGTCATGGTGTATGACCTTGGCGGCGGAACTTTCGACGTATCCATCATCGAAATGGGTGACGGAGTGCAGGAGGTTTTAGCCACAGCCGGTAACAACCGTCTGGGCGGCGATGACTTCGACCAGCGTATTATAAATTGGATAGTTGACAGCTTTAAGGTGGAGCAGGGCGTTGAACTGACTAATGATAAGATGGCTATGCAGCGCATTAAAGAAGCTGCAGAGAAAGCTAAAATAGACCTGTCCGGTGTTACAGCCTCCACCATAAGCCTGCCGTATATCACGGCTGATGCCAGCGGACCCAAGCATTTGGAAATGACGCTGACCCGGGCTAAGTTTAACGAGCTCACCGCCGACTTAGTGGAGCAGACCATGGGTCCTGTCCGTCAGGCTCTGCAGGACAGCGGGCTGTCTATAAATGAGGTCAGCAAGGTGCTCCTGGTCGGTGGATCTTCCCGCATTCCTGCTGTACAGGAAGCTGTGAAGAATTTCATTGGTAAGGACCCCTTCAAGGGTATTAACCCCGATGAATGCGTTGCCATTGGCGCGGCGATCCAGGCCGGCGTACTGGGCGGCGAGGTCCAGGGCCTGCTGTTGCTGGACGTTACTCCGCTTTCTTTAGGTGTTGAGACAATGGGCGGAGTTATGACAAAGATTATAGACCGCAACACTACTATCCCCACTAAGAAGAGCCAGATCTTTTCTACAGCCGCTGATGGGCAGACCCAGGTTGAGGTCAATGTGCTCCAGGGCGAAAGGGAGTTTGCAAGGGATAATAAGCAGCTGGGGCTGTTCAAGCTGGACGGCATTGCTCCCGCTCCCCGCGGTATACCCCAGATTGAGGTTACTTTTGATATCGATGCTAACGGCATAGTGAATGTCTCCGCAAAGGACCTTGGCACTGGCAAGGAGCAGCATATTACTATCAGCTCCAGCTCAAATATGAGCAAAGAGGATATTGACTCAGCTGTAAAGGCCGCTGAGCAGTTTGCCGAGGAGGATAAAAAGCGCAGGGAAGAAGTAGATACCAAGAACAATGCCGAGAGCATGTGCTATTCTGCGGAGAAGCTTATCTCTGATACCGGCGACAAGGTGCCTGAGGCAGATAAGAATGAGGTGAATGCTAAGGTCGCCGCGCTGCGTGACAGTATCACCAACGGCAGCGTCGACACCATAAAGGCCAATATGGATGAGCTGCAGAAGGCGTTGTACTCAGTCAGCGAGAAGCTGTACCAGCAGAATGGGCCTCAGGGAGACCCCAACGCTCAGGGGCCTGTGGACCCTGGACAGGGCGGCAATCCCGGCGGCGACGGCAACGTGTACGACGCAGACTTCAAGGATGTGAACTAACCGAGGTTTTCAGGAGTTGATTTGAGTGGCGGATAAGAGAGACTATTATGAGGTGCTGGGCATCCAGAAGTCGGCCTCAGAGGATGATATAAAGAAAGCTTACCGAAAGATGGCAAAGCAGTATCACCCGGACCTGAATCCCGGAGATAAAACTGCCGAGACAAAGTTCAAAGAGGTCAATGAGGCGTATGAGGTGCTTTCCGACAGCAATAAAAGGTCCCGATATGACCAGTTCGGTCATGCCGGAGTAGACCCGAACTTCGGAGGCGGTGCAGGAGGGGGCAATCCATTCCAGGGTGGCTTCGACTTTACGGATATATTCGACAGCTTTTTTGGAGGAGGTTTTGGCGGCAGTTCTCGCAGAGCTAACCCAAATGCGCCGCGCCAGGGCTCCGACGCCCAGGCAAACCTTGCCATAGACTTTGAGGAAGCCGCCAAGGGCTGTAAGAAGAATGTGGAATACCAGCAGATAGAGGTCTGTTCTGACTGCCATGGCACCGGAGCTGAAGCTGGTACAACACCAAAAACCTGTCCAAACTGCAATGGCACGGGACAGGTTCGCGTCAGCCAGCGCACGCCCTTTGGCGTTGTCCAGTCTACCCAATCCTGTGACCGCTGCCACGGCACAGGCAAGCTGATAGAGAAGCCCTGCCATGTATGCGACGGCAAGGGCAGGGTCCGCAGAAGGAAGACTATTGAGGTTACGGTCCCCGCCGGTATTGATGACGAGCAGGTGTTGAATGTAAGCGGCCACGGCAACGCCGGGGCTAACGGCGGGCCTAGCGGCGACCTTCATGTGTATATCAATGTGAGGCCGCACCCTATCTACAAGCGGCGAGGAAATGATGTCTGGTGTGAAATGCCCATAACCTTCACCCAGGCGGCACTTGGCGCAGACGTAGAGGTGCCAACCCTGGATGGCAAAGTCAGTTACCATGTCCATGAAGGGACACAGCCGGGAGATGTGTTTAGGTTAAAAGGGAAGGGCATACAGAGCCTTCGCTCTAGGGCCAGAGGCGACCAGTATGTGCAGGTCACAGTCGAGGTACCTAAAAACCTTAACAAGCGACAGAAGGAGATACTATCGGAGCTGGACAATAATACTGACGATAAGAATTACCAGAAGCGCAAGACATTTTTCTCTAAGTTAAGAGATTTGTTCGGAGACTAGAATAAAAAATCTCCGGGATCGCTGCATCAAGCGTCCCGGAGATTTCTTATTTTTCTGCGATGAAGAAGAAGCGGGGAAAACGGAATAATACTTCGCCGTTTTTGTGTACAGGGTACTCCTCTCGGACCTGACGGAACACCTCCTGATAAAAATCGCATCTTGCCGCATCGGTCACAGCAGCATCAAGATAGGGTCGCAGGCCGGTGGAACTGTACCATTCCATAATCGCCTGATGGGAGGGCAGGCGGTGAAGATATGTAGTCTGCCAAAGGGTGAAGTCAGTCGAGATATCAGAGAGGATATCAAAATACTGCTCCTGACTGAGGGTGTGGAACAGCCGCATATATGGTATCAGATCTGTCCATGGGCTATGGGATACGGTTGACTCGATGATCCTGTGAATAGGCTCCTGATAGTTCATGGGTATCTGTACTGCTAAAAACCCGCCAGGTTTCAGCAGGCTCATAAGCCGTGGCAGAAGGGATGGATGGTCGGGCACCCACTGCAGGCAGGCGTTAGAGAAAACAATGTCAAAATCATGGGGCAAATTATCAATATCCGAGCTTATGTCGCACCGGATAAACTCAAGTTCGGGATTGTCCTTTTTTGCTGTCTCCACCATGTTCTCTGAGAAGTCTGCACCGATCACCTGAGCCTTGGGAAAGCGGGCTTTCAGTACGGCGGTGCTGTTTCCGGGGCCGCAGCCGACGTCAAGAGCTTTTGCTGGAGCACTGCAATTAAGGCGAGATGCCAGGTCTATAGCGGGCTGGGTACGGTCATTTTTGAACTTTAAGTATTGCCGGGCGTTCCAGTCTGACATAAAATCAGCTCCGTTTCCGTATATTTTATAGACGTATCTTTGTCCACTGGCCCTTGCGGAACCGCAGGAAGGTAAGGATAAATCTCAAAACCTGGTCGCAGAAGGTGCCAAGCCATGCGCCGATAAGTCCGATATCCAACGGGTAGCAGAGCAGCCAGCTCATGCCGGGGCGAATGAAAGTGACGCTGATAAGTGACACCAGGGCGGTGAACTTTGTGTCCCCAGCTCCGCGCAGACAGCCGAACAGCACCACCTGCTCTATCTGGAAGAAGAGGGTAACGCTGAGTATGCGCATTATCTGCTCACCATAGTTTAGTATGACCTGCTCCTGAGAGAACAGAGTGAATATCTGCTTTCCAAACAGGAAGTATACCGCAGCCACAAGGCAGGCGCAGAGCAGTCCTATCTTTTGGCACACGTTTCCGTATATCTTCGCCATATCCGGGCGCTTCCTGCCAAGGCTTTGACCTATCAATGTGACTGACGCTACGGACAGGCCGTCACCGAAAGAGAAAGACATACTCATAAGATTCATGCCAATCTGGTGGGCAGCCATTTGAGTGGTGCCCAGGTGGGCAACAGTCATGGAGAACAGCAGGAAGCCGATGCGCAGGCATAGCTGTTCTACAAAAGCGCTTGAACCCACGTTTAGCATGGAGTGTATACTAATACGGTCGGCAATCCAGCCCTTCACTGAGCGCAGGTTTATAAAGCCGTCTTTTCTGAGGACAGAAGCAATGCTAAGGCAGCAGGCGCATACAGTTCCGATTACAGTAGCCAACGCGGCCCCACGCACGCCTAAAGCAGGGAAGCCAAAATTGCCGCCAATAAGTAAGTAGTTGAAAACCACATTGACAGTATTGGATATCACATTAGTGAGCATAGCTATTCTGGTATTACCGGCACCGCGCTGTGCGGCATTGAGCATCAGTGAGATAGTGGAGAAGCCCATGCCGCCCATAATAATTTGCAGGTACTCAACAGCATATTCATGGGTATCGGCTTGGGAGCCAACCATTTTTATAATTGGGCTGGCAAAAATCACAAAAGCCATACTGATAAGTACAGTGAGGGCGATAGTGATGAGCAGAGCCATCCGCACAATACGGTTGGCGCTCTCGCGGTCACCGGCCCCCTTGCGCCGGGCGACCAGTGCTGATACCGCGACATTCATAGACAGGAACACGGCAAGCCCCAGGAATTTCGGTTGAGTTGTAAGGCCGACGGCAGCAATGGCAAATGAGCCCAGAGAGCCCACCATGATAGTATCGACCATACCGGCAAGACAAACAAAAAATGATTCCAGCACCGAGGGCCAGGCAATATTTACGGCGTCCTGGAATATCTGTCTATTGGGAGGGATTTCTCCGAGCTCCATACCTTTACATATTTTTTCTGCATTTATAAACTGCAATATACCCACTCTCCCAAACTGAAAATAGTTGTTAATGCAATTATTATACGCCTTTTGGAATGAAAATGCAAGAGGTGTGGTGAGAAGTTTCATTTGAGGAAAACGCTGATGTAATTTAGCTATGACACTGGCTATAAAGGCTGTTATAATGTTTTTAAAGCATAAGGCAAACGGTAAAACATAACTTTTGAGCAGAATGCCCTGTTTTGCCGCCCAAGTTATCGATAAATAGTTATCGATAACAATTATGCGGATATACAGAATTTTTCATTGCAAAATTCATAGAAAAATGTTAGAATATAGACACAGTTCCCAACAACATTTTTTAGGAGGTCAAAGTCATGAAAGTTACAGTGTGCATCGGTAGTTCCTGCCATATAAAGGGGTCCCGTCAGGTGGTCGAGCAGTTTCAGCAGCTCATTGCCGACAATGGCCTGAAGGAGAAGGTGGATCTGGGCGGCACCTTCTGCATGGGCAAATGCCAGCAGGGCGTCTGTGTTACAGTGGACGACCAGTTCTACTCCGTCTCTCCCGAGACAGCTGAGGAGTTCTTCAACACCAATATCAAAGCCAAGGTCTAAACTTATCAAAACCGAAAGGAGACTGGGAGTATGCCGGACTGTTTGCGGTTAAAAAAATCCAACTGTAAAAACTGCTATAAATGTATCCGCCACTGCCCGGTGAAAGCTATACGCTTTTCCGGCAGCCAGGCCCATATCATCAGTGACGAATGCATCCTCTGCGGGCAGTGCTTTGTGGTATGCCCGCAGAACGCCAAGGAGATAGTGGATGAGACCGAGAAGGTAAAGGTCTTTATGCAGAGCGGTGACCCTGTGATAGTCAGTCTCGCTCCGTCATTTATAGCCAATTTCCCCGGTGTGGGCATTGGGTCTATGAGAAAGGCCTTAAAGCAGCTGGGCTTCTTCGATGTAGAGGAGACCGCCCTGGGCGCAACTATGGTCAAAACCGAGTATGACCGAATGCTCAAAGAGGATAAGCGTGATGTGGTTATCAGCTCCTGCTGCCACTCGGTAAACCTGCTTATCCAAAAGCATTTCCCTGCGGCCTTAGAGTTCCTGGCTGACATTGATTCCCCCATGATGGCCCACTGCAAGGACATTAAGCGCCGCATTCCCAATGCAAAGACTGTCTTTATCGGGCCTTGCGTCGCCAAAAAGGACGAGGCTGCCCGCTATGAAGGCATTGTGGACAGTGTGCTTACCTTTGAGGAGCTGAGCCAGTGGCTCGATTCCGCAGGCATCAAGCTGGAGCAGGAGGTAGATTCAGAGGAGTGCAGCCGTGCGCGCTTTTTCCCGACCACAGGCGGCATCCTAAAGACAATGGAGCTTAATGCTCCTGGCTATGCTTACCTGGCGTTGGACGGCGCGGAAAACTGTATTGCGGCGCTGAAGGACATTACAGACGGCAAGCTGCATAACTGCTTTATTGAAATGTCAGTCTGCGCCGGCAGCTGCATTGGCGGCCCTGTGATGGAGAGGCATTCGCCTGTAAGGGATTATGTTGCGGTGTCTGGCTATGCCGGGGAGAGGGACTTTGAGGTCAGGCAGCCTGAACCAAAGTCAATGCGCAAGCAGTTTGCATATCTTGAGATGCAAAACCGTATGCCAACCGAGGCAGAGATAAATACCGCCCTGCGCCAGATGGGTAAGTTCAAGCCGTCTCAGGAGTTGAACTGTGGCTCCTGCGGCTATAACACCTGCCGTGAGAAGGCTATTGCTGTATGCCAAGGTAAGGCTGAGATATCCATGTGCCTGCCCTTCCTGAAGGATAAAGCTGAGGGCTTCTCTGATGCCATAGTCAACAATACCCCGAATGGCCTCATTGTGCTCAACGAGGATTTGGAAGTACAGCAGATAAACAATAAGGCCAGGAAGATAATGAACATACGCTCTGCATCAGATGTGCTGGGTGAGCCGGTGGTGAGGATACTTGACCCCACTGTGTTCCTAAACGTGCTGAATTCCAAACGGGATGTGCGCGATGAAAAGGTATATCTGGCCGAATATAAGTGCTATGTTGAGCAGTCGGTAGTCTATGATCGCGACCTGCATCTGCTTATTGGGATTATGCGCGACATAACTGATGAGCAGCTTGATAAGGAAAAGAAAGAAAGCATCAGCCGGCAGACGGTGGAGGTCGCCGACAAGGTGGTAGAGAAGCAAATGCGCATTGTCCAGGATATTGCAAGTCTGCTGGGCGAGACAGCTGCCGAGACAAAGATTGCGCTGACAAAGCTGAAGGAGTCAATCACTGATGAATGACCTTTGTGCTGATATCGGGTATAAGAGCATCAACCACTATGGCGAGCAGCTATGCGGCGACCATGTGGATGTGATAGAGCAGGGAGACAACTCCACCGTTGTGGTGCTGGCAGACGGCCTTGGCAGCGGCGTGAAGGCCAGCATTCTCTCCACGCTTACATCAAAGATAATCTCTACAATGATGGCAGCAGGTATGCCCCTGGAGGAGTGTGTCTCTGCGGTGGCGGCGACACTGCCGGTCAGCTCGGAGCATGGTGTAGCCTACTCTACTTTTACTATAATACACCTTTTGAACAATCAGACTGCCGAGCTGATACAGTATGATAACCCACACGTTATACTGTTAAGGGATGGGGTGAACTACGACTATCCCAAGACTGAGATGAACATAGGCGGCAAGCAGATATTCAAGTCGTCCATACCTTTAAGGGAGAACGACGCTTTTATTGCCATGAGCGATGGATGCCCACATGCTGGAATCGGAATAGAGTACAATTTCGGATGGGCCATTGAGGATATCACTAGCTTTATGGAGACCATCATCCTTGCCGGATATACGGCAAAGACCCTTTCAACTATGCTGGTAGACGAGTGCTATAAGCTGTATGGGGGGGAGCCAAAGGATGATGTTACCTCGTGCGTAGTGCGCATCCGCAAGCGCGAACCCATGAACCTGCTGTTTGGACCGCCTTCCAACCGCGACGACTGTGACAGGATGATGAGCTTGTTCTTCTCCAAGGAGGGCAAGCATATCATCTGCGGCGGTACCACCTCTACTATAGCATCACAGTTCCTGCGCAAGCCGCTGAAGCCAAGCCTCAACTTTGAGGGCTCAGACCTGCCGCCCACTGCAGAGCTGGAGGGAGTGGATCTGGTAACTGAGGGCGTTATAACTATAGCCAGAGTGCTTGAGTATGCCAAGGACTACCTAAAGGACAACGACAGGTATGAGGACTGGGGCATGAAGCGGGACGGCGCTGCTCTCATAAGCCGCTTCCTGTTTGAGGAGGCTACAGACATAAACTTCTTTGTGGGACGGGCAATAAACCCGGCCCACCAGAACCCTGACCTGCCAATAACCTTCAGCATCAAAATGAGTCTTGCTGAGGAACTGGTAGATTGCCTGCGGCAGATGGGCAAAAGGGTAAAGGTAAGCTATTTTTAAGGAGGGTGCCAAGTGAACCAACCAAATCAACTGAAAAGGTTTGACACCAAGGTACAGTACCTGAAATATAAAGTCCTACGGGAGACGGCCCGGATGGCTTGGGAGGACCGGCTGCTGGAGGGGATGATGGACATACCAAAAATCATCGTTCCCGGTAAGGAGCCTACAATGCGCTGCTGTGTCTATAAGGAGCGCGCGATTTTGGCTGAGCGAGTCAAGATGGCAATGGGCGGCCATGCGGATAATCCCAATATTATAGAGGTAATAGACATAGCCTGTGATGAGTGTCCTGCCGCAGGTTACGAGGTCACAGATTCATGCCGCGGCTGCCTTGCGCACCGCTGCGAGGATGTATGCCGCAGGGGTGCTATCTCCTTCGACCATAACCACGTGGCCCATATCGATAAGAGTAAGTGTGTTGAGTGCGGACAGTGCGCGAAGGTCTGCCCCTATTCGGCTATTGTTGACCGCAAGCGCCCGTGTCAGGTGGCATGCAAGGTCAAGGCTATCTCTATCAATGAGAACAATGCGGCGGCTATCGACGATGAGAAGTGCATACAGTGCGGTGCATGCGTGTATCAGTGCCCGTTCGGTGCGGTGACGGACAAGTCCTTTATGCTCAACGTAATCGATATGCTGAAAAAGAGCGAGGACAATAAGAACTATAAGGTGTACGCGGTGGTTGCGCCGTCGATCTCCAGTCAGTTTGTCTATGCGAACCTGGGACAGGTTATTACAGGGCTAAAGAAGATGGGCTTCTTCACCGTAATTGAGGCGGCGCTGGGCGCCGATATGGTGGCTATGAGCGAATCTCGGGAGTTGGCGGAGAAAGGATTCCTGACGAGCTCATGCTGTCCGGCGTTTGTGTCGTACGTCAAGTCGGCGTTCCCGGAGCTAAAGGAGAATATTTCTCATAACCTGTCGCCAATGGCAGCACTGGCGGAGTATCTGAAGAAGACCGACCCAACCGGCAAGGTGGTGTTTATTGGTCCGTGCACAGCTAAAAAGGCCGAGGCCAGGCAGGAGCGTGTGCGCCCGCTTATTGATGCGGTACTTACTTTCGAGGAACTTCAGGCCCTGTTCGACAGCATGGATATGGATATTACGACCCTTGAGGAGGACGTGCTGGACAACGCCTCCTACTATGGCCGTATCTTTGCCCGCTCTGGCGGTGTGTCTGACGCTGTGGCACAGGCGATGAAGGAACAAGGAATTGAGTTTGACTTGAAGGCGGTACCATGCGATGGTATCGAGGCCTGCCGTATGGCCCTGCTGAAGAAATCCAAGAACGCTTTAGCTGGAAATTTCATTGAGGGCATGGCCTGTAACGGCGGGTGTATCGGCGGCGCAGGCTGTCTGACCCACGGCGAGAAAAACAAGGCTGAGGTCGACAAGTACGGTAAAGAAGCCATGGAAAAGACTATTGGCGATGCCGTATCTATTCTGCAATAAAGATATTTGAATTGAAAAGCAGAGAGCTCTATGATCTAGGCTTCTGCTTTTCTTTTTTGTCTATTTTCACAAATCTATAAGGTGAATTTTAGTTAGATAGCTTATTGAATATGGAGATGGGTTAGTATACAATATATAGTAGATTGTAGCTTTGGGTAGTATGTAGAAATATTGTGGGGGTTTAGCATGAAGCATAGAAGAAAACAAGCATGTTTTACATGGCTGGGTAAGTGGAGAATATTTCTTATTTTAGCACTGATTTTTGCTCTCAGCATTATTCTCATTGCCGGAGGCAATAACGAGGTGCCGGTACAGGTTATAGGCGATGATGTGGAGCTTCGGGTGTTCGGCAGATATGAAAATAATATTGTGATGCTTTTAGAGGATTCCGGCAAGTTGCTTGCGTACTATAAGGATAGTTCTAGTACGGACGGCAAGCTGACTACCGTAGAGGTTGTAGAAGATGGCAGGGCATTTTTCCTGGATGGTGGCACTTTGGGAATTGGGCAGTGCGATGAAATGAGTTTTAATACGTCGCTCTATTCTTTGGAATCACACTTGCAAAATCTCAAAGTGGATATGCATGGGCTATTTCCAGAGGAGAGTGACAAGCTGGTCTTTTCCAATACAGGTACTGAGCAGGGTACACATGAGTACATAATATATATACTTTCATCAAACGGAGAGCTGTGGCAGTGTGAATCGCTCTCAGAGCCGGAGGAAACAGGGATTTCGGACGTTGAATTTCTTGACTCAACACAAGGCGGCTGGGTCTATATGTACACTGATGGAGTTTTGTATCGCTGGAGAGGCAGTGATATGGATGGCAGTGAACTGTTCCTAGACGCACCTTGCCCAAGCAAACTGGTGGGGGATGATGTATATATAGATGAAGCAGGAATGATAGTGAGAATTAGAGACGGGAGCATTGAGCAGGCAGCAGTTGACATTGATGTACTGAATCCTCTCGCCTGTCTAGGGACAGACAGCTACCTGCTCGCAGCAGACAGTTCCGGTGTGGTTCACAAGTACGACTGGTCTGGTGAAGAAGTCATTGAGGTCGAAACAGCTAGCACCGAGGGTTATGTCTGCGGGATAGTAGAGGACTATGCGCTCATAATTAAAGACGAAATGTTATGCCTGACAAGGCTTATATTCCGTGAACTGGGTAGTGAGCCTGAGCCGACACCTGAGCCAACAGATAATCCGAGCGAGACTGAGGAGCCCAGCCCAGAACCAACGGATGAGCCAACCCCGAGTAATGGTGAGGAAGATCTACCAAGCTCAGAACCCGAGAGCAGCAGTGAGCCTGAGCCCAGCAATGAACCGGAAGAAAGCCCCGAACCTACACCTGGCGGGAACGATGAGGTAGGCAAGATAATTGAGCGATGCAGGTTTAGGGAATTGAGCGGCAATGATGGCAAATATATCTCCGTGTTGAGCGGCTCGAGAATATCAGATTTGAGAAAAATTTATGCCCCGCAAAGCATAGAAGCTTTCAATCAGGACGGCGGTGCTATACATGAAGCTATGCTGAAGACAGGGATGAAAATCAGGCTTCCGTATGGCGATGGTGGTGGGGATGAAATCACGATAGTTATTCGGGCAGATTGCACCGGCGATGGGAAGGTGCTGGAGTCTGACATCGTGTTCGCTTCATTGTATTATCTGGATGTCCAGGAGGTTGAAACTGAGGCACAGTATCTGGCGATGGATATGAATGAGGATGGGGATGTCACTATACATGATCTTCCAGGGATAGCTACTGAGATCAAGCGCATGGAAAGTAAGATATCTTAATAAGATCGAGTTTGTGAGAGCAGCCGTGATACCTGATGAAGGTGTTACGGCTGCTTTTGATGTTCGAGATAGGGGAGAGAGAGGGCTGTAAAGAGAATAGCTTTACAGTATAAATAATAGCTGTTTTTGGTGACAGAATAAGTATACACGCTCATTTTTGGCGAGTTACCATAATAATCGAAGCTCGGTATGCATTGGTTTACATAATGAAATTAACATAAAGAGCGAGAGATTGCAGTGAAAAGGTAAAAATATTCGTTTTCCTCTTGCAAAATCCTTCCATTTGTATTATAGTAGTATATACAGGGACAAGCCGTAAGATTTATGCTGGTATCCAGCTGTGATCTCAACATTTTAACATGAGTTGTTGAAAACACGCCGTGCGCCACGACGTGATAGGTGCAAATGATGAATATACCGATAACCCCTGTAAACCTAGGTTGCTAATAAATTTTGAATACTTTTTCATTTTGCCCTTCTTCTGAGAATAAACTGTATTCTCAAGACATAGTCATTTTAACAAAGGAAGGAGTGGCACTATGAAAAAAGAGGATCACTTATTTGATGTGCAGTTTCTGGAACGGTTTTCGGTTCGTCCTGTGTTTTTACTACTCAGCGTGAGTTTCATTTGTGGTATCACTATAGCTGGGATCGCTGTAAAGGTGTTTAGCTTGCTAGGCGATAGGATAATAATGCCGCTGTTTTTCTCGGGTATTCCACTCCTTGGCTCAAGCTTTTTGCCATGTTTTTCGTCTGTACTGCTGAACGGATTGATTAGCCTAATTGGTGTGTTCCTGCTGGGTGTTACGGCTTTTGGAGCTTTTGGTATACCGGTGCTTATGTTCTGTAAAGGGGCATCTGTGGCTGTGAGCGTGCTCTTTCTACTTGACGGCAAGAGTCTCGCAGAGTTATGGCGTTCAGCCGTCTGCTTTACTCCTGCAGCGGCTGCGGTCTCACTTCTCTTGATTCTCTTTGCAACTAGAGCGTTTGTTTTTTCCGGTGGCCTTGCCAGGGCGGGATTTTCAATGTGCCAAGAGACTTTGGATTTTCAGCTCTACTTTAAGGATTTTATGTGTTTTATTAGCTTTTTGGTGGCGGTGTCCGTTGTCGGTGGATTGTTGGCCTCTATTTATGGAATGATTTAGCCAGGCCGGATTTGTAAATGAGGAAGGTGTTTAAATTGATGCAAGATTATTACTCAATGTTCAGCGAGTTTCTGTCTAGGGAAAAACCTAACTCAGTGAATACCCGTGAATCGTATCTGCGGGATACCATGAATTACCTATCATATCTTTCAAAGATCGACATCACTCCGTTAAAGGCTGATGAGAGGGATGTCCAGGGATTTGTGGACCATCTTCAGGAGATGAACCGCTCTCCAACGACCATTTCCCGAAATTTGGCATCTGTCAGGTGTTTCTATAAATTTCTCATTTATAAAGATTTGGTGGACTCTAACCCTGCAAGAGGCATTAGGATAGGCAAGACAGAGAAGAAACTGCCTCAGGTTCTACAGGGCGACGAGATCGAGCTGTTGCTGGCACAACCGGATACCACCGAGCCGAAGGGATGCAGGGATAAGGCTATGCTTGAACTGCTCTATGCTACCGGTATCAGGGCTTCAGAGCTGATAAATTTAGATATTGAAGATATTAACCTGCGCTCCGGAGTCCTTTATTGCCGGGGAAACAAGGGGGTGCGTACCATACCGGTATACCCATCGGCGGTGGTATCTGTATCTGACTATATCTACCGTATGCGCGGACTGATTGCCGGTCCGGGCGGCGGCGGTGCATTATTTGTAAATCTTAACGGTGGTCGTCTTACCCGCCAGGGCTTCTGGAAAATCGTCAAAAGCTACGCTGTGGAGGCCGGCATTACCAAGGAAATAACGCCGCACACCATCCGTCACTCATTCGCGCTGCACCTTTTGGAGAATGGAGCATCGGTTAAAGATATTCAGGCCATGATGGGACATGCTGATATTTCGTCTACTCAGGTGTACGTGCAGCTGCTGGACAACCATGTTCAGCAGGTATACCGTGACTGCCATCCCAAGGCAAAATTGGGTTAAACAAATACAATGTATAGTTAGGAGCTGATTTTTTGGGCCTTTTTGGATTTGGGAATTATGACAAGCCTGGACCGGGTGTAAGTAAGGACGAGCCTCCTAAGGCTGCGCCTATCCGCTTTTTTGAAATTTTTGCCCGGAAATTTTCAAAGCTTGTACAGCTTAACCTTATATTTATCCTTCCCACAATAGTGGCTTTCGTCTTAATGATAGCCATATATATGGCACCCACACACTATATGGTTATAATAGCCAACGTATTTGAGGTAGATGCCTGGGCTTCATTCGTGGTACCGCTGCCGCTGATACTCCTCTCGCCATTTACGGCAGGCCTTGCCTTTGTGACGAGGAACTTTGCCAGGGAGGAGCACGCCTTTGTCTGGTCTGATTTCTGGGATGCCGTTAAGGGCAACTGGAAATACTTTTTGCTAAATGGTGCTATCTGTTATCTGGTATTCACTTTGCTGACCTTTGCGATTTTGTATTATTATGGCATGTCATCCTCCGGATGGATATACTACATTCCGTTGTGGCTGTGCATAATGGTGGCTGTGGTGTTTCTGTTCGCTCAGTATTATCTGCCAATAATGTTTGTGACCTTTGATCTAAAATTCACCCACGCATACAAGAATGCTATGATTTTCACCGTAGCTGGCTTCGGCAGGAACCTCCTTGTTACCGTGATCTTATGCTTAATGCTGTTTGCTTTCCTGAACATCCCTTTGCTTAATATAACCTTGCTGGTGTATGTATTACTGCTCTTGTTCTTAGTTTTCTCCTTTGTATCATACCTGGTAAGCTTTGCCGTGTACCCTGTTATTGACCGCTATATGATACAGGCGGCCAAGCGCATGGAGAACAGTGAGGTGGACAAGCCCTCTACTACTGTTGAGGAGGAGTTTCCAGGCCTGTTCTCGCAGTCCTCAGAGGAGGATGAAGATGAGGATAAGTATGTCTATGTAAATGGACGGCTGATAAAGAAGTCTGAGATGAAAGACGGACATCAGGACTAACTGCAAACAAAGGAACTTGCATAATATAATAAAAAGCCCGGAGAGGGGAGACCTCTCCGGGCTTTTTATTATATATCATGTTTCTTCATCCGGCACAGCTTTCTTTTGCTTTTTCTTTGGCGGATTCATATTTGCAAGAGGATTTGCGTTGACCGCAGCCTCCATCTGCTTATCGGATGTGTGGGTATATATTTCTGTAGTGCCCAGGTTTTCATGGCCCAGAATATCTTGTAACACCCGGATGTCTACATCTCCGTACCGGTACATTAGCGTTGCGGCAGTATGCCTCAGTTTATGCACGGAATATCCCGGACCACCTAGGCCGATCTTCTCAAGATATTTTTTTACGATAAACTGCACTGTCTTGGGGCTGATACGCTGTTTGCGGCTGCTGAGGAACAGTGCATTTCGGTCTATCACGCCATCCTTTGGCCGAACAGCGAGATAGTCGTCAATAGCGTCCAGACAGGCCCGATTCAGATAGACTATACGCTCTTTATTTCCTTTACCAAGTATGCGCATAGTGTTATTATTACGCAGCACATCGCTTATATTTATGCTCACAAGTTCAGAAAGACGCATACCGCAATTGAGGAACAGTGTGAGCATGCAACGGTCGCGCTCCTGGTCCGGGCCGTCTACGGCGTTTATGAGTTCGATACTTTGTTCGAGAGAAAGAAAGTGCGGCAAAGCCTTCTTTGACTTTGGAGGCGTTAGATTTTCTGTAGGGTTTACTGTCAGCAGCTTCTCATGGATAGTCAGGTAGTTGAAGAAGGATTTTAATGACGATGATTTCCGCTGGCGGGTAGAGCTCATATTGCTGCGTTCATCAGCTACATAATTCATAAACTCAAATATGTCGTTGGTAGTAACGCTTTTGATAAATTCCAAATCGATATCCTGCACTGTGATTTCATTTAGTGGTGTGGATTTTGGGACAATGCTCTGGTAATGTTTTAAGAATCTGAAGAATGTCCTAAGGTCCATACAGTAGTTATCTACAGTCTTAGCAGATAAACCTTTTATATTCCGGAGGTACATGGCGTACTGCTGTACGATGGCGGACATCTCATTTTTTATTGAAAAGCTCATATATGGCTTTTTGACCTCCCCTCAATTATACAAAATATTCATTTTGTATAATCGCCTATATTTTTATCCCTTGCCTTCCAGACCATAATCCAGCCGAACAAACCTCTTACTATTGGGCATATCATAGCTTTCTCTGTACACCTGTGTGTAGCGATACAATGCCATTTCATCAGTCAGCTTCGTCTCGTCCACATCTTGATGCAGTTTTCCAATACCATGAAACGCTGACTGATATGGCGACTCTGACACAAAACTCTGTTTGCGGTCTGGATCTTGTATCACACACGAAACATACTGAGTCTGTGCCACTGCAGCCTTTTTACAAAATGTCTTGATGCCGACGTATTCGATCAGCAGGTTAGCTATAATCAAATCGGTCTGTGGTATCACGGACTCAGGCTTGGACAAATCTGTCTCAATCAGCCGCAGCGACTTGCCTATAGTCCAACAAAACCGCTTTGTACACACTTCTAAATAAGCCTGATTTATGTCGATGCCATTAAACAAGCTTAAATCGCTCTAAACAGTGTTCTAATCCATTACCACCAGCAATGCCCAAAACTGCAATACTCTCGGCTTCCGGGGATGCCTTCACCTGCTCCCGCATGATATCGTTCAGCACCTGAAGCTGAGCCACAGCAGATAAACTCATATGAGATTCATATATTTCCAGAGGTATATCGATCCATGGATTTTTCATGACCAATAAGCTCCTTTTTTATCGAACAAAATTTCAGCACAAAGCAACCAAGCCGCCAACATCCAACAATTCCCCATCCATCAGTTCAATAGCTTTTATACCACGTATTTTCAAAAAGGTTCTGATATGCTCGCTGTCTCTGTGGCTGTCAAGTTTACCAGCAAACGCCATTACATCAGGTGCTAACTTACCACAACAGCCGCCGATAAATCCATAGGGATATCCGGGAAGCAGGATATCCCCTGAATGTATCCGCAGTACATTCATCCTGTTTTTTTCCAAACTTTTGGCTATCCCCTCATCAGCTGTTATAGCTGAATTTTCATCAACTAGAGCTGTAGCACACGCTGCATAGCCCTGCTTCACATCTAGCCAAGCGGCCTTTATTTTCTCTGCGGCCTGTCTGATCGTTACATCCGCTGTCTTGAAATTTCCCAAAACATACCCATTCCAGGCAAGCGAATTACATAAAACATCACCCGGATATACATGAGCTGGTGATCCGAACGTTTGGACAACAGGTATATCATATCTGGTTAGCGCATTATGTAAACAGCTATCTCTCAAAACAATAGCCTTGCCGCCGATAATACATACCTGCATATCGGGATGCCACTGTACGGGCCCAGGCAAACGATCGTCTGCTGTGGTTGTAACAGTTTTTATTCCCAGCTTACTTAGGCGCTCACTAAGTTCAGTATACTCTCCCGATACAAGCATAAGCTTGGCCGATCTGTCAGGCAGGCGGCTTGACAGTATATTTTTGCTCATATCGCCGCTTCAAACGCCTGACGAATGTTTTTCGCGCCAATCACTTCGATGCCGTCAAAGGTCTTCCCCGCCAGGTTTTTCAATCCATGATAAGGCAGGATACACCGGGTAAATCCAAGCCTGCCGGCCTCAGTAATGCGCAAATCACTATGGCTAATGCTTCGCAGCTCTCCGGCAAGCCCTATCTCGCCAAACACAACAGTATCCTCGCGAATTGGCACATCTTTTAGGCTGGAAATCAGGGCCATTGCCACAGCCATATCTACCGCGGGCTCGTCCAGCCGAAGTCCGCCGATAATATTCACATAAGTATCAAGATTGGAAAAATAGTATCCCGCGCGTTTCTCAAGTACAGCAAGTATCAGTGCCAGACGGTTATGGTCGAAGCCTGTGGACATGCGCCTGGGTGTGCCAAAGCCTGAGGTTGTAGCAAGACCCTGTATCTCTGCAAGCAGCGGACGGGTACCCTCCATAACAGCTGTGACACACGTGCCGGAGGAATCCTGCGGCCTGCCGGAGAGCATCACCATGGAGGGATTCTCAACCTGCCGCAGGCCGTGGTCGCCCATGTCAAATACACCTATCTCGTTGGTGGAGCCATAACGGTTTTTTACCGCCCGAAGTATACGGTAAGTCATCTGGCGGTCACCCTCAAACAGCAGTACAGCATCTACAATATGTTCAAGGACCTTAGGTCCGGCTATCGCGCCGTCTTTATTAACGTGGCCCACGATAATTACCGGTATATCAAGTGTCTTTGCACAGCGCATCATGGTGTTTGTGCACTCCCGCACCTGGGTAACACTGCCTGGTGATGAGGTCAGCTCCGTGTGGTTCATGGTCTGTATAGAATCCACCATCACCAAATCAGGCTTCTCATTGCGTATTTGCTCCACCACATACTGTACGTCGGTCTCAGTGAGCACCTTTAGGTTGGGACTATGCACACCCAATCTAGTAGCCCTAAGTTTTATCTGCCTTGCCGATTCCTCGCCGGAAACATACATTATCCGTAGCGCTCGCCCGAGATACTCGCATATCTGCAGCAGTATTGTGGACTTGCCGATACCAGGGTCGCCGCCGATGAGCACCAGTGAACCTTTCACAATGCCTCCACCCAACACACGGTCCAGCTCGGAGAGCCCAGTCTTGTAGCGGTGTTCGTCAGTGGTGCTTATCTCATTAATAGGCGTGGGTTGAGAAACATTCCCAAGGCTTCTAACTGTGGCGGTGCGCTGCGGTGAGACCGGCTCCTTTGTCACCTCAAGCATTGTGTTCCATTCTCCGCAGTCTGGACACTTTCCGACCCACTTTGGGGATTCAAAGCCGCACTGTGTACACTGATATATTATTTTAGCTTTTCCAGCCATTTACATGCTCCTCAAATGTTGATGGCCCAATTATACCACAAAACTCTTAGCTTGCCAAGTCTGTCTCCTCTTTATTCTGGAGGTAATCTATCAGCCCATTATAAATAGCAGCTGCCATGTCTTTCTGGTAGCTCTCGGTACAGAGCCTTTCAGTTTCCTCTAAATTGGACAGAAATCCACATTCCACAAGCACCGCAGGGACGCGACAGTTCTTTAAAAGATATATACTGCCGTCAGCCTGTTTGTTTTCTCGCTTATTTTCCGGCTGCAGGCTGGTGACAATATTCTGCCGTATAGCTTCGGCCAAGTCAGCGCTCTCTGGATGGCCTCCAGAATAAAAGACCTGCGCGCCGCTGTATTTACCATCAGAAAAGTGATTTTGGTGTATACTTATTAATATGCATTCTCCAGCGTCCTCTACAGTACGCAGTCTGGACTTTGTGTCAGACCTCTTGCGCTCAGAGATAGTTGCTAGGTTCTGGTCGCCAACCGAGACATCGCTGCTGCGTATCATAATAACGTCAAAATTAGCCTGTTTCAGGTCTTTTTCCAGTTCCAGCGCTATTGCCAGATTTATATCTTTTTCCAGAATCCCATTTATGGCTACCGCGCCGCCGTCCTCCCCGCCGTGGCCGGCATCAACGATAATCGTCCCTTTTTTCCTAAAAAAGTCAGCGTGAAAGGAGACGATTCCAAAGGCTTGCATGGTCTGCATGACAAAAAGTATGATAGACGCGGCAAAAAGTACGGTGAAACCAAATTTCCTTTTCATGGGTTACTCCTTTTATGATAAGCTACTTGACTATATGCCGTCAAGAAATTAAGTATTCTCTTTTCAAACCAGACAAACCATGATATAATATAAGAAAAATCACAGAGGGAATGAATAAAATGAAAATTAGCGAGTTATTAGATCATGACAAAATAAGTTTTTCTTGCGAAATATTCCCGCCAAAAAAGGATGGCGACTTCTCAGAGGTATTTAACGTAGTGGACCAAATAAGCGAGCTTGGCGCGGACTACATCAGTGTAACTTACGGTGCTGGAGGCAGTACGTCAAAAAAAACCGTGGAGGTTGCCTCTTATATCCAGAAAAAGTGCCAGACTACCGCGCTGGCTCATCTGACCTGTATAGACTCTACAAGTGAGCAGATTCGGGAGCAGTTGACTGATCTTAAGAAAAATGGAATTGAGAATATAATGGCTCTCCGTGGTGACAAGCCAATAGGCTTTACAGGACCAACACATTATAACTATGCTATTGAACTTATTCGTGATATCCATGACAGCGGAGATTTCTGTGTAGGTGCTGCTTGTTACCCTGAGGGTCATGTGGAGTGTGCCCATAAGCGCGAAGATATTGCACACCTAAAAGAAAAGGTAGACGCAGGAGTTGATTTCCTCACGACCCAGATGTTTTTTGACAATAACCTGTTCTATAAGTTTCTATATCAAACGTTGGCTGCAGGCATCACTGTGCCCATTGTTCCAGGTATTATGCCAATCATCAACGCAAGACAGGTGAAGCGTTCCATCGAGCTTTCCGGTTCAACAATGCCAACGCGCTTTCTGACGATTGCGGATAAGTTTTCAGATGACCCATTGTCTATGGAACAAGCTGGAATAGCCTATGCAACAGACCAAATTATTGACTTAATTGCAAACGGCGTCAAGTATATTCACCTATACACTATGAACCGCCCTCGTACAGCAGAAAAAATACTCAGTAACCTTAGCCATATAATTAGGTAACCAAAATGTTGAACCGTACGGAGATTTTGCGATACATTGGAGCTTCTGCAGGCGACGATACCCTGAACTTAATGATAGAACGGGCCGAAAAAGAGGTGGTCGCCGCCTCCAGGCCCAGGCACATATATAAACATATTGATATAGTTGTAAATGGCGCGGAGGGCCGTGTAAACCTTGCTGGTATGGAAATAGAGAGCCGGGATTTGGCTGGACATCTGGATGGCTGTACCGAAGGCTTTCTCTTTGCCTGTACCCTTGGTGTGGGCGTTGACTCACTTGTAAAGAAGTATAGCTTTACAGATCTCCCGATGCTCCCTATTGCTCAAGCTGTGGCAGCGGCCTATGTAGAATACTATGCCGACACTGTCCAACAAGAGATTGAGAAGTATGCCAAACACCACAGCTTATACCTTCGCCCACGATATAGTCCCGGATATGGAGATTTTCAGCTAAACTGTCAGCGGTTTCTTTTCGATGCTCTGCAGATTTCCAAAAGTATTGGGGTTTCACTGACCGACAGTTTTATGATGGTTCCATTTAAGTCTATCACGGCAGTTATTGGACTGTCGAAAGATTCAAAACAATGTCATATTAATAAATGTATGACCTGTACAACGAAAAATTGTCCTTTTAGGAAAGGGAGCGAATAGATGAGTAGTATTATGTCAAGATTGGGCCGTGAGCCTTTATTTTTTGATGGCGCCATGGGCACTGTCCTACAGGAAAAAGGGCTTGCAGCAGGCGAAGCCCCGGAACTTTGGAACCTGAGCCATCCACAGGATATAGTGGATGTGCATACCGCCTATCTTGAGGCTGGAGCGGATATTATCACCACAAATACGTTTGGTGCTAACCCGTTCAAATGCCAGGAAAACGGCATGGAAATGGAGAAAATTGTAGCTACAGGGGTTTCACTAGCGCGGCAAGCAGTACAACAGGCGGGCTATGGTACAGTGGCGCTTGATATTGGACCTAGTGGCAAACTGCTATTTCCTATGGGAGATCTGCAGTTTGAAGACGCTGTAAAGGCCTTTGGGCAAATGACATGTGCTGGCGTTGAGGCGGGAGCAGATTGTGTGCTGATAGAGACGATGAACGACATATACGAGGTTAAGGCAGCAGCTTTAGGTGTAAAGGAGAATACTTCACTCCCGGTTTTTGTAACTATGACCTTTGATGCAGATGGCAAGCTGCTAACTGGTGGAGATATCAAGGCTATGGCGGCTGTTTTAGAGGGTCTTGGGATAGACGCCATCGGTATGAACTGCGGCCTTGGCCCTGAGCAAATGCTCGGACTTATAAGGGAGCTTCGTGCCTGTACTTCACTGCCGCTGGTAGTCAATCCAAATGCCGGACTCCCCAAGGAGCGAGACGGATGCACCTATTATGATGTTGGGCCAGAGGAGTTTGCCGCATATATGAAAGAGATCCTCCAGGCCGGGGCATGGGCTGTAGGCGGATGCTGCGGCACAACGCCTGAGCATCTGCGGCAGACCGTAGAACTTTGCAAAAGCCTTCGCTGCCAGCCTCTGCCGGAGGTATATAGGACAGTAGTGACCTCGGGCAGTAAGACTGTTGAGTTTGGTGGTAAACCCATTATTATCGGTGAGCGGATAAATCCCACAGGGAAATCGAGGTTTAAACAGGCTTTACGCGATAATGACCTGCCATTTATTCTGGGTGAAGGTATTGCCCAACAGGATGCGGGGGCGCATATTCTTGACGTAAACGTTGGCCTGCCAGAGATAGATGAGTGCTCTGTTATGTGTGAGGTCGTAACAGAATTGCAGTCCATCTCCCCTCTTCCGCTGCAGATCGACACCTCTGACCCTGAGACCATGGCTGCAGCTATGCGCATATATAACGGTAAGCCTCTCGTCAACTCTGTCACAGCCAAGCACTCCTCTATGGAGGCCATATTTCCCCTTGTTATGAAATACGGCGGTGTAGTAATAGGACTAACGATCACTGAGGAGGGCATTCCGGAGACAGCGCAGGGTCGTGTAGACGCAGCGAAGCTTATTATTGACACAGCGGCAGAGTATGGAATAGGAAGGCATGATATCATAATTGACCCGCTTACAATGGCGGTCAGCGCCGGGCAAGATGCAGCGCTTGTTACTCTTGATGCCCTTTCCCGAATACGCCGTGAGCTGGGCGTGTATACGTCTCTGGGGGTTTCAAATGTCTCTTTCGGTCTGCCGCAGAGGGAAAACGTGACGTCTGCCTTCTTCCTTATGGCCCTCCAGGCAGGTCTGAACGCTGCCATTATGAATCCCATATCTGAGCCTATGATGCGCGCCTACAGGTCATTCTGCGCCCTCTCAGGCTATGATGAGAACTGTATGGCGTACATTGAGGCATATTCACAAACAGAGGCAGTTGCTTCACCTGTAGCCGTTTCGGAAATCTCTCTCCGTGAGGCCATAGAAAAGGGCTTAAAGGATAAAGCTGCTCGTGCCGCAGAGGAATTGGCGAAGACCATGACCGGACTGGATATGATAGACCATGAAATCGTCCCAGCCTTGGACAATGTTGGGCGGCGCTTTGAAGCAAAGGTCCTTTTCCTGCCGCAGCTCCTTATGAGTGCAGACGCGGCAAAAGCTGCTTTTGAAGTTATAAAGACACATATGGACGGTCAGGCGTCTGAACAGAGCAAACTGACTATTGTTATTGCTACTGTTAAAGGAGACGTGCATGATATTGGAAAAAATATCGTCAAGGTGCTTTTGGAGAACTATGGCTTCCATGTGATAGACTTAGGCAAGGACGTGCCGCCGGAAGCGGTAGTTGAGACAGCTAAAAGAGAAAAGGCAGGACTGGTTGGCCTGAGCGCACTAATGACCACAACGGTGGCAAGCATGAGGGAAACGATCGAGTTGCTGCACAGTGATGTTCCTGAGGTCAAGATAATGGTAGGAGGCGCGGTGCTCACACAGGAGTATGCAGATATGATAGGCGCGGATTTCTATGGGCAGGATGCAATGGCTTCGGTCAGGTACGCCATGCAGCTGGCAGAAGGTCTTTGAGAAAAGATAGAAAGACCGGTCAAGTGTGTAACTACGCATGACCGGTCTTTCTATTTTAGATAAATTTATGCTTTCGCAGCCATTCTGCTGATTCTCGCAGCGCTTGTGCAGTCTTGACTTCAAGCACAGACCGGCAGTTGTTGCGCTCGGCTAACCTGATATACCACGCTAGGTCGAGTTCTCCTGTGCCCAGGATCATGTGATTTTTCCTGCCCAACGCGTCATGTATGTGAAAATGCCGCAGTTTATCCTCGTGCTCCATAATAAGGGACTTATCTACCCCACCGGCGCTGTGGTCGTGACCGATATCAAAAGTCAGACCAAAAGAGGGACTTTGCAGAAACAATTCTACAGCTTCCTTTAGGAACGGCAATGCAAAAACACCAGTATTTTCAATACAGACTGTGACAGCCCCTTCAGCGGCCTCCTCGCACATGGCAATGGCCTCCCTGATTTTCCCAAAAAAATGCTCTCGGTTCATATTATAGAGATAAGCTTTTTTATCCGGCAGAGTAAAATACACGCCACTTGAGAGGTGCATGTTGAGTACCGGCACACCCAGTTCCTTCGCTGAGCGCACAGCATCGAGCATTGTCTGTATATATGCTTCAGCAACCCTGGGATTGAAGTCGCACATATCCATGTTTTCGTCCAGATGTATTGTGAAATAAATACTGTATCTCTCAGCCACTGACTGCAACAGCGGTACATCTAACTTCTGATATTCCGGCAGGTTCATATTTAGCTCTACAAAACTAAAACCGAGTTCTCTGCAAAGCCTCGCGGATTCCTCTAGGCCCGGCAGTTCAATAAGCGTAGGTATGCCCCAATACAACGACGTCACCTCACCCTTCTTGAAGCTCAAGCCACTGGCGGCGCGTAATTGCATACACTTTTGTGATTGTGCTAGTATCGTCCTCAAATTCGTCTACAAGGTACATTCCATTAGCAATAGCTGTGGAGTACGAGCCCACATTTGTATACTTCATATAGGAGTACACGGTTTGAAATGGCGTATGCTTAAATATCCAGTCCCGGCACATAGCGGAAGCTTCCTTAGCATACCCTTTGCGCCAAAGGTCTTTGCGGATATGATAGCCGATTTCAGGCTTGATTTTACCGCCGATATTCTGCATGGTAACGCCGCAATCACCTATAACCTCGTGGATTTTTTTATGTTCCACAGCCCATAACCCAAACCCGAACACCCGGTAATTCTCACGATTCCACTCTATCCAGCTTCTGACTTTTTCTTCGTCAAATGGCTTTGGATAGTGCTGCATGGTCTCTGGGTCTGACAGGATTTGGAACAATGCGTCAAAGTCATTAGGCACCATTTCCCGCAGGATAAGACGCTCGGTTTCAAGGTGCATGGCTATATCCCTCCTATAAAAAAAATAAGTGCCATGGATTTATATCCACAGCACATTTGGAGGTGACACCCGGATTTGAACCGGGGAATGAAGGTTTTGCAGACCTTTGCCTTACCGCTTGGCTATGTCACCATCTTCGAGAAAAGACGCTCCCAAACAGGTTGCGTCTTTTCTCATTCCTGGAGCGGACGACGAGGCTCGAACTCGCTACCTCCACCTTGGCAAGGTGGCGCTC